>NZ_WOTN01000001.1:2255176-2577344 GCF_010993745.1 Fodinicola acaciae
CGCATGGTCCTGTTTCCTTCTCTCATATCGCCTTTACCGCTATCGCGAGCGACGCGCGCGCCGCGCGGCCTTCTTCTCGGCCTTGATGCGCGCGGTCGCCTCCCTCTGCAATTCTGCGTCGCGCCGGCTGGCGATGGCTTGCCGCACCCCGTACGTCACCGCCGCGACCCGCACCAGCGGACCGCCGACGGTCGACGCGAACAACGTCGTCATGGCCGCCGCGTTGGTGGTGACCTGCTGGACGTGCGTGGTCATCACGTCGACCTTGACCAGCTGGCCGTTCACCCCCACCAGGGTCTCATTGACGCCGTCGATCGTCGTGTTGATGTTGGCGAGGGTGGGGCCCAGGCCGTCGGCGACCTGGGTGAGCGCTCGAGTGGCCTGGTCCACCGTACGGCCAAGCTTGAGCAACGGCACCGCGATCGCGCCGACGAGCAACAGGAAGGCGATTGCCGCGATGAGTCCGGCGATCTCACCGAACGTGATCTGCACGGGTCGTCACACCCTTTCTCCGACCTCTAACCTGCGCTGGTTAGAGTGCAAACCCTATCGTGATGCCGATTACGGCCCGTGCCGGGTCACTGCCGTGTCCGGCTCGGGTGATCTTGGTCCGGTCGGCTGCGGAGCATCCCCGAGGGTGATCTGGAGCCTGTGCAGGTGCGTGAGTTGGAGCGCCGCGAGCACCACGAGCGCGAGGACACCCAGCGGCGCGGCCAGCCACAGACTGACCGGGTCGATGCGCGACACGTACTGCTGCGCACCGGCGATCGCGTTCACCGCACCGGTCCACACCTTCTGGTCGGAGCCGACCAATAGCGGCCACACGGTGGCGACCGACTCCACCAGCCAGCTGATCATCCACACCGCCGCGGCCGCCGGCAGCGCAGGCACGATGACCGTACCGAACAGGTCGCCACCGGAACGCGCGCGTTGACCGGCGAAAAGCAGCGTGAAGAAGACCAGCGCCGGCACGTTGACCAGCACCGGTGAGATCAGGCCGATCCAGGTGTTGAGGCTGCCGACGGCGTGCGCGATCTGGAAGTCGGCGACACTGAGCGGTGCGGCGGTGACGAACAACCACGGCGCGAACGGGATCAGCAGCAGCTCGCTGAAGCGGCCGAGCGGCCGCAGCCCGCCGATGCCGAAGCCGCCGAGGAAGGCCAGTCCGACCTGGACAGTAGCCGACAGGAACGACGGACCGATCGTGTTCAGCAGAGTGAGAAACGGGTTCGTCACCGGATGGCCGCCACCGAAACTGGCGATGATCCACGGCAGTTGCGCGACCACGACGACCAACACGGCGGCCGCGACGGCGATGTAACCGACTGTCTTGCGGCCGGAGGCCGCCGCCTCACCGACTGAGATCCGCATCCGGCTGGCCAGGATCAGCGCGAGAGCGCCGATGCCGAGCAGGCCGAGCACGACGCCGAGGGCGGTCGCCGGCACGGCTGCCGCGCCGAACTGGTAATACACCACGCTCGTACGGAAAATCAGCGCCGCCGGCGTCGTCGGACCCGACCGGCCGCCGAAGACATAGCCGAAGGTGAAGCTCTGCAGGACGTACGCGAGCGTCGCGATGGCGGCCAAGCCGGCCACCAGCAGCACGGCGCGCGGTCCGGGGCTACGCAGCGCGGCCAGGCTCGCCAGGCCGCCGATGCCGAGGAGTGCCGCGACGCTCGCGATCGCGGTCACGAGCACGATCGCCAGCAGTCCGCCACCGAGAAATCCGAGCGTGGCCAGCAGCGACGCGGAAAACGCGGCCGGTGCGAAGGAGGCGATGCCGACGCAGAAGGCGATGCGTACGATGCGCTGGCCGCCGGCGCCTGACCGCTGCGCTCCGGCCGCGGCCAGCGGCGCGACCACCGCGACAACGATCACCGGGACGATCGCCACGGCCACTCCCGCGGCGAGCGACAACAGCGTGTCCGGCAGCAGCTGGCCGTAGTTCGTCAGGCCGGCGAAGCTCGGCCGGCTCAGCGCGTTGTTGCGCTCGAAGCTGGTGATCACCGTCAGCAATGACGGCAGGACGAGCGTCAACAGCCACGCCAGGCCGGCCGGTGCGAGCATCGCGAGCGCAACCATCCGGACAGCCGGCGACGCACGGGTCACGGTCGGGTTCGTCACGCGTGCAGTGTGCCACCGTCACGCACCTGTGCTCGCTGCCAGCAAGCCTCGCTGGTCGGTCACTTGGCGGCAGCACCTCGCGGTCGCTCGTCAGGTCAGTCAAATGCGCCTCAGGGTCTGTGAATTCTCGGTGGCTGGGTATGTTTCATTGCGTTTGGAGTAGTTGGGGCTTCCCTGATTGTTGCGTTGGGGGTGGCTTCGCCTTCGCGGCGGGCGACCTCAAGGGGGAGGGCGCGGGGTTCCGCTGTTGCTTCAAACCGGACATACGTGTGGCAAGAGGGCTGTCTCGCGTCGAGTGCCGGGATTTTCGCCGCGTTGGACGTCCAACGGCGCTGAAAGTACGGCAGCCGGCGAGATTGACGTGCCGTGGAGCGCTAAATGTCCATATTTGGTGTCTTGTTAAACATGTATTACAGCGCGAGTGGCGTATCTGACACCACTCGGCGTCGAATGGGGCCAAAAAAAATACCGCACTCGACGAACCGGACCATATTGCCGTGTCGCGGCTAGCAGTTTCGAAGTCCCACGTGGATGAGAGTAGAGATCCAAACGTCGTCTGGCGGTGCGGCGGGACCGCCCGGCCTGTGGCAGCGCCACGTGGGCCGTTTCGCCGTGCCGTCAGGCGGCCCGAGACAGATGTGACAGCGGCTCGGCTATCGCCGCGGTGGGACTTCGAAACAGGCCCTAGCGTCCCGACTCGGGACACTAGTCCTCGCCGCGGATGACCTTGCGGAGTTTGGGCAGCCGGTCGGCGATCTCGGACTCGCGGCCGCGGCGCGTCGGCTCGTAGTAATCGACGCCGACGAGGTCGTCCGGCGCGTACTGTTGCCGCGCCACACCGGCGGATTCGTTGTGCGGATAGACATAACCCTCGCCGTGGCCATGCCGCTTGGCGCCGGCGTAGTGCGCGTCGCGGAGGGCCGGCGGCACGGCGCCTGTCTTGCCGGCGCGTACGTCCGCGGTCGCCGCACCGATCGCCGTGGTGACGGCGTTGGACTTCGGTGCGGTGGCAAGGTGTACGACGCCGTGCGCGAGGTTGAGCTGTGCCTCCGGCAGTCCGACCAACTGTACGGTCTGCGCAACCGCGACCGCCGTCTGCAGCGCGGTCGGGTCGGCCATGCCGATGTCCTCGCTGGCGAAGATCATCAGCCGCCGCGCGATGAACCGCGGGTCCTCCCCCGCGACCAGCATCCGTGCCAGCCAGTGCAGCGCCGCGTCCACATCCGACCCGCGCATGCTCTTGATGAACGCCGAAACGATGTCGTAATGCTGGTCGCCGTCACGGTCGTATTTCACCGCGGCGGTGTCGACCGCCTTCTCCGCGACCTCCAGGTCGATCTCGGCTTTTCCCAGCGCCAGAGCCGATCCGGCGGCGGCTTCCAGTGTCGTGAGCGCGCGCCGCGCGTCGCCGCCGGCAAGGCGGACGAGGTGATCGCGCGCCTGCGCGGAGATCGTCACCGCGTTGTTCAGCCCGCGCTGATCGGTGAGGGCGCGGTCGAGAACATCACCGATGTCGTCGTCAGTGAGCGCCTGCAATGTCAGCAGCAGCGACCGGGAAAGCAACGGCGACACCACGGAAAACGACGGGTTCTCGGTGGTGGCGGCCATCAGCGTGACCGTACGGTCCTCGACCGCGCCGAGCAGCGAATCCTGCTGTGTCTTGGAAAACCGGTGCACCTCGTCGATGAACAGCACCGTCTGCTTGCCGTTGAATCCCAGCTCGCGCTTGGCGCTCTCGATGACCGCGCGCACCTCCTTGACGCCGGCGTTGAGCGCCGACAGCGCCGCGAACCGCCGGCTGGTCGCGGCGGAGACGATCTGCGCGATCGTCGTCTTGCCGCTGCCGGGCGGACCCCACAGGATCACCGACAGCGGCGCGTCGCCCTCCACCAACCGCCGCAACGGCGAGCCGGGATGCAACAGGTGCCGCTGGCCGATCAGCTCGTCGAGAGTGCGCGGCCGCATCCGTACGGCCAGCGGTGCCACCTTCGCCGCCGCGTCCTCGGCGGCCGAGTCGAACAGGCTTTCGGGTTCCACGCCACGAGCCTACGTGGTGGCGTGGAACCCGTCCCGCGTCACCGCTAACCGACGGTGAACCGCACGTCCGCGGCCTTCACATAGCCGACCCGGTGGCCGAGCTGGATCTCGTAGAACACCGTCTTCCCGCGTACGACGGTGTGGTCCAGCGGCAGCGACTTGTCGATGGTCGGGGCGTAGTAGTACTCGGTCGGACCGACGCCGCCGAAGGCGTACTTCTGGCCGGCGAGCAGCTTGTACTGCAGCGGCGACACGGTGTTCGGCGGGATCTCGGCCGGATACTCGCTGGCGTCGGGATAGGCGCCGCCGTAGACCGGGATCGAGGCCAGGCCCGGTTTCGGCGTCACCAACACGGCGTGCGTGGACACGGTCGCGGGTGCCTGGCGGCTGTCCCGGAACCATCCCTCGAAGCCGTCGTACCAGATCGCCGTCCAGTCGCCGCGGCGCTCGGCCACCGCGTAGATCTGGCCGGTGCTGACCTTGTCACCCCAGTCGCAGTGCCTGGTGGTGCCGGGGCTGCCGTCCGGATGCAGCGCCGGGTCGGAGATCAGCGGCGCGCTGTCGGACGGTGCCGTGTGCAGCTGGACGGTCGAGGTGCCGGTGCCGGGGATCGGTACGCTCGGACCGGTGTCCGGACAGGACATCAGCGGTTCGGTCCGCCGGTCCGACGGCAGGATCATGACCACCGACGAGCGGCCGTGGCCCCAGCCGCGCAGCGGCGCGCCGAGCAGGTCGAAGTAGTGCTGCCAGTCCCAGTACGCCGCCGGGTCCCAGTGCATGCCGGCCACGCCGCGCTGCGTCAGGCTCGGCACATTGTCGTGGCCGATGATGTGCTGGCGGTCCAGCGGGATGCCATAGCGCTGCGCCAGATAGCGCACCAGCCGCGACGACGACCGATACAGCTCCTCGGTGTACCAACTGCCGCCGGCGTCGGCGTAGCCCTCGTGCTCGATGCCGACCGAGTGCGTGTTGACGTACCAGTTGCCGGCCTGCCAGGCCACGTCCTTCGTACGCACCATCTGCGTCACGTGACCGTCGGCCGACCGCAACACATAATGCGCGGAGGTGAATTTCAGCGGGTTCTGGAAGATCGCGATCGAGTCCGCGTACGTCTCTTCGGTGTCGTGGATGACGACCGTGTTGATCCGGTTGGTGCGCGGCCGGTCGGCGGTGTCGTAGTTGCCGTAGTTGCCCTTGTCGGTGCCGTCGCCGTTGAGCTTGTACGCGGCCGGCTGGAAGTCGCAGCCGAGCCGGGCCGGGCAGTCGGTGCCGGGCTGGTTGGGCGCGCCCTGCGCCGCGACGGAGCGATCGGCGGCGAGCGTGATGGTCTGCCCCTCGGCGGTCGTACGACTGGCGCCGGTGCGAATCACGTCGAAGACGTCCGCGGCGTAGGAGTCGCTGCCGGTGACGGCCTTGACCGCCGGATACCAGCCGGCGACCGACGACGGCAGCGTGCCGTGGCCGAGCTGCCTGGCCTGCGCGGCCAGCACCGCCGCACCGCCGAGCAGGTTCTGGCGTGCGTCCGTGCGCAACGTGCTCGCCGGCACGTGCAGCAGGCTCGCGGCGCGCGGCAGCGTGTCGTCCTTGGCCGCGGTCGGCACTGCCTTGGTGGTGGCCGCCGGCGCCGTGGCCGGACGACTGGTGTCGCCGCGCGCGTCGTCGCCGAAGTCACCCTTGTGCGTACGCGCGTAGTCGGCGCGCAGCGTTGTCATGTCGGTGAGGTGCATCGGTCCGTAGCCGCCGGCGGTCGACGGCTTGCCGGCGTGGCTGTCCCATTGCGACGCCAGATAGGACACCGCAAGCAGCACCGGCTCCGGCACTCCGGACGCGGCCGACGCGGTCGCGAAGTCGGCCTGCGACACGCCGTTCGCGGCGGCCGTCACCGGCGAGGCCGCCACCAGACCGGCACCGACCAGCAGCGCGGTGACGGCGCTGGCCCCAACCTGTCGTATCGACACGAAGACTCCCCTCTGTGAGCTGAGGGAACGCTAGCGGGTGACGGCCGTACTTGTCTCTAGTCTTCGGTCATTAAAAACTTCGTGGCGGCGATTGACGGCAAGGAATTACCAACCTCAGTCGTCAGTGGAGCGCGGCCGCCATTTTCGGCACGAGGCGGTCCAAAGCGTACGGAATGCTCAGCACGTCGTTGCAGGACATGGCCAATCCCTCGTCCTGCAGGCTCAACCGGATCACCGCCTTGCGCCTGGCCACATTGAGACCGTTGAAAATCTGGTCGGTGTCGACGGCTTTCGCGGACGTCGCGTCGAAAGAGATGATCACCACCAGGTCGGCCTCCATCAGGTCGGCCTTCTCGCGGCTGATCGGCACGGTGAACCGGCTGGTGCCGAGCGCGTCGACCCTCGGCGCCGGCTTCAGTCCCAGTGCCGCCATGAACTGCATGCGGCCGTCCTGACGGGTGTAGGCGTTGTATGTGCCGGCCGCGGCGCTGTAGACCGACGCAACGACCACGGTCTTGCCGGCGAACGCCAGATTCGCCTTCCTGGCTTGGGAAAACCGGTCGTTGACGCCGGCCACCAGCCCGTCGGCGCGCGACTGCTGCCACAGCGCGGTCGCGATCGCCCGCGCCTGTTTGTCCCACGGCACACCCCAGTCGATGTAGCCGGCCGGCGCGGCGACCACCGGCGCGAGCTGGCTGAGCTTGTCGTAGCGGTCCTTGGTGAGGTCGTTCTGCACCGCCAGGATGAGATCCGGCCGCAGCTTGGCGACGCCTTCGAGGCTGATGTCGCTGGTGCCGTTGACGTACAGCTGCGGCCGCGCCCTGCCGAGCTGCCTCTCGGCCCACGGTCCGACGCCGGTCGGCGTACCGACGAAGTTGGCGATCGACACCGGCGTGACGCCGAGCTCGAGCGCGACGTCGTGGTCCGTGGTGCCGAGCGAGACGACGCGCCGCGGCTTTCTGGCGACCGTGGTGATGCCGAACTTGTGCCGGATCCGCACGCCGTCCGCCGCGGCACCGCCGGTCTGACCCGAACCGCACGCCGTCAGACCGAGCAGTCCCGCGCCACCGAGGCCGGCCAGCACCGTACGCCTGTCGATCGCCATCATCCCTCCATCCACTAAGGCAAGCCTCACCTTAGCTTTCGTGGATGGACGGCGACAGGTCCCCCGCACGCATCACGAGAGGAGCAGGCGGAAGACCGTACGGCCTATTCCGGCTTGGCGTCGATGCCGGCTTCCTTGCGCTGTTGCGCGGTGATCGGCGCCGGAGCACCGGTCAGCGGGTCGAAACCGCCGCCGGTCTTCGGAAACGCGATCACGTCCCGGATCGAGTCCGAGCCGGCCAGCAGCGCGGTGATCCGGTCCCAGCCGAAGGCGATGCCGCCGTGCGGCGGCGGGCCGTACTGGAAGGCGTCGAGCAGGAAGCCGAACTTCTCCTGCGCCTCGTCCTCACCCAGACCCATGATCTCGAAGACCCGCTTCTGCACGTCGCGGTTGTGGATACGGATGGAGCCGCCGCCGATCTCGTTGCCGTTGCAGACGATGTCGTACGCGTAGGCCAGCGCGTTGCCGGGGTCCTTGTCGAAGGAGTCGATCCACTCCGGCTTCGGCGAGGTGAAGGCGTGGTGCACGGCGGTCCACTTGCCGCTGCCGACCGCCACGTCGCCGGCGCTGACCGCGGCCTCGGCCGGCTCGAACAGCGGCGCGTCGACGACCCACACGAACGACCAGGCACTCTCGTCGATCAGGCCGAGGCGGTGACCGATCTCGACCCGCGCCGCGCCAAGCAGAGCGCGCGCCGACGACGGGTCGCCGGCGCCGAAGAAGACCGCGTCGCCGACCTGCGCACCGGTGGCCGCGGCCAGGCCGGCGCGCTCGGACTCGGACAGGTTCTTGGCGACCGGACCGCCGAGCGTGCCGTCCTCCAGGAACGTCACGTACGCCAGGCCGCGCGCACCGCGCTGCTTGGCCCACTCCTGCCACGCGTCGAACTGCCGCCGCGGCAGCGAGGCACCGCCGGCCATCACCACGGAACCGACGTACGGCGCCTGGAAGACCCGGAACGGCGTCTGCGCGAAGTACGCCGTCATGTCGGTCAGCTCCAGGCCAAACCGCAGGTCCGGCTTGTCGGTGCCATAGCGGCTCATGGCGTCCGCGTACGTGATCCGCGGGATCGGCGTCAGCACCTCGTGGCCGATCAGCCGCCACAGCGCGGCCAGCAGCTCCTCGGTGAGCGCGATGACGTCGTCCTGCTCCACGAAGGACATCTCGATGTCCAGCTGGGTGAACTCCGGCTGCCGGTCGGCGCGGAAGTCCTCGTCGCGATAGCACCGCGCGATCTGGTAATAGCGCTCCATGCCACCGACCATCAGCAGCTGCTTGAACAGCTGCGGCGACTGCGGCAGCGCATACCAGGAGCCCGGCCGCAGCCGTGCCGGCACCACGAAGTCGCGCGCGCCTTCCGGCGTCGAGCGGGTCATCGTCGGCGTCTCGATCTCGACGAAGTCGTGCCGGTGCAACACCTCGCGGGCCGTACGGCTGACCTCGCTGCGCAGCCGGATCGCGCGTCCCGGCGCGGTGCGGCGCAGGTCGAGATAGCGGTATTTCAGCCGTACGTCCTCGCCGACGTCGACGTGGTCGTCGATCTGGAACGGCAGCGGCGCCGCCTCCGACAGCACCTCCAACTCGTCGGCGATGACCTCGATCGCGCCGGTCGGGATAGCGTCGTTGGCATTGCCTTCCGGCCGCTCGGCAACCTGGCCGGTGACCTTGATGCAGTATTCGTTGCGGAGGTTGTGCGCCACCTCCTCGTCGCGCACCACCACCTGCGCGACGCCGGACGCGTCCCGCAGGTCGAGGAAGGCCACCCCGCCGTGGTCGCGGCGGCGCGCGACCCAGCCGGCCAGCGTCACGGTCTGGCCGGCGTGCGACGAGCGCAGCGTGCCGGCCTCATGCGTACGTATCACGAGAACTCCTGTTGTCTTGGCATGGTCGATGGTCAGTTGCGACTACCGACCGGTATCTCGCGTACGCACGACTCCCCCTCGACACACAAAGCGACGGACCGGTCCATGGTACGGACCGGCCCGTCACCGCCACGAACTGGTTTCGGCGTCAGTCCGGCATCGGCAGCCGCCTCCAGTGCAGGCCGTCCGCGGACAGCAGATAACGGCCGGGCTCGGCCACCGTCGAACTGCCGAGGACCACGATCACGTAGCCGTCGCGGCTGTTGCCGGAGATGTCACCGGAACCGGCCAGGCCGTCCAGCGACGGCAGGTCGGCGACCCTGGCAAACGTACGTCCGCCGTCGGTCGACCGGCCGACGGCCCAGCCGCCGCCGACTGCCGTGGTGCCGCGCAGGCCGCTCGCCGTACCGACCAGGCTGCCGTCCGGCAGCACGACCACGTTCTGGATCTCGAACGCGCCGGTCGCCGGCACGCGCGGACCCCAGGTCCGGCCTCCGTCGGTGCTGGTGCGGATGCCGAGCGGCACGACGGCGCCGTCGGTGGTCGGCTTGCCGTCGGCGTCCTCGCGTCGCGCGTCCGGTCCACCGAGCAGGTAGACGGTCCGTCCGTCCCTGGTCGCGACCTCCTGGTATCCGTTGCTGAGCTTGTCGTCGACGGTCGACGGCGACCAGGTGGCGCCGCGGTCGTGGCTGACCGCGATGCTGGTGACCCCCTGCGAGGGATTTCCGATGGCCCAGATCGACGCGTCCGGCGTGGTCTTCACGATGAACGGTGAGTTGCCCGGCTGCGTACGCAGCGGATGGTCGACGCCGGTGGCCGGGTCGACCGCGTCCACGGTCCTGGCATCCGGCTGGCCGATCCGCACTCGCAGGCGCCATCCGGCCGGTGCCACCGCCACCGGAGCACCGACGGCCAGGATCGGATCGCGGTTGTGCGGATCCGATTTCGGCACCGGCGCGCCGCCGGCACCGGCCGTCTTCCAGCTGGCACCGTTGTCCGTGGTGATCATCGAACCGATCACGACGCTGGTCGGACCAACCACCTGGATCGGCGGGAACAGCGCCTGGCCCGCGCCGGTGACCGGGTCCTCGCGGGACGGTGGCGGCGACGCTTTCGCGGCCGCCTGCCGAAGCTGGTCAGGCAGCTGCCTCCAGGACCAGTGCGCGCCTGCGTCGGTGCTCAACGCCAGCTCGTAGTCGCCGCGCTTCGACCTCATCACCGCGTACGCGCGGTGGCCGTCCGGCACCGCCATCGCCAGGACCCCGCCGTCGGCCGGCGACGCCGGCTGGCTGACGATCCGCTGCGTGCCGTAGAGGCCGCCGGCGAGGAGCAGCACCGCACTCACCGCGGCCGCGGCGCCGACGACTCGGCCGCGCACGCTCCGGCGGCGCGCGAGAGCACGCAGTTCGGCGGCTGACGCCAGCGGCACCGCGTGGATGACGTGCGTACGGATGTCCCTGACCTGCTGGTCGTTGATCGGGCTCATCCGGTCCTCCCGATGTAGGCGGTCTTCGAATCGTCGGAACCGCTCGGCCTTTCGTCGCTGAGCAGGCCGGCCAGTGCCTCGCGGCCGCGGCTGAGCCGCGACTTCACCGTGCCGGCCGGCGTCCTGAGGCAGACGGCGATCTCCTCGACGCTCATGTCGGCGAAATAGTGCAGCGCGATCGCCTCGCGCTGTCCGGACGGCAGCTTGGAGACCGCGGTGAGCACCGCGACCCGGTCCGGCGCGAGCCCGGGTACCGCCGGATCCGGCGGGATCCGGCGTAACAGCACGCCAAGTCTTCGGTGCCGGCGATAACGGCCGCGCGCGATGTTGATCGTCACCGTGCGCATCCACGCGACCGGGTTGTCGGCGTTGGCCACCCGCGACGGACGCTGGAAGGCCTTCACGAAGGCCTCCTGCACCGCGTCCTGAGCGTCGGCCAGGTCGCCGGTCAGCGCGTACGCGGCGAGCACCAGCTGGCCACTGGCCTCGCGATACAGCCGCTCAACCGCCTCGACGGCGGGCTCTGCTTCGACCATCCAAACCCCCATGTGGTGGCGAGTCGTCATCCCACCGATGCACGAGAGTCCGGCGCGGGTTCCATCCGCCTTTCTACAGAGCGACCGGCGGCACCGGAGCGGCCGTCCAGGACCGGCCGTCCGGCGAGAACAGGGCCTGCGGGTTGAGCCGGTCGACCGTCGCGGCCGGGCGCTCCGGCGACGACGGGTCGGCGCCCGACAGGATGACCGCGTAGCCACCACCGACCGTCGTGGTCAGTCCGCTCAGCGCCGCTGGCACCAACGCCGCCTGCCCCACCGGCCGGAACGTACGGCCACCGTCCTCGCTCCGCACCAGCGTCCCGGCCATGACCTGCTTCCCGCCGGCTGACAGCTGGCGATCGCCGAGCAGGCCGATCAGCGTACGGTTGTCGGCCAGCAACTCCAACGCGGTCAGCGCCTGCGCGGTGGACGCCACATACGTCCAGTGCTGGCCGTAGTCGTGAGTGGTGTAGAGCTTCGAGCCGTCGGCCAGGTCGTCGCTGGCGTCGACCGCGACGTAGCCGACCGAGCCGTCGTACGTGGCGACCGCTCCGGTGCGCATCGGCGTGTCCGGTCGCGGTGTGAAGTCGCGCCAGGTGCGACCGCGGTCGCGGCTGACCCACACGGTGGCCGGGTTGCCGCTGGCCTTGCCGCCGTACGGCCCGAAGCCCCACAGCGAGCCGTCGGTGGCCGACACCGCGTCGTATCCGCCGTTCTGCACGGACAGGTGCTGGCCGCCGAACTCGTGCTCGACTCCGGTCGCCGGATCGGTCGCGGTCAAACCCTTGGTCTGCACACCGGGCCCGACGACCCAGGCCGGCGGCTGCGTCGGCACCGGATCGGCCAGCGAGTAGTCGACCTTCTGCCACGACCGGCCCATGTCCTTGGTGACCACGTCGGTGTCCTTGTTGAGCTGCGAGACCCGTACGGTCGTCGCGGTCAGCACGGTCATCCTGGTGACCGCCGAGAACGCCACGATCGGCACCTGGTAGCCGGTCCACTCGACGCCGCCGCTGCTGGTCACCGCGAGCACCCAGCTCCGCTCGGCGTTGGAGCGTCCCAGCGCGTAGGTGATCTGCCGGTCGACCGGGACGACCTGCTCCAGCTGTACGGTCCGGTCGAGCGTGACGGCCGCGGCCACGTCACGCGGCTGGCCGGCCGCCAGCGAGTGCCGCACCTGCGGCACCGACCAACCGGCCAACCCCACCACGGCCAGCACGGCCACAAACAGCGTCGACATCGCATAGTGCCGATGCCGTCGCCGCCGGCGGCCCAATGCGCGTACCGCCGGCAGCTCCGGAAGCGCCCCCCGCTCCACCACGCCGGCCCGCACACCGGCGAAGCCGTCCTCCAGGTCCAACCGCCTCACCTGCCGGCCCCCTCCACCAACAACCGTGTCTCCGGTACGGCGCGCTCGACCGGTGGCCGCATGGTGCCGGCCGCCGTCCCGATGTCGATCCCCTGTTCGCGCATCAGCTTCGCGAGCGCCTGCCGTCCCCTGTGCAGCCGCGATTTCACCACGTTGACCGAGACCTTGAGCGTCCTGGCCACGTCTTCCAGGGAGAAGTCCGCGAGATAGAAGAGCGCGATCACCTCGCGCTGCGCCTGCGGCAGCCGCCGCACCGTCTCGACCAGCACGATCCGGTCCGGGTCGGCCGCCGGCACCTCGCTGTCCGGCGCCGGCACGCGCCGCAGCAACACGTTGAGCCGCTGCTTGCGGCGAAACCGGCTGCGCGCGATGTTCAGCGTCACGATCCGCATCCAGGCCACCGGGTTGTCGGCCCTGGCGACCTGGCCGGGACGCGCGAAGGCGCGGACGAACGCCTCCTGCACCGCGTCCTCGGCCTCGGCCAGGTCGCCGGTCAGCGCGTACGCGGCCACCAGCAGCTGCCGGGAGCACTCCCGGTAGAGCCGCTCAACGACCGCTTCGGCCCCGTACTCGCCGGTTGAGGCGCCGTCACGCTCGTCCAAGCCTGAACCCCCGTTCGGGTGCCGGACCTCCCTCTCACAGACTTGACGTTTGAGCAGCCGGCACGGGTTACGGCCGGCGCCGAAAATTTTCCGGCGCCGGCCGCAGCAGGCGCTACTTGCTGTTCGGCGGCTTTGGAACGGTGATGAACGTACTACCGTCGGAGGAGAACAGCCGACTGAGCGGGACATGCGGCTGGCTGCTGGACGTGTAGGCCAAACCGCCGGTCACCGTACGGACGAGCGCTCTGGCCAGGCCAATCTTGTCGTTCGCCACGAAGGTCCGGCCACCGTCCCGGCTGATCACCGCCGGACACTCGACAGGATTGCCGTCCTTTGCCAGTCTCGTGTCGGCGCTGAGCAACGCACCGTCCGGCGTGACAGCCAGGCCCATCGGAATCCGCAGTCCGGCGACCGGCGTGAACGTGCTCCAGGTCTGGCCGCCGTCCCTACTCTCGGCCCGGATGACCGGATCGGAACGGCCAACCAGCGTGCCGCGGATCACGTACACCTTCTCGCCGTCCACTGTCGCGACCCACAGATCGCCGGCACCGCCGGTGCCTGCGAAGACATGCGTGCTCCAGGTCCGGCCGCGGTCGCGGCTCACCGCGACCGCCTTGTCATTGCGGCCACGCGCGCTGCCGACCACCCACAGCGAACCGTCCTTCGCCGGAACGACGAGCTTGTCGCCGTTGGGTCGGGTGTAGAGCTCAAGATCCGGCTGATGACGCAACAGGTGTTGGACGCCGGTCGCCGGATCGATCGCGACCAGTCGACCGTCGCCGCGGTTGACCACCACCCATCCGTTCTCGGCGGAGTCGATCGGATCTCCGAACGCGTCGGGGACTTCCTGCCAGGTGCGGCCACCGTCGCGCGTGAGGCCGGTCATAGACAACACAGTGTTCTCATCCAGGACCGTCACACCGATGAGGTGCACCGGAGGCTGCGACGTATCTGGATAAACATAGGGTTTGCCGTTTTTAAAGGACATTGTCCCGCCTTGTACGTAGGTCCGCGGCCGGAACTTCGCCGGAATCTCCCATGCCTTCCACGACTGTCCGCCGTCCGTCGTGTGCGCCAGCGCCGCACGCTGCGGGTCGCTCGCCCCCCCTGAAACGGCAAGCACGGCGTACGCCTGGCCCACGCCGAGCGGAAACTCGTCAAGGATCGACGACGGGGTTGTCAGCGACCATGGCTGGGCCGCGATCGGCCCCGCAGCCGCCAGACCGCCGTGGTCGAACGCGTGCGTGGTCGCGACAACGGCGCCGCCGGCGAGCGCGATCGCCGCGACCGCCGCCGCACCACCGAGCTGGTGGCGCTGCCGCCGGCGACGGCTTTCGCCGACGATCGACGAGAACTCCGGAGTCTTGATCCGCTCGCGTACGGCCGTCCGACCACGCTCGAAGTCACTGCTGTTCACGACGACTGCTCCTCGTCCAGTTCGACATCGGTCAGGATGGCGGCCAGCGTCGCGCGGCCGCGGGAGAGCCGGGCCTTGATGGTCCCGACCGGAGCGTTGAGAGTGCGCGCGATCTCGTCGATCGGCAGGTCCGCCAGATAGTGCAGCGCGATCGCCTCGGCCTGCGCGGCCGGCAGCCGACGTACGGCCGCCAGCACGGCCAGCCACTCCGGTCCGGCGTCCGGGATCTGTTGCGGTGGCGGCGGAATCCGCCGCAACAGGATGTCCATCCGGTGCCGCCGCCGGAAGCGGCTGCGCGCGATGTTCAGCGACACCGTCCGCAGCCACGCCTCCGGACTGCTCGCGGACAGCACCTTCGCCGGCCGCGACACGGCTCGCACGAACGCCTCCTGCACGCAGTCCTGCGCCTCACCGAGGTCACCAGTCAACGTGTATGCCGCCAGCACGAGCCGTTCGTGCGTGGCGCGATAGATCTCCTCCAACTGCGCGACGGCGCCGGCTCTGCTCACCCGGCCGACCATCGCCTCACCCACAGCATGGATCGTCACCAACTCCCCGCCTTTCCACCACCTCGCCGATGGGTCACACATAGACCCACGGGAGGTGGCGGAAGGTTGCGTTGGCGCTATTTCACCGTGTTGTCGACCGGCGCCGCAGGGATGACCGACCAGTGCACCCCGTCCTCGGACACCCGGAAGTTGTTGCGGAACGCGGCACCGCCGATCGGCGAGATGTACGCGCCTGTGACGGTGGTGCGGAAGCCCACCGGAGATCCGGTGTCCGGGACCGAGCTGAACGTCCGGCCGCCGTCCCGGCTGACGAGGAAGCCGGCATCGGAGTTGGCCGTCCCCCACAGCGTCCCGTCCGCGGACACCGCCAACTGCGCCAGGTCCGCCCCCAACGCCTTCTTCGTCCAGGTCGTCCCGCCGTCGGTGGACACCAGCGCCGCGGTCCCCGTCATGGCCGTGCCGTTCGACCGCATCAACAGTGCGTACGTCGTGCCGTCGGCTGCCGTCACTGGCGGCGACAGTACACATCCGTACGCGACCGGCACCTGGTAGGTCGACCAGTTCGCGCCACCGTCCGTGCTGTGGCTGACGGTGCAGCCGGGCTTGCCGAATTCGACCTGCCGGACAGCCCACAGCACACCGTCGCGGCCTGCGGCGGCCGAGGTCATCGCTGGCTGCCGAGCCAGCTGGTGCCAGACCACCGTGGACAGATCCACGGCGTACAGATGGCACACCGACCCGTCGCCGGCGCAGAAGGTGTTCATTACCTGCCCCCTGCCAAACGCCTCGACCGGAGCACCGACCGTGATGGTCAACGGCCTGCTCTCCTGCCAGTTGGTCACATTGCCGGCGACCCGCTGACCGGCCGCCTTCGACCAGGTCTGGCCGGCATCGCGGCTGACGTAGTCACCAAGCAGCAGCACCGTCCGGCTGAGCGCCACGAACGGGGTCAGGACATATCCCGTCGAGTCAGGCTTGGCGGCGCCGGCCGGCACCTGCCACGCGTGCCAGGTCGCGCCGCTGTCAGTCGTGCGCGCCACCGCGAACCGCTTGCCGTCCTGGACCAAGGCATAGACCTGTCGCTGGTCGACGACCTCGTACGACTGGGCCTTCATCGCCTTCGTCAGGGTCACCGGCCCGCCGGCGATCGATCCACGCACCGAGCCGGCCAGCAGGTCGGGCCCGGCCGCCGGTTGCTCCTTCGTGCCATGCGACCCGGTGAGCAGCGGTATGGCCGCGATGGCCAGCGCGGCCAGCACCGCGACCGCGGCGACTCCGGCGACGCGGCGGCGGCGTACCCGGCCGCGCGCCTGCCGGCCGAGGTCGTCCAGATCCGGGAACCGGCCGGCGGCGACCACGTCCTCACGCAGGCGCACCAGCTCGTCTGACATCATCACGCGATCTCACCTACCGTGGCAGTCGGAAACGGACGCAGGTCACCGAGCCGCACGGCCAGCGCCGCGCGTCCGCGGGACAACCGGGACTTCACCGTGCCGGCGGACACCCCGAGCGTGTCCGCGATCTCTTCGACAGACAGGTCGGCGACGTAGAACAGTGCGATCGCCTCGCGCTGGCCGCGCGGCAGCGACCTGATCGCGTCGAGCATCACCACCCGATCGGGCGTCGGCTCGGGTACGTCAGGCGGCCGCAGACCGCTGCGAACCAGCAGCTCGGCGCGATGCCGCACGCGCCGCCACCGGCTGATGGCGACGTTGCGGGTCACCCGCCGCAGCCACGCCTCCGGACTGTCCGCGCCCAGCACCTTGGACCGGTTGACCAGCGCACGGATGAACGTCTCCTGGACCACGTCCTCCGCCTCGGCCATGTTGCCGGTCAAGGCGAACGCACTGACCAGGATCCGGTCGTAGGTGTCCCTGAAGAGCTCGTCCAGCTCGCCTTTGTCGGCTTCCACACCTCACCCCGCTTCCTTCGTCACTCTGTCAACTCGCTGACATCGCGACCACCGAGGAAGGTTCCAGACACGACGAAGCCGCCGTACGCGGCATGCGTACGGCGGCCGGGGCGGGTCCAGGCCTGCCAGGTCCTTCCGCCGTCGGCGGTGTGCGCGATCGCCCTCGGAAGGCCCGGACCTGGCGCCGGCCCACGCGTTCGACGCCGGAAGACTCCGGAATGACGAGCATCTGCCGGCGCCGACAGCGGCCGCGTGCCACGGTCATGACGACCGTGAGCAGCCACTTTCTCCGGATTGTCGGCGGCCAGTACGCGCCGCGGTAGATCTCCGCTATCCCGACGCCCGCCTCCGCACGGTCACGTCTGGCTGCGGCTAACCCGAGATGATGCCGGGCCACCGGTCGGCGTCCGGCGGCTGCCAGCCGGCCGGGTCGGCGTCGACCTGGTCGCCGGAGCGGATGTCCTTGACCTGGTCGGTTCCCCCGGGGAACCACACGTACGGGATGCCGCGCCGCTGCGCGTACCGGATCTGCTTGCCGAATTTCGCCGCGCTGGGCGACACCTCGGTGGCGATGCCGCGGCGCCGCAGCGCGTTGGCGATCCGCCGGCAGGCCGGCCGGTCGTCCTCGGACGGCAACGCCACGAGTACGCAGGTCGGCACCGACCGCGTCGCGGTGAGCTGGTCGCGGCCGAACAGCCGGCCGAGGATCCGCGACACGCCGATGGACAGGCCGTTGCCCGGGTAGGTCGTCTTCCCGTCGGTGGCCAGCGAGTCGTAGCGGCCGCCGGAGCACACGCTGCCGAGGTCCTCGTGCCCCTCCATCACCGTCTCGTAGACCGTGCCGGTGTAGTAGTCCAGGCCGCGCGCGATCTTCAGGTCGGCGGTGAGGAACCCCGGCGCGTACTCCAGACCGGCCTCGATCACCGCGGCCAGCTCCTCAAGGCCGGTGTCCAGCAGCTCGTGCGAGACGCCGAGCGCGCGCACCCTGTCGACGAAGGACAGGTCAGGCGTGCGGATCTCGGCCAGCGACAGGCACGCGTCGGCCTGCCCGTCGGTCAGCGACAGCTCGTCGACGAGCAGCTTGCGTACGACGTCCGGGCCGACCTTGTCGAGCTTGTCGACCCGCTGCAGCACCTCGGCTGGCTCCTCGATGCCGATGCCCCGATAGAAACCCTCGGCGAGCTTGCGGTTGTTGACGTTCATCCGCAGCGGCGGCAACGGCAGCGCGGCCACCGCGTCGGCGACGACCAGCGGCAGCTCCACGTCGTAGTGCGCCGGCAGGTTGTCACGATCGACGATGTCGATGTCGGCCTGCAGGAACTCGCGATAACGGCCCTCCTGCGGCCGCTCGCCGCGCCAGGCCTTCTGGATCTGGTAGCGGCGGAACGGAAACTCCAGCTTGCCGGCGTTTTCCAGCACGTACCGCGCGAACGGCACGGTCATGTCGAAGTGCAGCGCCAGCGTCTTGGCCGGATCGAGATCGTCGCCGGAGTCGGCGTGCAGCCGGCGTACGACGTAGACCTCCTTGTCGATCTCGCCTTTGCGCTGGATGACCTCCAACGGCTCGACGGCGCGCGTCTCGACGGACACGAATCCGTGCAGCTCGAACGTACGGCGAAGGGTGTCGACGACCTGCTGCTCGACGATGCGCTGCGGCGGCAGCCACTCCGGATAGCCGGACAGTGGACGGGGCTGGCTGGGCATGGTTCTCCTGATGCTCTGGTGTACGGACGTGTGGTCGCTGGGTCGGCGGCGCTCAGCCGCCGGTATGCCCCGCGACCAGTCCGGCCAGGAAAGGGTTGGACGCGCGCTCGCGTCCGATGGTCGTCGCCGGGCCGTGGCCCGGCAGCACGACCGTGTCGTCGGCCAGCGGCAAGACGCGGTCGCGCAGGCTGCGCTGCATCGCCGCGTGGTCACCGCCCGGCAGGTCCGTACGGCCGATCGAGCCGGCGAACAGCACGTCGCCGGCGAAGCACAGCTCGGGGCCGTCGGCCTGCGGCAACCGGAACAACACCGAACCCTCGGTGTGCCCTGGTGCGTGCTCGACGGTCAGCGTGAGGTCCGCGAAGGAAACCGTGTCGTGGTCGGCAAACGTACGAGCGTCGCTCGGCTCGGTCCAGGTCGCGGACTGGCCGAACTGCTGCTCCAGCATCGCCACCAGCTGCGGGCCGAGCTCGCCGAGCGGGTCGCGCAGCCGGTATGCGTCGTCGGTGTGGATCAACGCCGGGATGCCGCTCGCGTCGCAGACCGGGGTGACCGACCAGGTGTGGTCGGCGTGGCCGTGGGTGAGCAGCACGGCCTGTGGCTCCAGCCGGTGCTCGCGGAGCACCTCGCCGAGCTGGTCGACGACGCCGATGCCGGGGTCGACGATCAGGCACGGGCCACCCGCCTCGGGCGCGACGACGTAGCAGTTCGTCTCGAACGCCGCGGCTGGGAAGGACAGAAGCAGCACCTCTCGAGTTTAGCGGGGGCCGGTGATCGTAGACTCGCGCGGACGACCCCTCTGTAGCGGCGGGACAGCCCCGCAGGACAAGGAGCCACGAGTGCCCGGCAAATCCGGCCGTGACCGCCAGCGCGCGCTCGCGCGCGCCAAGCTCGAACGCCAGATGGCCCGCCGGGCCGCGGCGGCCCGCAAGCGCCGGCAGATGCAGGCCGGCATCGGCGCCATCGTCGCGGTCGTCGTGCTGGTCGCCGGTGGCTGGTTCCTGATCAGCAAGTTCGGCGGCACGACGGTCAACAACGCCAGCGCCAACGCGTCGGCGAGCGCCTCGGCCTCCGCCTCGCCGCCGCCTGGCTCCTGCGTCTACTCCAAGGACGCCGGCCAGCCGGTCAAGGGTGCACGCAACGTCGGCGTACCGACCACCACCAACGTCCCGCACACCGGCACGCAGACGGTCACCATCACGACCAACCAGGGCGTCGTCGAGTTCACCATGGACACCGCGAAGGCGCCGTGCACCTCGCACAGCTTCACCTTCCTGGCCGACAAGAAGTACTACGACAACACGCCGTGCCACCGCATCCTGACCAGCGGCTCGTACATGCTGCAGTGCGGCGACCCGACCGGCACCGGCCAGTCCGGCCCCGGCTACCAGTTCGGCACCGAGAACCTGCCGACCGGCAAGACCCCGCCATACCCGGCCGGCACGGTCGCGATGGCCAACGCCTCCGACCCGAACACCAACGGCAGCCAGTTCTTCCTGGTCTACAAGGACAGCAACTTCGACGGACCGAACTACTCGGTGTTCGGCAAGATCACCAAGGGGCTGGACGTACTCACCAAGATCGCCGCCGGCGGTGTCACCGGCTCCGACCAGTCCACCCCGAAGACCAAGGTCACCATCACCTCGGTCAAGGTCACCCCGCCCCCGGCCGGCTGAGCCGCGTCCATTTGCTCATCGTGCGCAGGGCCAAGCCCAACGGAAAGGTTTGTCCACAGGCCGGTCCTGGTCGAGCTCTGTCCACAGATCGCCGACCGACCGGCCGCCGGTGACGATTTTCCGGCCAGCATGGACGTACGCTCCGCCGGGCCGGTGAGGGGGAAGGCACAGAGGGCTCCCGGTCTGGCGGAGTGACCATTTCCGACACTCCGGGAGCTGTTGTGCGTACGTTGTTCGCGTTTATCTTGGCGTTCATGTTTCTGGCCACCTCCATGGGAAATCCGGCCACGGCATCGCCGGTCACGGTGGACGGATACGCCGTCGGCTATCTGCCGCACGGCATCTCCCGTCCGCCGTCGGCGTTCGCGTACGAGTGGGAGAACGTCGTTTTTCACAGCCTGGTGTGGGAATCGGGTGACGACGAGCACGGCTGGAAGGTCGACATGTCGGTGGCGATCCTGCGCGGCTCGCGGCTCACCAGCCCGGCCGCGCTGAACGCTTTCTGGACGAAGTACACCGCCGGCGACGCCGAGCCGTGGCGGCCGGTGCCGGTGCGCGTACACGGCAAGCCGGGATTTCGCAGCGGGTCGCGGATCGTGTGGCTCGACCAGGCCGGCATCGCGCCGACGGTCTCCATCGACATCTCGCGCTTCAGCGCCGACGAGCTGATGCCGACCGCCCAGGGAATCCGCCAGCTCAGCGACTAGCGCCATACAACCGCCTATAGCGTGCGGATGGCGGCTGTCGATCCGATCGCCGGCTGGGTCAGGGTGGCCAGACTCAGCCGGTCGCGCCGCCGGAGGTGATCCGGTAGGCGTCGTAGACGCCTTCCACCTTGCGTACGTTGCGCATCAGGTGGCCGAGGTGCTTGGGGTCGGCCATCTCGAAGGTGAACCGGCTGACCGCCACCCGGTCGCGGGTGGTGGTGACGGTGGCGGACAGGATGTTGACCTTCTCGTCGGACAGCATCCTGGTCACGTCGGAGAGCAGCCGATGCCGGTCCAGCGCCTCGACCTGGATCGCCACCAGGAACATCGAGCCGGCCGACGGGGCCCAGGAGACCTCCATCAGCCGCTCGGGCTGAGACCGCAGGTCCTCGGCGTTGGTGCAGTCGGAGCGGTGCACGCTGACGCCGCCGCCACGGGTGACGAAGCCGAGGATGTCGTCGCCGGGGACCGGCGTGCAGCACTTGGCCAGCTTGACCCACACGTCGCTGGCGCCCTTGACGACCACGCCGGGGTCGTTGACACCCTGGGTGCGCCGGCGCTCCTTGACCGGGCTCGCCGCCTCGGCGAAGTCCTCGGTGGCGCCTTCCAGGCCCCCCATCAGCGCCATCAGCCGCTGGACGACCGACTGCGCGGAGACCTGGTTTTCGCCCACCGCCGCGTAAAGCGCGGACACATCGGTCAGCCGCAGGTCGCGTACGACGTTGAGCAGCGCGTCGCCGCTCATCACCCGCTGCAGCGGCAGGCCCTGCTTGCGCATCGCGCGGGTGATCGCGTCCTTGCCGGCCTCGATGGCGTCGTCGCGGCGCTCCTTGGCGAAGTGCTGCTTGATCTTCGTACGCGCACGCGGACTGGCGACGAAGCTCAGCCAGTCCTGGCTGGGGCCGGCGTGCTCGCTCTTGGACGTGAAGATGTCGACGGTGTCGCCGTTGGCGAGCCGGCTCTCCAGCGGGACGAGCTTGCCGTTGACCCGCGCGCCGATACATCGGTGGCCGACCTCGGTGTGCACGCTGTAGGCGAAGTCGACCGGCGTCGACCCGGTCGGCAGCGCGATCACGTCACCCTTCGGCGTGAAGACGTAGACCTCCTGGCCGCGCAGGTCGAACCGCAGCGACTCCAGGAACTCACCCGGGTCGACGGCCTCCTTCTGCCAGTCGAGCAGCTGGCGCAGCCAGGTCAGCTCGTCGGAGTCGGCTGGCGGGCCGGCCACCTCCGACCCCTTGGCGTCCTTGTATTTCCAGTGCGCCGCGATGCCGTACTCGGCCGTCCGGTGCATGGCCCAGGTGCGGATCTGCAGCTCGACCGGCTTGCCTTCCGGACCGATCACGGTGGTGTGCAGCGACTGGTACATGTTGAACTTCGGCCGCGCGATGTAGTCCTTGAACCGGCCCGGCACCGGCTGCCAGGTCGCGTGCACCACGCCGAGCGCCGCGTAGCAGTCGCGCAGGCTGTCGACCAGCACCCGCACGCCGAGCAGGTCGTAGATGTCGGCGAAGTCGCGGCCGCGGACGATCATCTTCTGGTAGACGGAGTAGAGGTGCTTGGGCCGGCCGGTCACCGTCGCCTTGATCTTGGCGGCCTTCAGCTCCGCCGACACCCGCTCGGTGACCGACTCCAGCACGGCGTCACGGGCCGGCGCCTTCTCCGCGACCAGCCGCGCGATCTCCTGATAGCGCTTGGGATAGAGCGCGGCGAACGCGAGGTCCTCCAGCTCCCACTTGACCGTGTTCATGCCGAGGCGGTGCGCGAGCGGCGCCAGCACCTCGAGGGTCTCCTTGGCCTTGCGCTCCTGCTTGTGCCGCGGCAGGAAGCGCAGCGTGCGCATGTTGTGCAGCCGATCGGCGAGCTTGATGACGAGTACGCGCGGGTCACGTGCCATCGCGACGATCATCTTGCGGATCGTCTCGGCCTCGGCGGCGTCCCGGTCGCCGAACTTCACCTTGTCCAGCTTGGTCACGCCGTCGACCAGGTGCGCGACCTCGCCGCCGAAGTCGGCGGACAGCTGCTCCAGCGTGTAGCCGGTGTCCTCGACGGTGTCGTGCAGCAACGCGGCCACCAGCGTGGTGGTGTCCATGCCGAGCTCGGCGAGGATGGTGGCGACCGCGAGCGGATGGGTGATGTACGGGTCGCCGCTGCGCCGCATCTGGCCGCGGTGGAACTCGTCTGCCGTGTCGTACGCACGCTGCAACAACCGCACGTTGGCCTTCGGATGCGCGGCGCGGTGGATCGCGGCCAGCGGCTCCAGCACGGCCCGGATCGGCGCGGAGCTCTGGTTGCTGCCAAACCTGGCCAGTGCGGCCCGTACGCGCCGGCCGGTATGGCCGCCCTGCTGCGGCGCGTCCTCCGCGGTGTCGACCTCGACCGCGTCGCCGCGCAGCAGCGCAGCGCTGTGGTCCAGGTCCCCTACCGCATCGGTGGCCACGGCTGTGCTCCCTCAAACGACCCGGTCGATCCCGGCAGCCGGATCAGTCCCCCGCTGATCAACTGCTTCGATCAAGTGGCACTGCAGGTCACCATGGTATCCCGCCGGCACCGCCGGTGTATGACCACGGGCTCGTCGGCCACGACGAGTCGCGCCAGCGAGCCACCTGACCAGGGTGAACGCTCGAGTCAAACCGATAACAATGCGTGCACCGGGAGGCTACTATGCGTGGCGGCGATGCGCTTTCGGCCGGTCAGCGCCGCGAGCTCCAGCACGACCGACACGCCGACCAGGCTGCCGCCGCCGCGCGACAACAGCTCGGCGGCCGCGACCACCGTTCCACCAGTGGCCAAGACGTCGTCGACCAGCAGGACGCGACGGCCGTCGACACCGGACCTTTGCGGGATTTCCAAAGTGGCGGTGCCGTATTCCAGCTCGTACGTGATCGCCGTCGTCGGACCCGGCAGCTTGCCGGCCTTGCGCACCGGCACGACGCCGCGGCCGGTGGCGTAACCGACCGCGGCCGCGACGATGAAGCCACGCGCCTCAATGCCGGCGACCAGGTCGAAGTCGGCACCGGCCGACGCCGCGACGGCGTCGGCGCAGGCTCGCAGCGCCGCACCGTCGCCGAACAGCGGCGTGAGGTCCTTGAACAGGATCCCCGGCCGCGGGAAGTCCGGCACGTCCACGACGTGGTCGGCGACCAGCTGTGCGATGCCGGTGGTCCCCGACGTCGCCGTGCCGGCGTCGGTCACCGGCGCCGCTTGCTTCCCGACGGCCGACCCGGTTTGCCGCCTGGCCGCTTGCGCTGCACCGGCCGGTTGGACGCACCGGCGGAGGCCTTCGACGCGCCGGCGCCGACCGGCTCGTCCGCGTCGTCGGCGGCCTCCGGCTCGGCGTCGGCCTTGCGCAGGCTGGTGCCGGACTTCGCGGCGGCCTTCCCAGTGGCCGTTGTCTCGGACGTACGGCTGGTCACGCCGGACGCGGCGGCGCGCCGAGCGGCGACCCGCTTGTGCAGCGCCTTGTAGCGCGGCTCGCGCTCCTTGAGCTCGGCGGTGATCGGCGCGGCCAGGAAGATCGACGAGTAGGCGCCGGCGATCATACCGATGAACAGCACCAGACCCAGGTCCTTCAGCGTGCCGGCGCCGAGCAGGCCGGCACCGATGAACAGCAGGCCGGCGACCGGCAGCAACGCGATGATCGAGGTGTTGATCGACCGCATCAGGGTCTGGTTGACGGCCAGGTTGGCCGCCTCGGAGTAGGAGTAGCGGCTGCCGCCGAGGATCCCCTTCGTGTTCTCCGCGACCCGGTCGAACACCACCACCGTGTCGTACAGCGAGAAACCGAGGATGGTGAGCAGGCCGATCACCGTGTTCGGCGTGACCTCGAAGCCGACCAGCGAGTAGACGCCGGCGGTGATCAGCAGGTCGTGCGCCAGCGCGATGATCGCGCCGACCGCCATCTTCCATTCGTAGCGGAACGCCAGGTAGATGATCAGCAGCGCGAGGAACACGGCGAGAGCGATCAGCGCCGACTGGGTGATCTGGCCACCCCACGAAGCGCTGACCCGCGACTCGCTGATGTTCGTCGTGGTGGTCTTCAGCTCGGCGGCGATCGAGGTCAGCGCCTCGTTGGCCTGCGTCTCGCTGATCGGCGCGATGCGCACCAGGTAGGAGTCGCTCTTGGCACCCTGCGTGCTGCGGACCGTCTGCGTGCTGATGACCTCGATGGCGCCGCCGGAGATCTTCGCGTTGCGTACCGCGTTCTCGGCGACCTCCTGGCTGGCGGCGACGGTGGCCGGGACCTGGAACGAGACCCCACCCTCGAACTCGATCCCCCAGTGGAAGCCGCGGATCAGGAAGCTGGCCAGCGCGACCACCAGGATCGCCAGGCTGATCAGATACCAGGTGCGGCGCCGGCCAACGAAGTCGATGCCGGCCTCGCCGCGATAGACGCGCTGAGCGAAGGATGGCATCTCAGGCTCCCTTGGTGGCGCTGGCCGCGCGGGCCCCGCCGGTGGTCTTGGTCGTCCGGTCCGTCGACACCCGGCCGAGACCGCTGATCCGCGGCGACATGAACGTCCTGGACCTGGCCATCAGAGCCACCAGCGGATGTGTGAACAGGAATACCACGACAAGGTCGAGGATGGTGGACATTCCGAGGGTGAAGGCGAAACCCTTCACCCCGCCGGAGGCGAGGAAGTAGAGCACCGCGGCGGCCAGGAAGGTGACCATGTCGGCGGAGATGATCGTCCGCCTGGCCCGGATCCAGGCGCGCGGCACCGCACTGCGCGCCGATCTGCCGTCCTTGACCTCGTCCTTGAGATATTCGAAGAAGATCACGAAGGAGTCGGCGGTGATACCCATCGCCACGATGAAGCCGGCTATGCCGGCCAGGCTCAACGTGAAACCGAGCGTGAACGGCCGGCCGAGCAACACCAACACCGCGTAGACCATCGCACCGGAGATCGCCAGGCTGGCGACGGCGACCAGGCCGAGCAGGCGGTAGTAGATCAGCACCCACACCAGGACCAGCGCGAGGCCGATGCCACCGGCGATCAGGCCGGCGACCAGCTGCTCCTCACCGAGTGTCGCGGTGATGCTGTTGATCGTCTCCACCTGGAAGGTGACCGGCAGCGCGCCGTACTTCAGCTTGCTGGCCAGGCCCTGCGCCTCGTCACGGGTGAAGCTGCCGGTGATCTCGGCCTGGCCGGGGATGACCGACTGGATCGTCGGTGCCGACACCACGTCGGTGTCGAGCACGATCGCGACCTGCTTCTGCAGCGCGTCCTTGGTCAGCTGGGTCCACTTGTTCTGGCCGCTGGTCTTGAAGTTGATGACGACCCGCCAGCCAGGCGTCTGGCCGGTCGACCCGCCGGTGCTGTAGTCGAAGTCGGCGCTGGACACGTCGGTGCCGACGACCGCGGCCTTGGCCAGCAGGTATTTCATCCCCTGGCCGCAGGCGGTGACGACCTGGCCGATCGCGTCGACCGAGCCCGGCGGCCGCTTGTCCAGCTTGGCGCAGGTGATCTGCGGGATCTTGAACTGCATGTCGGCCGGCAGTACGGCGATCTCGGCCGGCGTCAGCTGGCTGAACGGCGCCAGGATCGGCGCGCTCTTCATGCTCTGCGCGAGCTGGCCGGACTGCTGCGGGTCGGAGAAGTCGACCTGGGTCAGCTGCTGCTTGAGCCAGTCGTAGTACTTGCCGGTGCCTTTGGCGTCGGCCAGCGGCTTGGCGCCGAGCGTGTCCAGCTTCTGGATCACCTGAGCGAGCGTGACGGTGCCGGTCGCGGGGTTGCCGCCGCCAGTGGCACCGGTCGACGGAGCCGACGCCGACGGCGACGGGCTCGGCGGCGTGGTCGGAGCGGTCTTGGCGACCGTGTTGACCTGCGCCTTGCCGTCGCCGACGGCCGGCTCGATGACGGCCTTGCCGGTGGCCGCAGCCGGCTTCTTGGACGAGCCCGTCGACGGGCTCGGCGTGGGGCTCGGCGTGCCGGCCTTCGACGAGGAGGAGGTGGACGGCTTCGGCGTCGGACTGGTGGACGGCTTCGCCGCCACGTCCGGTACGTCGCCGACCGAGCTGGTCACCTGGCGGAACCGCAGCTGCGCGGCCTCACCGATCTGCTGCAGCTGTGTGCTGTCCGCGCCGGCGGCGACCGACACCACGATGTTGCGGTCGCCTTCGGTCACCACCTCGGCCTCAGCCACCCCCAGACCGTTGACCCGCTGCTCGATGATCCCGCGGGCCACCTCCAGGTCCTGCGCGGACGGCGGCTTGCCGGCCTGCGTGGCGCTCAGCGTCTCGGTGGCCCCGCCGGACAGGTCGAGACCGAGCCGGGGTAGCGGCTTGCCGCTGCCGGGGATGAACATCAGCCCGTACAGCGCCGCGACGATGACGAACAGCGCGACGAAATACCGCCACACGCGCAGCTGGCCAGATGGTGCCACGTGAGTCTGTCTCCTCGGTCGGTGGGGAGTCCGGCCGGATGTCGACCTGCTGGCGCGCAGGCCGACGGCTGACCGGGAAAGGTCCGGTCGGCTAGCTTTCTTTGGACAGCTTCGGGGCCTGCGTGCCGTCGCCGGCGGTGGCCGACAGCGCGTCGGAGGGACGCTCGTCGTCGTCGGCCGCCGGCCGCTGCTCGGCCTCGGCGGCCGGCGCCTCGTCCTCGGCGTCGTCGGTGTCGTCCGCGTCGCTCTCGGCGGCCGGCGCGGTCTCGGCCGGCGCCGGCAGTACGCGCGCGACCGCCTGCCGCGTGTAACGAGCGGTCACGCCTTCGTCGATCTCCAGCGTCACCGACTCGTCGTCGGTCTCGACGACCGTGCCGTACAGGCCGCCGATGGTCACCACGTCCGAGCCGACGCCGAGCGTGCGCTGCATCTCCATCGCCTCTTTGCGGCGCTTGGACTGCGGACGGATCATGAAGAAGTACATCAGCGCGAACAGCGCCACCACGATGATGATGGGGAAGAACTGATTCAGTGGGGAGCTGCTAGCCGCGGTCGCGATTACCACGAGGTGCCTTTCGTCGGTGTTCCGCCCTGATCGCGCGAAGTCTAGCCAGCCGCGCTGAGCGGAATCGTGCGGACCGGGCCGAGTCCGCAGCGGATCGGTCCGATCACATTCCGTATGTCCGCCCGCCGGCCGGCGGGCTGTGCATTATGACTCGTCGCCGAACAGGTCGAGCGTTGCGCCACCTGCCGAGGGTACCCGTCCCAGGTGGCGCCAGGCGGCCGGAGTGGCAACTCTGCCACGGGGCGTACGCGTGAGCAGTCCGGCGCGCACCAGGTAGGGCTCGGCGACCTCCTCCACGGTCTCCGGCTGCTCACCGACAGCTACCGCAAGTGTGGACAAACCGACCGGACCGCCGTTGAAGTTTCCGACCAGAGCGTTCAGTACGGCGCGGTCGAGCCGGTCGAGGCCGAGCTCGTCCACCTCGTACACCCGCAGCGCTCGCCGCGCGACCGCCCGGTCGATCATGCCGGCGGCGCGCACCTCGGCGTAGTCGCGGACGCGGCGCAGCAGACGGTTGGCGATCCGTGGCGTGCCACGCGAGCGGTTCGCGATCTCGACGGCACCGTCATCGAGCACTTCCACGCCGAGGATGCCGGCGGAGCGCCGGATCACGATCTCCAGCTCGTCCGGATCGTAGAAGTCCATGTGGCCGACGAAGCCGAACCGGTCGCGCAGCGGTGAGGTCAGCAACCCCGACCTCGTGGTCGCACCGACCAACGTGAACGGCTCGACGTCCAGCGGGATCGCGGTCGCACCGGGCCCCTTGCCGACCACCACGTCGACACGGAAGTCCTCCATCGCCGAGTAGAGCAGCTCCTCGGCCGGCCGGGCGATCCGGTGGATCTCGTCGATGAACAGCACCTCGCCGGCCTCCAGGCCGGTCAGGATCGCGGCCAGGTCACCCGACCGCTCGATGGCCGGACCGCTGGTGATCCGGATCGCCACGCCCAGCTCGGCGGCCACGATCATCGCCAGCGAGGTCTTGCCGAGACCCGGCGGACCGGACAGCAGGATGTGGTCCGGCGGACGGCCACGCTGCTGCGCCGACCGCAGCAGCAGCTCGAGCTGCTCGCGTACGCGCGGCTGGCCGATGAAGTCGGTCAGCTGCCGCGGCCGCAGGCTCGCCTCGACCTCGCGCTCCGCCGGCTGCGCGTAGCTGGAGACCACGGCGTTGGATTGCTCGTCTCCGGAACCGCTCCGCGCCTCCGCCGAAGATCCATCGCTGTCGCTCCGGATCTTCCGTTCGATGCTCACGAACCCGTCACCTCGCGAAAAGGCTCAGTCACTTACGACCCAACCGCTGGATAGCGCCACGCAGCGCCTGCGACACGTCCGGGTCGGAGCCGTCGGCCGGCGCGACCGCGTCGATCGCGCCGTCGATGTCCTTGCCGGTGAAGCCGAGGCTGATCAGGCCGGCGCGCACCTGCGTACGCCACGGCGCTTCGGACATCGCACTGGCGGCCGACGTGCCGTTGGGCGACGACGTGACGATCGCGCCGATCTTGTCGCGCAGCTCGACGATCAGCTTCTCCGCGCCTTTACGCCCGACGCGTGGCACGCGCGTCAGCGTCGCGACGTCCCCGGTGGAGATCGCGCGGCGGACCTCGTCGGGGCTGAGCACCGACAGGATCGTCCTGGCCAGCGCCGGACCGACCCCGTTGGCGGTCTGCAACAGCTCGAAGAGGTCGCGCTCGTCCTCGTCGGTGAAGCCGTACAACGTCAGCGAGTCCTCGCGTACGACCAGGCTGGTCGCCACCTTGCCCTGGCCGCCGGTGCGCAGGCCGGCCAGCGCGCGCGGCGTGCAGTGCAGCTCCAGGCCGACACCGCCGACCTCGACGACCGCGCGGTCGGCACCGATCCGCGCGACCGTGCCGGAGACCGAGGTGATCACCGGCCCACCGCCAACCGCTGCTGCAGCTTGGTCTGCATCTTGGTCTGCATGGGGCTGCGCCAGCAGTGGCAGATCGCCAGCGCCAGCGCGTCCGCCGCGTCGGCCGGTTTCGGCCGGTCGGAGAGCTTGAGCAGTCGGGTCACCATCGTCGTCACCTGTGCCTTGTCCGCGCGGCCGCTGCCGGTCACCGCCGCCTTGACCTCACTCGGAGTGTGCATCGCCACCCGTACGCCGGCGCGCGCGGCGGCGGTCAGTGCCACCGCACCGGCCTGCGCGGTCCCCATCACGGTTCGTACGTTGTGTTGGCTGAAGACCCGCTCGACCGCGACCACGTCGGGTTGGTATCGCGCGATCGCCGCCGTGAAGGCCAGGTCGAGCGCGAGCAACCGCGCGCCGATGTCGGCGTCCGGCGGGGTCCGTACGACCTCGACGTGGACCAGCTTGCAGCGGCCGCCGGGACCGCCGTCGACCACCCCCACGCCGCACCGTGTCAACCCCGGGTCGACGCCCAGCACCCGCACCAGCGACCCCCTCGTTGTCTGCGCCGTCATCACGCCGAACACGCGTTCGACACGCTACCGGCCGGCGGCTTGGGACCGGTCATCGACACGCCATCCGCCGGCGACGCCGCGGCGATTGGCCGGGTTCGGCCCGTATGTGCAGGTAAACACTTCTTGACAGCACGGTGTGATGCCTGTCACGGTCGTCGGACCGACTAGTCGGTATGCCCTGCACGCCTCCCGGGTCAAGGAGACTGCGATGGCCACTTCCACCCCCACCCGTCCCCACTCGCTCGGCAAGTTGATGGCCGCCGGCCTGATCGGCAGCTCGATCGAGTGGTACGACTTCTTCATCTACGGCACGGCCGCGGCGCTGGTCTTCGGTCCGCTGTTCTTCCCGTACGCGTCACCGCTGATCGGCACACTGCTGGCCTTCAGCACGTTCTGGGCCGGCTTCATCGCGCGGCCGATCGGCGGACTGGTCTTCGGCCACATCGGCGACCGGGTCGGCCGCAAGCCGGCACTGGTGACCTGCCTGGCCATCACCGGCTCGGCGACCTTCCTGATCGGCGTACTGCCGACCGCCGCGACGATCGGCGCGGCGGCGCCGATCCTGTTGGTCACTCTGCGGTTCCTGCAAGGCATCGCGGTCGGCGGCCAGTGGGGCGGTGTCACGTTGCTGCTCACCGAAAGCGCGAGGGCACGCAACCGCGGCCTGGCCGGCTCGTTCTGCCAGATGGGGGTGCCGATCGGCGTGATCCTCGGCAATGTCGCCTTCCTGGTGGCCAGCGAGTCGATGAGCTCGGCGGCCTTCACGGCGTGGGGTTGGCGCGTGCCGTTCCTGCTGAGCGCACTGCTCTTCCCGGTGCTGGCCTTCATCCAGCTGCGCTTCGAGGACACGCCGGCTTTCAAGGAACTGCAGGAAAAACGTGCCGCCGCGACGACAGAAAAGAAGGAGGCCTCTCCCCTGCTGACGGTGATCCGTACGCACTGGCGGCCGATCCTGCTCGGCTCCGGACTGCTGTTCGCGTGCAACTCGATCTTCTACGTCAGCATCTCCGGCCTGCTCGACTACGGCACGCGCGTCCTACACCTGGAACGCGACGGGCTGCTGCTGTTTGGCCTGATCTCCTCGGCGATCAACGTCGGCGTGATCCTGCTGTCCGGCCATTTCTCCGACCGGATCGGCCGGCGCCCGCTCATCGTGGCCGGCGCGGTGCTGCTGGTGCTGTGGGCCTTCCCGTTCTTCTGGCTGGTGGACACCGCGTCGCTGGCGATGATCCTGGTCGCGGTGACGATCGGCGGCTTCGGCTCCAGCCTGGTCTACGGTCCGCTCGCCGCCTATCTGAGCGAGCTGTTCAGCCCGGAGGTGCGCTATTCCGGCGCGTCGATGGCGTACCAGTTGGCCTCGATCCTGGTCAGCGGCGGCACGCCGTTCCTGATGACCGCGCTGCTCGCCGCGACCGGCACGTCGGCCTCGGTCTCGGGCTTCCTGGCGCTGATGGCCCTTTGCACGCTCGGCGCCGCGCTGCTGTTGCCGGAGACGATCGGCGCGAAAGCCCGTCCAGCGGCGGTGAAAGCTAAGAGTGTGTGATGCCGAGCCGGTCGCGGAGAAAACCGGCCTGACGACGTAACACGGCCCCGGCCGCCGGTGTCGCGAACGGACGATGGCCGGCGCCGGGGATGAGCATCAGCTCGTGGTCGCGACCCGCACGCGAGAGCGCGTCGGCGAAGCGGAGCGTGTTGACCACGTGCACGTTGTCGTCGAGCATGCCGTGCATCAGCAGCAGCGGCCGGCGCAGCGTGGCGGCCTCGCGGATCAGCGAACATTCCTCGTAACGCTCCGGAAACTCGTCCGGGTGGCCGAGGAACCGCTCGCGCCAGTGCGCGTTGTAGAGCCGCTGGTCGGTGACGCCGGCGCCGGCAACGGCCGCGCTGAAGACCTCCGGATGCCGCAACACGGCGCGGATCGCCAGGCCGCCGCTGAACGACCAGCCGCGGATGCCGACCCGGTCCAGGTCGAGATCCGGCTGGCGGCGCGCGGCCTCGCGCAACGCCGTCAGCTGGTCCTCGAGCACCAGCCGGTAGAGGTCGCCGTGGACCGCGCGTTCCCAGGCCGGGCCGCGTCCCGGCGTGCCGCGGCCATCGGCGACGACTACGGCGAACCCCTGCTCGGCGAACCATTGCGAGATCAGGACACGCCAGGTCAGCTCGGCCGTGACCCGCTGCAGCGCGCCGCCACCGTACGGGTCGAGTAGCACCGGCAACCGCATGCCTGGCCGGTGCCACGACGGCAGGTGCAGCGCGGCGCGCAGGCCGAGGTCTCCGAGGTCCATCCGGATCCGGTGCGGCGCGAGCACCGGCCGCTCGGCGAACGACCGGATCTCCTGATCCGGACTTTCCTTTCGCCGCACCAGAAACCGGCCGCCCGGGGCGGTCAGATCGCGGCTGACCGTCACCGAGGTGCCGTGTCGCCGGCAGCCGGTGTGCACCGCGGAGCCGTCGGTCAGCCGCACGAGCCTGCCGTCGTACGACCACACGTGTGTCTCGGTCGGTTCGTCGGAGGCGGTGAACAGGACACGCTCGCCGTCGACGCTGAGCACCGATCGCACCTGCAGTCCCGGCGGCGTGACAGCGTCGCCGTCGATCGTCAGGTGCCGCGTGTCGCCGATGTCCGCGTGCGCCACCAGCGCACCGGTCGCGGTCAGCGCCGGCAACCCCGGGACGACCTGCGTCCAGCACGGATCCGTCCACTCCGCGAGCACGATCGTGTCGCCACCTGGCCCGATGGCCAGATAGCGGGCCGTCCGCTGGTCACGCGACTGGACCACCGCGTACGGCCCGTCCGCGTCCCAACCGGCGGCCGGCAGATATTCGTACGCGGCTCGATCCCAGCGCACCTCCACACGCGAGCCGTCGAGACCGACGATCCACAGCGACGCGTCGACGTTTGGCGTGCCGACAGCCGCATAGCGGAGCACGCGCGGCGGTCGCGTCGGATCGGCCGGATCGGCCAGATGCCAGCGCTCGACCCGGCTCGCGTCGATCCGCGCGACCAGCAATGCGTTGCCGTCGGGCGACCACCAGAATCCGCGCGCGTCGGTGGTGTGCTCGCCAATGCCAAAGCTCACCTCAGGTCCGTCGGAGGCGGCCAGCTCGCGATCGTCGTCGCCGTCGACCACTCGCAGCGCGCCGTCACGGACGTACGCGATGCGCCGGCCGGTCGGATCCGGCCGCGGATCGGTCACCGGTCCTTCGACCGGCGACAGCCGCTGCTCGCCGTCGCGGATCACGGCGAGCCGGCCGCCGGTCGCGTACGCGATCAGACGGCCGGTGTCGTCGGTCGCGTACGTGTCGACACGCTCGGCGAGCAGCCGCTCCACGCCGGTCTCGGCATCGAAGGACCACAGGCAGGTGTCCGGGTCGTCGCCGGCGCGACCACGCAGAAACAGCACGGTGGCGCCGTCGTCGACGATGGTGAACCGCTCAGGCACACCTCTAGCGAACAGGCGCGTACGAGCGAGCTGGTCTGGCAACGCGTCGACCGGATCCATGAGGTGATCGTACACACGTTCGAATCTATGGCAGGTTGGAGTCGCGGAAGCGTGACGCCATCAGCCGCTCGGCGTCGGTCAGTTGGTCGTCGGGAACCGGCGTCACCACGGTCCAGTGACCGGCGACCGGACAGAACTGCAGCCGGACCGGACCGAGTCGGATCGCCTTGACCGAGACGCCAGGCAGCCAGATCGTGGTGAACAGGTGACCGTCACGGCAGCGTACGACGACCTGTCCGCCGGCCGGATAGCCGCGACCGCGCGCAAGGATGCCGATCGCCACGACGGCGCCGAGCACGATGACACAGACGACCACGGCCTGCGAAAGCGTCGGCATGCCTCTCACCTCGCCTCCAGTCTCCGCCGCCAGCCGCGGCCTCGCCAGCACAGTCGTCCAGACGGCCCATTGATCGAAACCGCCGTACGCCACTAGAGTTACAGCAAGTCGAAGATGTTTTCGAAATGGGGAAGCATCGTGGTAACGGGGACTCGCAGGCGAGAGGACCGTCGTCGATGAGCGTTTCCGGAGTGCCGCAGGAGGCACCAACCGAGGCCACACCGTCCGCCGACCGGCGCCAGCGCCGCCGTGCCGTGCTCGCCGCGGCCGTCGGAACGTTGCTGGAGTATTACGACTACTACCTCTACGGCCTGGCCTCGGCGGTCGTCTTTCCCAAGCTGTTCTTCCCGTCCGGCGACCCGGTGGTCTCGCAACTGCTCTCGTTCGCGACCTTCGCCGTCGGCTTCATCCTGCGCCCGCTCGGCGGCATCGTGCTGGGTCATATCGCCGACCGGGTCGGCCGCCGGCCGGTGCTGATCTTCACGATCGTCACGATGGGGATCGCCTCGACGCTGATCGGCCTGCTGCCGACGTACGCGCAGATCGGCGTACTCGCGCCCATCCTGTTGATCGTGCTGCGGCTCGTGCAGGGATTCTCGACCGGTGGCGAGATCGGCGGTGCGGCGTCTTTGGCCGTCGAAAACGCACCACCGCGGCGGCGCGGCCTCTACGGCTCGCTGCTGCTGGCGGGCGCCGGCGTGGCACTGTTCGTGTCGTCCGGCCTGATGAACGGCGCGTCGGCACTGCCTGGCGACGCCTTCCTGACCTGGGCCTGGCGCGTGCCGTTCCTGCTGAGCGTCGTGCTGCTGGTCGGTGGCCTGCTGATCCGCCGCGGCGTACACGAGACGCCGGTCTTCACCGCCAACAAGGACAAGTCGCGCGCGCCGCTGCTGGAGGTGCTGCGCCGGCCGCGGATGTGGGTCTTCGGCATCCTGTTCGGCTTCGCCAACTCGATCGGCGGCTATGTGCTGACCGTGTACGGCCCGAGCTACCTGCAGGGCCGCCATGTCTCGGCGACCGTGGCGCTGTCGGCCGTACAGGTCGCGTCGGCGTTCGAGATCGTGCTGGCACCGACCTGGGGCTGGCTGTCCGACCGGTATGGCCGGCGGCCGATGTTCCTGGTGCCGTGCGTCGGCCTCGCCGTGCTGATCTTCCCGATCTTCTGGCTGTGGAACACCGGCAACCCGGTGCTCGTCTTCGCCGGCATGGTGCTCGGCTTCTCGGTCTGTGTGATCGGCATGTCCGCGCTGTCGCAGACGATCCTGTCCGAGCTGTTCAGCACCTCCGCGCGCACCACCGGCATCAGCGTCGGCTATCAGTTCACCGCGGTTTTCGCCGGCGGATTCGCGCCGTTGATCGCGACGGCCATAGGCACCGCGCCGGGAGTCGCGGTCTACTTGATCATCGCGTGTGTGCTGAGCGCGGTGGCGATGCTGCTGCTGCCGGAGCGCTCGCGCGCCGACCTCGCGACCATCGACTGAGGAGAGCTTCGTGCCGGTCATCGGCTATGTCAGCGACGAGCGCTATCTGGCCCTGCCAGGCGCCGCGGTGGAGATCAGCGACGGGACGCGGTTCTGGCGTACGGTCTCCACCGCCAGCGGCGCGATCGACGTGGACTGCCCACCCGGCACCTACCGCGTCACTCTGGCGCGCGACGGTTACGGCGCCAAGCACGTCGACGCGGTCATCGGCGGCGCGCCGCACCAGTTCCGGCTGACGTCCGACCAGCTCTACGGCTACGTCTGGCCGAAGTGGTCGCGCTCCGGTGAGTCCGCGGAGTTTCGCGTGCACTCGCCGGCGGCGTACCGGCTGAGCATGCACCGCTACGGCGCCGGTGTGCAGGAATGCGGCGTCGTCGGCTGGTTCGACGAGCACGCGCCGCGCGCGACCGTACAGACGACGCCGGACGGCGACTTTACCCAGACCGGCGTCGACTGGAACAGCCGCGGCTACGTCGACCCGGCGATGCGCCAGTTTGTCACAGCGCCGGAGCGCGGCGGCCTCTACTACTTCCACGCGGAGAACGAGGCCGGCCAGTTCTTCAGCTTTCCGTGGGTCGTCGCGCCGGCGCGGCCGACCGCGCGCATCGCGGTGCTCGCGTCGACCAACACCTGGAACGCGTACAACAACTTCGGCGGACGCAGCAACTACATCAACCCGGTCGGCCTGCCGGACCGGCCGGTCCTGGTGCCGCGCCAGGAGTTGCGCCGCTATGGCGACTCGTCGTACGCGGAGAACGCCTTCCCCGACGACGACTATCCGCCGCTGTCCTTCGAGCGACCCGAGCCTCTCAACCAGGTCCTCCGCGGCGAGCGTCCGGAGGACCCGGTGCGCGGCCGCCAGCCGTGCCACCTCGCCTCGGCGGAGTGGCGGCTGCTGAGCTGGCTCGAGCGCAACGGCTATCCGTACGACCTCTACGCCGACGCGCAGCTGCACGACGGCACCCTCGACCTGGATGCCTATCGCGTACTCGTGCTGAACACGCATCCGGAGTACTGGTCGCGAGAGATGTACGCGGCGGTGCACTCGTGGGTCTTCGAACGCGGCGGCCGGCTGATGTACCTCGGCGGCAACGGCGTCGACTGCGAGGTGGAGTTTGTCAATGACGGCACCGCCTTGCACTATCTGACGCAGCAGGGACCGGGGTTCTTCGACAAGTACGAGAGCCGGATGCACCGCACCTACCGGCCGACCTCGGAGCTGCTCGGCGTGGTGTTCACGCCGGCCGGCGCGATGACCTCGGCGCCGTACGAGGTGGTGGACGCGCGGCACTGGGCCTTCGCCGGCACCGGCCTGGCCACCGGGGACGTGTTCGGCCGGTTCAGCCTGCACGAGCGGTGTCCCGGCGGCGCGTCCGGCCACGAGACCGACAAACGTACGCCGCACTCACCGGACGGCACGACCGTCATCGCGCGCGGCCAGAACGTCGACAACGGCGGCGCCGAGATCGTGCACTTCGCGACGCCTGGCGGCGGTGAGGTGTTCTCGGCCGGCTCGATCACCTGGTCGACCGCGCTGCCGGTGGACGAGGCGGTCGGGGCGGTCACCGCCAACGTGCTGGACCGTTTCCTCGGCTGAGCGGCGCCTCCGGGACAATCGGGTCCCTATTGCGCGGTGCCCGATTGCGCGGCCCGATGTGACGCCTCGGTTTTGTCGGTGGCGACACCGGCCGGAGCTGCACCGCTACATGCGGCCTTTGTGGCCTTCCGCATCGGGACCCGATTGTCACGCCACGGTGAGGCGGCGGAGGCTAACCAACCGCCGCCATGACCTCGTCGGACACGTCGAAGTTGGCGTAGACGGTCTGCACGTCGTCGAGGTCCTCCAGCGCCTCGACCAGCCGGAACACCTTCGGCGCGGTGTCCGCGTCGAGCTCGACGTTGGTGCTCGGCACGAAGCTCGCCTCGGCCGAGTCGTAGTCGATGCCGGCATCCTGCAGTGCCGTCCGCACCTTGACCAGGTCGGTCGGCTCGCTGATCACCTCGAAGGACTCGCCGAGGTCGTTGACTTCCTCGGCGCCGGCGTCCAGCACCGCCATCAGCACGTCGTCCTCGGTGAGCCCACTGGCCGGCACGATCACCACGCCTTTGCGGGTGAACAGGTATGCCACCGAACCGGGGTCGGCCATGGTGCCGCCGTTACGGGTCATCGCGACCCGCACCTCGCTCGCGGCACGGTTGCGGTTGTCGGTCAGGCACTCGACCATCACCGCGACACCGGACGGACCGTAGCCCTCATACGTGATGCTCTGGTATTCGGCGCCGCCGGCCTCCTGGCCGGACCCGCGCTTGACCGCGCGGTCGATGTTGTCGTTGGGGACCGAGCTCTTCTTCGCCTTCTGGATGGCGTCATACAGCGTCGGGTTGCCGGCCGGGTCTCCGCCGCCGGTGCGCGCCGCGACCTCGATGTTCTTGATCAGCTTGGCGAACATCTTGCCGCGCTTGGCGTCGATGACGGCCTTTTTGTGCTTCGTGGTCGCCCACTTGGAGTGGCCGGACATCGATGCCTCCTGTCTACGTCTGCTGTCTCACCATGTCCACGAACAGGGCGTGGACCCGCCGGTCGCCGGTCAGCTCCGGATGGAAGCTGGTGGCCAGCAGGGACCCCTGCCGGACCGCGACGATCCTACCGTCGGCCGGTCCACCGCTGACCTGCGCGAGGACCTGGACACCCGGACCGACCGACTCCACCCACGGCGCGCGGATGAAGACGGCGTGCACCGGCTGCTCCCCCAATCCTACGACCGGCACGTCCGCGGAGAACGAGTCGACCTGCCGGCCGAAGGCGTTACGGCGTACGACCATGTCCACGCCGCCGAAGCTCTCCTGGTCGGCACGACCGTCCAGGACGGTGTCGGCCAGCATGATCATCCCGGCGCAGGAACCGTACGCCGGCATGCCAGCGGCGATCCGCTTGCGGATCGGCTCGGTGAGGTCGAAAATCCGCGCCAGCCGGGAGATCGTGGTCGACTCCCCGCCGGGGATCAGCAGGCCGTCGACACCGTCCAGCTCGCCGGCGCGGCGTACGGTCACCGGGTCGGCGCCGGCCTCGGCCAGCGCCGCCGCGTGCTCGCGTACGTCTCCCTGCAGCGCGAGAATGCCGACCGCGGGTCGCGTACTCACCAGCCGCGGGTGGCCAGCCGGTGGTCGACCGGCAGCTGCTCGACGTTGATGCCGACCATCGCCTCGCCGAGGCCGCGGGACACCTTGGCGATCACGTCCGGGTCGTCGAAGAACGTGGTCGCCTTGACGATCGCCTCGGCCCGCTGTGCCGGGTTGCCGGACTTGAAGATGCCGGAGCCGACGAACACGCCCTCGGCGCCGAGCTGCATCATCATCGCCGCGTCCGCCGGGGTCGCGATGCCGCCCGCGGTGAACATGACGACCGGCAGCTTGCCGGTGCGCGCCACCTCGGCGACCAGCGCATACGGCGCCTGCAGCTCCTTGGCGGCCACGTACAGCTCGTCCTCCGGCAGCGAGGTCAGCCGGCGGATCTCGGCGCGGATCTGCCGCATGTGCGTCGTCGCGTTGGAGACGTCGCCGGTGCCGGCCTCACCCTTGGAGCGGATCATCGCGGCGCCCTCGGTGATCCGGCGCAGCGCCTCGCCGAGGTTGGTGGCACCGCACACGAACGGCACGGTGAAGGCCCATTTGTCGATGTGGTTGGCATAGTCGGCCGGGGTCAGGACCTCGGACTCGTCGATGTAGTCGACACCGAGGCTCTGCAGCACCTGCGCCTCGACGAAGTGGCCGATCCGCGCCTTCGCCATCACCGGGATGGAGACGGCCGCGATGATGCCGTCGATCATGTCCGGGTCGGACATCCGGCTCACGCCACCCTCGGCACGGATGTCGGCCGGTACGCGCTCCAGCGCCATCACGGCCACCGCGCCGGCGTCCTCGGCGATCTTCGCCTGCTCCGGCGTGACGACGTCCATGATCACGCCACCCTTCAGCATCTCGGCCATCCCGCGTTTGACCTGCGGGGTGCCGACCTCACGCTCGGCTGGCTGCTGGCTTGGAGTGGGGGTCTGGTCAGACACGCTGTCACGGCCTCTCTGCGGACGCTGGGATGTTCCGACGGTCAGCCACAAGTGTACTAGTACGGCTGAGCACAGTCACCCCACACACTTGTGTTGGCGCCGTCACTCGCCGGTCGCACGGACCCCGGGAGTGAGTCGTCCACGTCGAAGTAGTGCGGCTCCGGCCGGCGAGCCGACAGGCCGAGTGCGCGCGGCAGCCGTCGTCGGCGGAGCGCCAGCGAGTCGCGTACGGCGTCGTTGTAAATCTGCCGGGCGACGAGTACGCGCCGGGCCGCCACCGTCACCGGCTCCAGCCGCGGGTCGCCCGCCGGCCACGGCAGGTCGCGCAGCCGCCTGGTCAGGTCGTTCTCCACCAGCTCGCGGCGGTCCAGCAGCGAGGCCGGCGGCTCGCCGGCGGCTCCCTGCACCGCGCGTACGGCCGCCCTCAGCGGCGCCGCGGAGGATCCGAGCTCCGCACCATGGTCGCGCTCCAGCGCGCCAGCGGCAGCCGCGCGATGGATCAGCTGTACGTCCAGCGACGCGCGCGCGGCGACACAACGATCGTGCAGACGGTCCATCCGACTGGCCGTCCACGCCCGATAGGCGAGCGTCAGGAAGACGAGGAATACGACAGCGACGGCGAGCCAGCCGGCCATCACGGCGGCGCTCCGGTGGCGACCGAGCTGTCGAAGACCGGCAGGTCCACGACCGCGCCGGCGGCGACCTCGTCGATCGTCGCCGCCACCAGCTCGTACACCTCGATCACCCGCGCCGCCACAGCACTCCAGTCATAGCCGGCGACCACGGCGGACGCGCGCAGCGCCAGTGCGGCACGCTCCTGCGGAGCGTCCAGCAGCCGGTCGAGTGCGGCCGCGAGATCGCCGGCGTCTCCGGCGCGGAACAGCCGTCCGGCAACACCTCCCGCGCCATCGGCGAGGACCCGGCGAAATGCGTCGAGGTCGCTGGCGACCACCGGAGCGCCGGCCGCCATCGCCTCGGTCAGCACGATCCCGAACGACTCCGCTCCGACGTTTGGCGCGACGAAGACGTCCACGCTGCGCAGCATCCGAGCGCGCTCCGCATCGGAGATCACGCTCAGGACCTGGACGCGTCCGCGATCGCTGGGCAACATCGCCAGCGCGTCCTCCGGACGGCCCGGTCCGGCCACCAACAGCCGCAGGTCCGGTCGCCGCTCAGCCAGCCGCGCGTACGCCTCGGCCAGCACCGCGAAACCCTTCCGCGGCTCGCCGAAGCGGCCGAGGAACCCGAGCGCACCGCCCGGCCCCGGCCAGCCGGGCAGCGGCGACGCGCCCGCGAGCGCCGCCACGTCGACCCCGTTGGGGATCTCCACGCCGCCACCGGCCAGGTGCTCGACCTGCACGCGCCGAGCCGACGGCGAGACGGCGATCCGGCCGGCGATCCTCTCCAGCACCGGCTGCAGGAACCCCTGGGCGGCGGCCAGCGCGCGCGACCGGTCCATGGACGTGTGAAACGTCGCCACGATCGGCCCGCGCGCCACCAGACACGCGAGCAACGACAGGCTCGGCGCGAACGGCTCGTGGACGTGCAGCACGTCGAACGGCCGGCCGCCGACGCCGGCGCGCAGCCACCGCCGTACGCGGCCGAGGGTCACCGGATTGAGTGCCAGCCGCGCGACCGAGCCGTTGTAGCGGACCGGCACCGACCGGCCGGCCGGCACGACGTACGCGGGCAGCCGGTGCAGATCCGTCGCCGGCGCCAGCACGCTGACCTGGTGGCCGCGCGCGATCAGCGCGTCGGCGAGTCCGCTGACGTGGCTCTGCACGCCGCCGGGGACGTCGAGAGAGTACGGACAGACCAGTCCCACCCGCATCGGGTCATCCCGCCTTGGCGGACGTCTCGGTGCTTTCCGCCGGGTCGCCGGACTCGTCCGGCCAGACGCGCTGGAGCATGTGCCAGTCGGCCGGATGCGCGCGGATCGAGTCGGCGAAGGCGTCGGCCATCCGCTGCGTCATCGCCGCCACCGCGGCACGCTCGTCCAGCCCCTCCGGAGCGACGATCGGGCCGACCAGATGGCCGGCGGTGCTGGTCGGCGTGTACCACAGCTGCGCGACGATCAGCGGCGCGCCGGTCCGCACCGCGAGCCGCGCCGGGCCGGGCGGCATCCGCGCCACGCCGCCGAAGAAGTCGACCTCGACCGAGCTGGCCGACAGATCGCGGTCGGCCAGCAGGCACACCACCTGGCCGCCGGCGAGCCGCTCGGCGAGCACGTCCATGGTCGACCGGTCGCCGCCGGTCAGCGGCAGGATGTCGATGCCAATGCTGGCGCGGTAGGCGACGAACCGGTCATAGAGCACCTCCGGCTTGAGCCGCTGCTGCACCGACACGACCGGCATCCCGCGATAGGCGGCCCAGGCGCCGGCGTGGTCCCAGTTGCCGGAGTGCGTGAGCGCGACGATCACACCTTTGCCTTGTGCGTGCAGCTCGTCCAGCAGCTCCGGGTTGGCCATGTCCAGCGTCGCGTGTAGCCGGCTCACCGGGACCGATGGAAAGCGGAAGGCCTCCAGCCAGTAGCGCGCGTACGACCGCATGCCGTCGCGTACCAACGCGTCCAGCTCCGCCTCACCGACCTCGGCACCGACGACCCGGCGCAGGTTGGACCGCAGCCGCTGGACCCCCTTGCCGCCACGCCGCGTCGACCGGTCAGCGGCGGCCTGGAAGATCCGTGCGGCCAGCCGCGCCGGCAACGCGCGTACGACCCGCCAGCCGGTCAGATAGCCGGCGGCCGCGGCCGCCTCCCCGAGCCGGCTCATCGCGCCTGCGTCCGGACGGCGTACATCCGCTGGCCGACGGTCACCGCGCAGGCGGCCGCGAGCAGCCAGAGGCCGACCTCCATCGCGTACGGCACGCCGAATGCCTCCAGCAGGCCGATGACCCCGATGGCGATGAGTCGCTCGCCGCGCTCGGCGATGCCGACCTCGCAGGTGAAGCCGAGCCCTTCGGCACGGGCCTTCACGTACGACACGATCATCGCGCCGGCGACACACGCGAGCGCGCCGGTCGCGCCCATCGTGCGATGCGCGCCGAACAGCCAGAACGCCAGCGACCCGAAGATCGCCGCGTCGGCGATCCGGTCGGCGGTCGAGTCCAGGAAGGCACCCCACTTCGAGCTCGTGCCGCTGGCGCGCGCGACCGCTCCGTCGAGCACGTCGGTGAAGGCCGACAGCGTCACGATGATCACCGCGACCAGCACCTGGCCGCGCGCCGCGAAACCGATCGTGCCGACGAGTACGCCGAGCAGGCCCACCAGCGTCAGAGCGTCAGGGCTGACGTGAGCGCGGGCCAGCGCGCGGCCGACCGGCGCCAGCGCGGCCGACACCCGGGCCCGCGCGAACACGTTGAGCATCGCAACCCCGATCCGAGGAGCCGGCGGGACGACAGCGGTGCCCCCGGCCGGGACGGCTGGACTTTGCGGCCAAGCCTAACGGCGGCCCCACTGTCGCCGGGATCTCACCTGCGGATGGGCGATCTTCGCGGCGGGAATCCGTGGATTCGGCACGGCTTGCGGGGTTGTCCCGAGCGGCCATCGGGTGTGGGATCGATCACACGGCTGGTTAACGCTATCGGGAGGCGATTCGAATGCCGGGTAAAGGAGCAGAGACAGGGCAGGTGAGCAGTGCCGGCAGGGCCGGTGCCGCGGCGGGTGCGGCGGTGGTCGCCGACGACCCGTCGAAGGTCCGCAACGTCGCGCTGGTCGGCCACTCCGGGTCGGGGAAGACGACACTGGCCGAGGCGCTGCTGGCGGCCTCCGGCACGATCGGCCGGCCAGGCAAGGTCGTCGACGGCACCACCGTGTGCGACTTCGACCCCGCCGCGATCAAGCAACAGCGGTCGGTGGCGCTCGCGGTGGCGCCGTTGCTGCACCAGGGCATCAAGATCAACGTCTTCGACACCCCCGGCTATGCCGACTTCACCGGCGAGCTGCGCGCCGGCCTGCGGGCCGCGGACGCCGCGCTCTTCGTGGTCGCCGCGCCGGACGGAGTGGACGCGACGACGTCCGGGCTGTGGGCCGAGTGTGCCGCGGTGGGTATGCCCCGCGCGGTGGTGATCACGCGCCTCGACCACCCCCGCGCGGACTTCGACGCCGCCGTCGCGGCCTGCCGCGACGCCTTCGGCGACAACGTGCTGCCGCTCTACCTGCCGGTGGACCTCGGTGACGGACCGGCCTCCGGCCTGCTCGGACTGCTCACCCAGCAGACGTACGACCACTGCGGCGGACAGGTCGCTCCCGAGGTCCACGATCCCGACGAGGACCAACGCGAGCGCATCACCGAGGCGCGCAACCAGCTGATCGAGGGCATCATCGCCGAGAGCGAGGACGAGTCCCTGATGGACCGTTACCTCGAAGGCGAGGACATCGACGTCAAGGTGCTCATCGAGGACCTGGAGAAGGCCACCTGCAAAGGCACCTTCTATCCGGTGATCCCGGTCAGCGCGATGACCGGCGCCGGCCTGACCGAGCTGCTCGACGGCATCATCGCCGCCTGCCCGACGCCTGGCGAGCGCCCGCTGCCGGCGGTCACCACGCTGGACGGCAAGCCGGGCCCGAAGCTCACCGCCGACCCGGACGGACCGCTGGTCGCCGAGGTCGTACGCACCAGCATCGACCCGTACGTCGGCCGGGTGTCGCTCGTGCGCGTCTTCTCCGGCACGCTGCGGCCGGACCGCCCGGTGCACGTGGCCGGCCACGGCATGGCCGACCGCGGGCACGAGGATCACGACGCCGACGAACGCGTGGCGCACCTGCAGTCGCCGCTCGGCTCGACGCTGCGCGAGGTGCCGTACTGCGTCGCCGGAGACGTGTGCGCGCTGACCAAGGTCGCCTCCGCGGAGACGGGCGACACGGTGTCCGACGCTGACCATCCGCTGCTGATGACGCCCTGGCGGATGCCGGAGCCGCTGCTGCCGGTCGCGGTGATCGCCAAGACCCGCAGCGACGAGGACACGCTGGCCAAGAACCTCGCCAAGCTGGTGGCCGGCGACCCCACGCTCCGGCTCGAGCGCAACGCCGAGACCCACCAGCTGGTGCTGTGGTGCATGGGTGAGGCGCACGCCGACGTCGTACTCGACCGGCTGCGCAGCGGCGGCGCCGACCTGGACACCGAGCAGGTGAGGGTGCCGCTGCGCGAGACCTTCGCCGGACCGGCCAAGGCACGCGGCCGGCACGTCAAGCAGTCCGGCGGCCACGGCCAGTACGCCATCTGCGACATCGAGGTCGAGCCGCTGCCGACCGGCAGCGGCTTCGAGTTCGTGGACAAGGTGGTCGGCGGCGCCGTACCGCGGCAGTTCATCCCGAGCGTGGAGAAAGGCGTACGCGCGCAGATGGAGCGCGGCCTGACCGCCGGCTCGACCGTGGTGGACATCCGCGTGACGCTGGTCGACGGCAAGGCGCACAGCGTCGACTCCTCCGACGCCGCGTTCCAGGCCGCCGGCGCGCTGGCGCTGCGCGAGGCCGCCTCGGCCGGCATGGTGAGCCTGCTGGAGCCGGTCGACGAGGTCGCGGTCACGGTGCCGGACGAGTTCGTCGGCGCGGTGATGGGTGACCTGTCCGGCCGCCGCGGTCGCGTACTCGGCACCGAGCCGGATCCGTCGCTGGACGAGCGTACGGTCATCCGCGCCGAGGTGCCGTCCTCCGAGCTGCTCCGGTATGCGGTCGACCTGCGGTCGATCACCTCTGGCACCGCCGCGTTCACGCGCTCCTTCATCCGGTACGAGCCGGTGCCGCAGCACCTCGCGGCGAGCTTCGCCAGCTCCGACAGCTAGCCGTACGGAGGCCGCGTCGCGTACGCGCGGCGCGGCCTCCGCGTGTGCGCAGTTGTCAGGGAATCCGGTGATTGGCCTGCTCAGGCCATGTTTCTCCAGGTCGGAGTTCACCTGTTGGTGGTTCGCTGGTCGCTGGCCGGTCCTACTGTCCCGGAGGCGAGCCAGTCATACAGGTGCGGAGGAATGCATGTCTGCTGGAGAGCTGAGTCGGCGTAACCTGCTGCGAGCCGGTGGGGTCCTGTCCGCCGGTGCGGCGGTGAACATGTTGCCTGGGGTGGCTTTCGCCGACCCGGCCCCGGACGCGCAACCCGGCACGACGCAGACCCGGTCGGTCAGCGGACACTTCGCGCCGGGCAACCCCGACTTCTACTACCTGCCGGTGCAGGTGCCGCGCGGCGTCAACCAGATCGACGTCGTCTACTCGTACGACCGTCCGACCGTGCCGGCCGGCACGCGCGGCAACGCCTGCGACATCGGGATGTTCGGCCCGGAGGGCTTCCAGCTCGGCAACAAGCGCGGCTTCCGCGGCTGGTCCGGCGGCTTCCGTGACCGGTTCACCATCACAGCCTCGCAGGCCACGCCGGCCTACATCGCCGGCCCGATCACACCGGGCACCTGGCACGTCATCCTCGGCCCGTACACGATCGCGCCGCAGGGGCTGGATTACAAGGTCGACATCACGCTGACCTTCGGACCACAGGGCACGCCGTTCACGCCGCATCCCGCACCGCTGACCGCTCCGGCCAAGCAGCGCGGCAGGGCCTGGTATCGCGGCGACTCGCACCTGCACACCGTCTACTCCGACGGCCGCCGTACGCCGGACCAGCTGGTCGCCGCAGCGCGCGCCGCCGGCCTCGACTTCATCGTGTCGACCGACCACAACACGCACAGCTCGCAGCTGATCTGGGGCGACTACGCGACCGACGACCTGCTGATCCTCAACGGCGAGGAGGTCACCACGCGATCCGGGCACTGGCCGGCCATCGGCCTGCCCGCCGGCACCTGGCTGGACTGGCGCTATCGCGCGTCCGACCCGGTCGACTTCCGCCGGTTCGTCGAGCAGACGCACCGTGCCGGCGGACTGGTGACCGCGGCGCATCCGTTCGCCAACTGCTTCGGCTGCACGTACGAGTTCAGCTACGAGCTGGCCGACCTGGTCGAGGTCTGGAACGGGCCGTGGACGCTGGACGACGAGGCCGCGGTGACGCACTGGGACGGCCTGCTGCGCGGCGGCCGGTGGATCCCGGCGATCGGCGACTCGGACGCGCACAACCCCGACCACATCGTCGGCCTGCCGCACACCGTCGTACTCGCCGACAGCCTGGAGCGCGGGGCGCTGCTGCGCGGCCTGAAGGCCGGCCGGTCCTGGCTGGCCGAGTCGTCGGCGGTCACCCTCGACTTCAGCGCGTCCGCCGGCGGCCAGAAGGCCGGCATCGGCGAGCGGCTGCCGGCCGACACCGGCACTCCGGTGCAGGTGAGGGCGACCGTCAGCGGCGCGCCAGGCACGACGATCACGATTCTCGACCAGCTCGGTCCGGAGACGTCCGCGGCGGTGCCGGCATCCGGCACGGCGACGCTCACCTGGACGACGTATCCCCGCTACACGCGCTGGGTCCGCGCAGAGGTGCGACGCGCGTCCGGTGGACCGAACACGACGCAGCCGAACGCGATGGTGGCGATGACCAACCCGATCTTCGTCGGCCGGAGCTGAGCTTCACGGTGAATGTGCCGGTTTGTCGGCCATCTTCACCGTCACCCAACGAAACTTGTCCAAGCGCGGCTGTCATGCTCGACTTTCGTGAGGTCCACACGGGGGTCGTACGGCCGGCTGTCCGCCGGTGCCGTGGTGGTGATCGCGCTCGCGATGGTCACCGGCTGCGGCTCCACTCCGCCAGCTCCGACACCGACAATGGCGCAACATCTCGCGGTGCCGAGTCCGACGCCTTCGAGCGACGGACAGGTCCCCGGCGCGACCGCCGCCGGCACGATCCCGCCGGTCATCTCGCACGGACCGGCGACCGGCCGGCGGATCGCGCTGACGTTCGACTCCAACATGACCGACCGGATGCTCGGCAAGCTCAACCGCGACCCGCGCATCTCGTACGCCAACACGCACGTCCTGGACGAGCTCGACCGGGCACACGCGCCGGCGACGTTCTTCCTGGCGAGCCTCTGGGTCCAGCGCTATCCGGCGGTGACCAGGCGGATCGCGGCGGACCCGCTCTTCGAGATCGCCAGCCACTCGTACGCGCACCACGGCTTCACCAGGACCTGCTATGACCTCGGCAGCCTGCCGGAGAGCCAGATGGCGGCGGACGTCGAGCGCTCGTTCGACGTACTGAAACCGTACGGCGGCCGGCAGACGCGCTATTTCCGGTTTCCCGGCGGCTGCTACGACCAGGCCGCGCTGCGCGCGATCGCGCCGGCCGGCTGCACGGTGATCCAGTACAGCGACGTGGCCGGCGACCCGTTCAACCACGACGTACGGTCGATCGAGCGCAACGTGCTGTCGAAGGCCGCGCCGGGCGGCATCGTCGTCATGCACATCACCGAGGCCAACGCGCCGGAGACACACAAGGCGCTGCCGGCGATCATCGCCGGCCTGCGGCAGCGCGGCTACCAGCTCGTCACGCTCTCCGACCTGCTGGGTCAGTGACCGCTATTCGCCGGCGGTGAAGACCGACCAGGCCGCGGCGCAGACGTCCTGCTCCGGATGGCGCCGCAGCCACCGCAGCGACGACACGACCTGCCCCGGCCAGCCGAGCCGCGCGCCGACGTACTTCGCGAGCTCCACGGCGACGAGGCCGCCGGCCAGGTCGCCGCGGCCGGGCAGCCGGTCGAGCGCCGGCTGGATCGCGGCCGGGTCGACGGCGCTCGGCTGGCTGCCCAGCATCCACGCGACCTCCTCGGCGGCGCGCGCTGCCAGCAGCGGCCGGTTCTTGGCCAGGTCGGCGATCTCGCCGAGCTGCGCGGCGCAGTTCTCGTCGTCGAACCGTACGTCCAGCACCAGCAGCCGTACCGCCAGCCAGCCGAACTCGGCGTCGGCTCGCAGGTCCTCCGCCGCCGCGCGCAACGGCTGACCGCGGCGAGCCCACAGCGGCGCGGCGGACCGTACGAGGCTGCCGAGCAGGTGCAGCCGCTGCCGTGCCGGCGCGTCGCGTTCGCGCTCCCCGTCGGCGTCATGCGCGGTGGCGGCGGTCAGCTCAGCGATCATTCCGGCCAGCAGCCGGTCGCTGCCGGCGGCCAGTCCTCGGCCGACCAGCGACCGCGCGGCGCCGCGCCACTGTGGGCAGTCGAGGTCGGTGACCATGCCGGCCAGCTCCGCGGCGACCTCCGGCGCGGCGGCGTGCCAGCGGTCGAGGCAGTCGCAGGCCACCGTTGCGACCTTGGCGTCCGGATGGCGGGCCAAGCCGGTCAGCAATCGCGCGAACCGGCCGCGGTGCCGCACCGGCAGCCGGTCCGGATCCGTACGCAGCAGCCGGATCGCAGCGTCCGGCGAGTCGGCGATCGACTGCTCCACCAGCTGCCAGGCGAGCACGTCGTCCAGATACGCCGTGGCCGCGGCCGCGATGGCGATCCGTACGTCCCGATGCTCGTTACGCCGATCCCAGGCGTCCGCCAGCGCCGGCAGCGCACCCGGCACGCGATAGTGGCCGACCAGCCGCGCGGCCTCCTTGCGCGCCGTCACCTTGGTGGCGCTCTGCAGCACCTCGGCGAGCACGGTGGCCAGCGAGTCCGGCGGCATCCAGCGCGCCAGCCGGCTCATCGTCGGCGTCGCGACCACCGACCGGTCGCCGTCCAGGAGGTCGACGATCACCCGCATCGCGGCCGCCGGCTTGCGCGACTCGGCGAGGCCGACGAGCGCCGCCGTCGCCACCGCCGGATCCGGATGGGTCAGCAGCTGCCTGGCCTCCGGCTCGTCGCCGGCCATCAGGGTGACCCTCGTGTACGCGACCTGCCAGCGGTCGTCGGCCGCGGTGAGGTCGGCGCGCGCCAGCAGCCGCGCGTACGCCGTCTGCTGTGTGGTCGTCCAGTGTGTCGCCGCGTACGGCGTCACCGGAGCCCACAGCCGCCCGCTGGTGCGGAACAGGCCGCGTACCGGAGCGCCGAACAGCACTTTGTCGAGCAGGTCGGTCCGTCGCGACGCCAGCTGGTCGAAGACCCCGGCGACCGTCGCCACCGACGGATCCCAGGCGAGCAGCTTCTCCAGCCAGTGATCGCGGTCCCGTGGCGAGGTCAGCAGCCAGCTGGCCGCGCGGCGAGCCATGCCTTCCTGGTCGAGCGACAACACCAGCTCGACCAGCTCCGGCAGCTCCTCGATGTCCCAGCCGCGGCGGCCGAGCGCTTCGGCGAAGTTCATCAGCGGCGCCGCGTTGGCGCGGTCCAGCGCGGCCACCAGATGACCGCGCGCCGCGTCGAAGAGCAGCCGCTCCTGTCCCGGGCGGAGCCGGTGCCGCAGGCCGCCGAGGTCCCACAGCTCACCGGTGCCGGCCCTGGCGCGCCGGCCGGTGGCGGTGCCCGCGACCCACTCCACCAGCCGCGGCCCGCAGTCCGGATGCTCGGTCAGAATCCGAATGGCGAGGGTGAGCAGCTGGTGCCAGGTCTGGCCGGACAGGTCGGCGGCGTTGAGCGCGTCCGTACGGATCGTCGTCAGGCCGTCGGCCGCGGCCTGGGTGAACATGGTGAGCGGCACGTCGTTCAGCGCCGCGACGACGGCTCCGCGCACCTTGTCCTGGTCGTTGCGCAGCCGGTCGAGGCCGGTCAGCAGGTCGGCGAACGCCTGCCGGTCGCGGCCGCGGCCGGCGCAGGCGATCAGCAGCGAATAGCCGAGCGCGCGCTGGTCGGCGTCGGCGGCCGCCGTCAACGACGTGAGCTTTCGGCGTGCCTCGGGCAGCGGCAGAAAGGCGGTGAGCCGCGCGGCCTGGTCCGGATCGGCCTTGACCGGCCGCAGCCGCAGCGTCCGGCGTGTCTCCTCGTGCCGGCGAGCCGCCGGCAGCAGGTCGAGCAGACCGTCCGAGAGGCGTACGGCGGCGATCTCCGTGCCGGCGACGATGCCGTCGAGGATCGCCGGACGGCGACGCGGCGCGACCGCGGCCAGCAGCTCCAGCACGCGACCGGAAAGCTCCTGGTCGCCGTCGATCGTCCGTACGACCCGGCCGAGCTCGATCACCGTCGCGTCGTCGAGGGCGGCAATCCGGCGTGCCTGCGACCGGGTCAGCCATCGTCCCCAGCCGGCGGTCCCGAGCCGGCCGGGTTGGCTCAGCAGGTTGACGGTCCGGCCGGCGCTCGCGCTGAGCAGCCGTCCCACGACAGCCGCCGGCAGCTCGCCGACCAGCGACCGCTCCAGCAGCCGCAGCAGGCCGGACGGCCGGTGGTCGGCCAACGCGGCGACCAGTTGGTGCCGGCGGCTCCACCAGCGCCGGCGACCGGTGTCGTCGAGGCCCTCCAGCTCCGCCTCCGCGTACGCCAGCACCGCGTCCGGATGGCGGCCGGCCAGCGCACTCCAGCCGCCGAGCGCGTGTCCGAGACGTGGCAGCCACTCGGCGACCGTCACCGGTCCGGCGGCCGGCAGGATCGTCGCGGCGGCCGCGTCACCCCACCACTGGCACACCTCCGGCAGCAGGTGGTCGGCCAGCGCCGTACGACGGCCGCGCCGCAGCTCGCGATAGACGGCCTTGCGGTGTCCGGCGGCCAGCCGCGGCAGCAGCTCGCCGATCTGGTCGTCCGAGGCGACCGGCAACGCTCGCGCCAGCGCCTCCTTGGCGACCACCGGATCGGGATCGCGGGCGGCCCACACGAGCTGGTCGACCGCACCGGCCGCGGCCGCCAGGCCGACCGCGACCTGCCGCTCGTACCGGCTGCCGTGGCCGCGCAGGTCGACGATCACCGACGGCAGCTCGGCGCGGTCGAGACCGGCGCCGACCTCGGCGATCCGACGTCTGCGGTCAGGATGGGACAGCCGCTCGAGCTCCTCGAGCAACTCCGTCGCGCGGCTCACCGCGAGGTCTCCGTGGTCAGGACGGCCAGGCCTCGGCGAGCAGTTGGCGCGTGTCGGACAGCAGCTGTGGCAACACGCGCGTGTGGCCGATGACCGGCATGAAGTTGGTGTCGCCACCCCACCGCGGCACGACGTGCTGGTGCAGGTGCTCGGCGATCCCGGCGCCGGCGACGGTCCCCTGGTTCATGCCGATGTTGAAGCCGTGCGGCTTGCTCACCGACCGGATCACCCGCATGGCCGTCCGCGTGAAGCCGGCCAGCTCGGCGACCTCCTCGTCGGTCAGGTCGGTGTAGTCGGGCACGTGCCGGTATGGCACCGCCATCAGGTGTCCGGGGTTGTACGGATAGAGGTTGAGCACCGCGTACACCAGCTTGCCGCGCGCCAGCACCAGGCCGTCCTGGTCGGACAGCTCCGGGATCGCGCAGAACGGACACGCGTCGCCGCGACCGGGACCGGAGACGTACGCGAGGCGGTGCGGTGTCCACATCCGCTGGAACGGGTCCGGCTCCCCCACCCCCGCCTGTTCGGTCGGCTCCGGCAGCTGTCCCGTTCCCATGGCCCGATCCTACGGTCGAGGTGCGAGCCCGAGCAGCCAACCGTACGCGGTCCGCCGAACTGTCCACTGTGGACAGTGTAGTGGCGGCTAGCCCCAGCAGGCGTGACTGGCCGCGCCGTTGAGGTTTTTCACGTAGACGACACAACTTTCCGGATGCCGGACGGTCCGGCCGTCGGCCAGGTATTCGATCCGGAACGTGTCGATCAACCCGCCGGACCACTGGTTGTAGTGCAGTGCCTTGTAAAGGTCGACGGCTTCCAGGTTGTCCGGGTCGACGCCGAGCACCACCCGGTGGTGGCCTTCGCGTACCAGCCACCGCTCGGCCTCGCGGATCAGCGTGCTGCCGACCCCGCGGCGCCGGCAGTCCGCGCGTACCCACAGGTTCATGATCAGCGGCGCGCCGGGAAGCGCGTCCCGGATCTCCTGTTCCTCGGCCGGTTCCAGCCAGATGTAGACGTGTCCCAGGATCGTGCCGTCGGCGGCGGCGATCAGCAACTCGCCGTTGCCTGCCTCCCGGCGGCGCAGCCGGTCCCGCAGCAGGCTCAGCTGGCTCACCTCGGCACCGGCGAGCGCGGACAGGTCGTCCGCGTTCGCCGGCCTGACAGTGAAGTTTCCAGTAATGCGGCCAGTTTACTTGTTCGAAGACGCGCACCATCGCGCGTTTTCCTACTTTTTACGTCAGTGCGTGACGGCCGTGACCAGGATGACCACGACCGCACCACCGACCACGACCAGCGTCAACGCGGTCATCACCACCATCCGGAACAGGTCGGCCACCAGGACCAACACCGGACGGATCCGGCGCAGGCCCCAGCCGACCAGCGCGACGACGGCCAGCACCAGCAGGCCGACGAACAGCAACGGCGACGGCGCCGCACCGGCGTCCGACGCGATGACCAGGTGATTTACCACGGCGTACGGGAGGGCTAACATCAACATCGCAAGACCTCGCTCGGCAGAAGCAGGCTTGTGGATTCACGGCACCTCTGGTGGCAGCCAGGGGTGCCGTACCCTTTTCGCGGCTTGTCGCCGCGGTCCAGTGGCGTCAGATCTCGCCACACGGCAGTGGAGGCGATCGCTGTCGATCCGGAAACTTCATCTGCCGCCCGCCCTTCAGTCAACTTCAGTGAATTAAGCTGAACAGGCTCGACACGAGCGTAAGCTTAAGTTGTCAACTGAAGCAAGCTGTAGTACACATAGGGGACGCAACGCGGCGGAAGGAGGGGGATGGCCTCCAACGCTGCTGCCGCCACGGCGCTGGCCCGGCGCCTGAAAGCACTCCGCACCGGCCGCGGCATCAAGCAGGCACAGCTCGCCAACGTGATGGGGGTCAGCGGTCCGCTGATCTCCGCCTGGGAGAACGCCGACAACCCCACCCCACCGCCGGTCGAGCGTCTGAAGACGTACGCGGAGCTCTTCGCCAGCACACGCTCCGCCGACGCGCGCCGGTGGCAGCCGGTGCCGGTCGCCGACCTGACCGGCGAGGAGCTGGCCCGGCGCGACGAGCTGGAAGCCGAGCTGCTCGAGCTGCGCGCCACGGCCACCGGCGAGGCGCCGCCGGCCACGCCGACCGAGATCAACCAGATCGGCGGCGGTCCGTGGCGGTTTCCCGACGGCGAGAACGTGACCATCGTCTGCGCTCAGCTGCCGGACGACATCCGCGGCAAGATGCCGTACGCGGATCCGGCGGACCCCGACTACGTGCGGCTCTACGACTACGCCGACCTGGACTCGCTGGTGGAGCTGTTCGGCCACGTACGCGCGACCAACCCGAACGCCAACGTGCGCTTCAAGCTGGCAAACCACCTCAGCGAGGACGACTACACCACCCACCTGATCATGCTGGGTGGCGTCGACTGGAACGTGGTCACCAGGCAGCTGCTGCGGTCGCTGCCGCTGCCGGTCAGGCAGGCCCGCCGCGAGGACGACACCGCCGAGGCCGCCTTCGAGGTGCGCACCGACGATGGCGTGACCCGGTTCTCGCCGCAGTTCGACGCCGACGAACGCAGGACACTGCGAGCGGACGTGGCGCAGTTCGTGCGAGGCCTCAACCCGTTCAACCGCAAACGCACGGTGACCATCTGCAACGGCATGTACGGCCAGGGGACCTACGGCGCGGTGCGAGCGCTGACCGACGTGCGGTTCCGTGACCGTAACGGTGCCTACATCGCGTCGGAGTTTCCGGCCGCCTGGACCTACAGCCTGCTTTTCCGCGTCGGCATCTTCGAGGCCATCGCGCTGACACCGGACTGGACGGCCCCCGGTACGGTGCTGCACAAGTGGTCGGAGCCGCCGAATGCCTAGCGTCCCGAGTCGACCCACCGAGGCCGTTGGAGGCCATGTCCAGTGAACGGCGTCAACGTCGATGCCTCGCGAGAGCAGATCGGCCACCACAGTTCGCACACGCACCTGCTCGCACCGGCACCGGTCGCGCTGGACCCCTCCGATCGCATCGACGCGATCGTCGTTCCGACCGTACGGCCGACCAGAAACCTGCGTAATGCGATAGCGCTGGCCAGAAACCTCGAATGCGCGCTCGTCGTGCTCTGCAGCCGAAACGCCAGAGCGCGACAGGCGGTGCGCTATGCGACCGACGTTCCGGGCTTCATGGCGCTGGACATCGCCAAGCCGCGCGTGCCGGCGTTCGCCACCTCCACCCTGCCGGTCAACCAGAAGCTGCGGCGGCCCACCGACACCAGCCTCAAGCGCAACGTCGGACTCGCGGTCGCCGCTATGGCCGGCTGGCAGCGAATCCTGTTCCTCGACGACGACATCACCGTGCCAAGCCCGCGCAGCGTACGCACGGCCGCCGGCCTGCTGGACAGTTTCGCCGCCGTGGGACTGAAAAACACCGGCTTCCCGGACAACTCCGTGGTCTGTCACGCGTGGCGCGCCATCGGCGAGGAGCAGGAGACCTTCATCGGCGGCGGCGCACTGGCCGTGCCAGCCGGCCGGTCCGCCTCGTTTTTCCCCACCATCTACAACGAAGACTGGTTCTTCCTGGTCGACAGCGACCGGCTCAACCCGGTGACCGCGATGGGGTCGGTGAAGCAGGCGCCGTTCGACCCGTACGCGGATCCCGCCCGCGCCGGCTCGGAGGAGTTCGGCGACTGCCTGGCCGAAGGCGTGTTCGCGTTGCTGGACAACGGCCGGCCGGTGCACGACGCGGACGAGCCGTACTGGGAGGGATTCCTGGCGGCGCGCGCGGAGATGATCGCGACGATCCTCCGGCGCATCCCGGCGATTTCCTGTGGTGAGCAACAAAAGGAGCGGATGCGCCGCGCGCTGCGGGCCTCCCGCGACCGGCTGCGGATGATCACGCCGCGGATCTGCGTCCAGTATCTGGAGGCGCTGGAACGCGATCGCACCGTGTGGGCCGACTTTCTCAACGGCCTCCCACCGGCGCCGCCGGCGGAGGCGGCACGCATCCTCGGCCTGCATCCGGTCCTGCCCGAAAGTGAGCCGACGGCCGTAGGCAGGATTGCCGGCGTGGCGAGGATGCCGGCCTTCGACCGTGCCTTCGATGCCAAGCAGAGCCAGGAAACGCGGCTGGACGCCGAGGTCGGCGTCAGCGCGTAAGAGCCTGTTGGTAAACCCTGGCACGCGATAGCCGAGCACCATATTTTGCCAACAGGCTCCAAAACTCCGGCACAACGGGTGTGTGCCGGAGCTGCACTCAGACCTGTTTGCGGGTGGCGACCGCGTCGACGATCTCGGCGACCGCCTCGTCGATGGACACGCCGTTTTTCTGCGTACCGTCGCGATAACGGAAGCTGACCGCGTCCTTGTCGACGTCGTCGTCGCCGGCGATCAGCATGTACGGCACCTTCTGCTTCTGCGCCGTGCGGATCTTCTTCTGCATGCGGTCGTCGGAGGTGTCCACCTCGACCCGGATCCGCTTCTCGCGCAGCCGCGCGGCGACCTTCTCCAGGTGGTCGACGTGCGCGTCGGACACCGGGATGCCGACGACCTGGACCGGCGCGAGCCAGGGCGGGAAAGCACCGGCGTAGTGCTCCAGCAGGATGCCGAAGAAGCGTTCGATGGAGCCGAAGAGCGCGCGGTGGATCATCACCGGCTGCTTACGTGTGCCATCGGCGGCCTGGTATTCCAGCTCGAAGCGTTTCGGCTGGTTGAAGTCGAGCTGGATGGTCGACATCTGCCAGGTGCGGCCGAGCGCGTCGCGGGCCTGCACGGAGATCTTCGGACCGTAGAACGCCGCACCGCCGGGGTCCGGCACCAGCTCCAGGCCGGAGTCGAGCGCGGCCTGCCGCAGCGTCTCGGTGGCCTCCTCCCACTCCTGGTCGGAGCCGAGGAACTTCGGGCCGTCGCCACGGGTGGACAGCTCCAGGTAGAAGTCGTCCAGGCCGTAGTCGCGCAGCAGGTCGAGCACGAAGGCGAGCAGGCTGCGCAGCTCGCCGGGCATCTGCTCCTGCGTGCAGTAGATGTGCGAGTCGTCCATGGTGAGGCCGCGTACGCGGGTGAGACCGTGGACCACGCCGGACTTCTCGTAGCGGTAGACCGTGCCGAACTCGAACAGCCGCAGCGGCAGCTCCCGGTAGGACCGGCCGCGGGACCGGAACACCAGGTTGTGCATCGGGCAGTTCATCGCCTTCAGGTAGTACTCGGCGCCTTCCAGCTCCATCGGCGGGAACATCGTGTCGGCGTAGTACGGCAGGTGGCCCGAGGTCTCGAACAGGTGGCCCTTGGTGATGTGCGGCGTGTTGACGAACTCGTAGCCGGAGTCCTCGTGGCGTACGCGCGAGTAGTTCTCCAGCTCTCGGCGCACGATGCCGCCGCGCGGGTGGAAGACCGGCAGGCCGGAGCCGATCTCGTCAGGAAAGGAGAACAGGTCCAGCTCGGCGCCGAGCTTGCGGTGGTCGCGTTTCTCCGCCTCGGCGAGCAGCGCGAGGTAGTTCTTCAGCGCGTCGCGGCTCTCCCAGGCGGTGCCGTAGATCCGCTGCAACTGCGGGTTTTTCTCGCTTCCCCGCCAGTACGCGGCGGCCGAGCGCATCAGCTTGAACGCCGGGATGTGCCGGGTCGAGGGCAGGTGCGGACCGCGGCACAGGTCACCCCAGACCCGCTCGCCGGTCTTGCGGTCGAGGTTGTCGTACGCGGTCAGCTCGCCGCCACCGACCTCCATCACCTCGTCGGTGTCGACCTCCGACTTCAGGTCGACCAGCTCCAGCTTGTACGGCTCGGCCGCCAGCTCGGCCCTGGCTTCGTCGAGCGATGGATAGACGCGGCGGCGGAAGCGCTGGCCGGACTTGACGATGTCCCCCATCTTCTTCTCGATGGCGGCCAGGTCGTCCGGGGTGAACGGCTTCGGCACGTCGAAGTCGTAGTAGAAGCCGTCCTTGATCGGCGGCCCGATGCCGAGCCGTGCCTCGCCGAACAGCTCCTGCACGGCCTGCGCCATGACGTGCGCGGTCGAGTGCCGCAGGACCGCGCGGCCGTCGTCGGTGTCGATGGCCACCGCCTCGACGCGCTCCTCGGCGGCCGGCGTCCACTCCAGATCGCGCAGCTTGCCGTCGCTGTCGCGTACGACGACGATCGCCTGCGCGCCGGTCGTGGGCAGGCCCGCTTTCTCCACCGCCTCCGCCGCCGTCGTGCCGGCCGGCACCACGACGGTGGCGGACACGGCGGGACTGACGGATGCGGACACGGTGATCTCCCAGATTCGGTAGCGGTGCATGTGAAACTGCACGCCGATCGTATCCAGGCCGTCGACGACGCCCGCACGGGATTCCCCTGGCGCTCGCCTACTCGGGGACGACCTGGCGGTCCGCCGACGAGAACGCGATCACGAAGATCGCCTCGGCGGTGCCGATGTTGCGCGCGTTGTGTACGGCTCCACGGGGAATGCTGATCGTGTCGCCGGCTGTCATCCGTACGCGATCGTCGTCGACACTGTGCTCGATCGTGCCCTGCAGCACGTGCAGGACCTCGTCGCAGTTGGGGTGATGGTGACGCGGATTCTGCCGGCCAGGTCGGATGTAGCAGCGGCCGACGGTCATCTCGGTCGAGTTGCCCAGCCGGCCGGACACCATCCAGACCAGCCGCCCCCAGTCATGGTCCTCGACCTCGTTGTCGGCCGGCCGCGCCGGCACCACGTCACTCATTGGACTCTCCAGGTGCTCGATTGGCTGCTTGCGTGACATCCAATGGCAACGAATTGGACTCTCCCGTGGAGACGCGCCGGTAGGCGTCGAAGAGCCGCATGATGGCCAGCGAGTCCGCCAGCGTGCCCTTCTCCGGCGGCCGGCCGTCCCGTACGGCGTCGCAGAAGTGCTGGAGCTCCGGCACATAGCCGAGATAGAAGAGGTTCTTGTTGGACAGCTGGCCGAGCGAGAACTCCGGCTCCCAGTGCAGCGGCGCCGCCGCGTCGTCGACGAGGAAGCTGCCCGTGCGGCCGTACTCGCCGTGGCTGCCGCGCCGGTAGTACGTGAGCTTCACACCGTTGTCCAGCACGGCGTTGGCGCCGTCGCCGATGACCTCGACGCGCTCCAGCGGACTCGCCGGACCGATGCCGGCCGCCAGGTGCAGTGTGCCGACCGCGCCGGAGGCGAACCGCAGCATCGCCACGCTGGCGCCGGAGATGGGTTCCCATTGGAAACCCATCTCGGCGACCGGGCCCATCAGATAATGCAGGATCGCGGCCGGATGGTAGATGTGGTCGAGGAACCCACGCATCGCGTTGAGGTCGCGGCGCTGCTCCGGCGCCGGCAGGGCCTGCGGATAGCGCACGCTGATCGACGTCGGCCGGCCAAACTCCGGGCTGTGCACGATCGAGTGCAGCTTCTCCATCGCCGGAGCGAAGATCTTCTTCAGGCCGGTCATCACATACCGGCCGGTCGTCGCGCTGAGGTCGGCGAGCATCTCGACCTCGGCGACAGAGGCGGCGGTCGGCTTCTCCATCCACACGTGTACGCCGGCACGCAGGCAGTCCGCGGCGATCTCGGTCGCCTGCACGCGGCCGTCGTCGTGGTATCCGGTGACGATGAACGCGACGGTCGGCCGCTCGCGCTCCAGCATCTCGCGGTGATCGGTGTAGCTGGCCGCCGCGCCGAACATCCGCGCGTACGTCCCGGCCCGGTCGGCCTGCTGGTCGCACACGGCACGCAGGTCCACCGGGACGTACTGGAGGCTCGGATAGATGTTCCGGTAGGAGTGACCACCGGCCCCGACGAACACCGCGGACAGCCGGTCCGCGTACTCGAACTGGTAGGTGACCGCGTCGCTCATGCACTCTCCCGCCGGATCCGGTCCGTCACTCGTCTCACCCTAGGTCGGCGACCGGCGCCGCCGGCGATCCTGACTAGACCAGCGGCGTGCCGGTCCGGGGCTGGCGTACGCTGGCCGACCCTGGCGTGATTCCCGGCCGTCGAGGAGGATCCGTGGCCGATTCTCGACCCGCTCCGTCCCGCCTGCTGGCGGCGCTGGTCCGCCGCAAACCGGTCGCCACGATGGCCGCCGAGACCGGCGCGGACACCGGCGGCGGACAGCTGAGCCGGTCGATCGGACTGTTCCAGCTCTCCACCATCGGCATCGGTGCGGTCATCGGCACCGGCATCTTCTTCGTGCTGTCGCAGGCCGTGCCGATGGCCGGCCCGGCGGTGGTCTGGTCGTTCGTGATCGCCGCGGTCGTCGCCGGCCTGACCGCAGTCTGCTACGCCGAGCTGGCCAGCGCCGTGCCGGTCTCCGGCTCGTCGTACTCCTACGCGTACGCGACCATGGGCGAGCTCGCCGCGATGGTCGTGGCCGCATGTCTGCTGCTGGAGTACGGCGTGTCCACCGCCGCCGTGGCGGTCGGCTGGTCGCAGTATCTGAACCAACTGCTGGACAACCTGTTCGGCCTGCGGCTGCCGGAACTGCTGGCCTCCGCGCCGAACGAAGGCGGCATCGTCAACCTGCCGGCGGTCGTGCTGGTGGCGCTGTGCGCGCTGCTGCTGATCCGCGGCACGAGCGAGTCCGCGCGGGTCAACGCGACCATGGTGATGATCAAGATCGCCGTGCTGGCGCTGTTCGTGGTGCTCGGCATCGCCGGATGGAAAGCCGACAACCTGGCCAACTTCGCGCCGTACGGCCTGGCCGGCGTGATCGGCGCGTCCGGCGTCATCTTCTTCACCTTCGTCGGCCTGGACGCGGTGTCGACGGCCGGCGAGGAGGTGAAGAACCCTCGGCGGACGATGCCGCTGGCGATCCTGATCGCGCTCGGCGCGGTGACCGCCGTCTACGTCCTGGTCGCCGTCGTCGCGGTCGCCGCTCAGCCGTCCGCGAGGTTCAAGGACCAGGAGGCCGGACTGGCCGCGATCCTGCAGAACATCGTCGGCGCCAGTTGGCCGGGGACCGTACTGGCGGCCGGCGCGATCATCTCGATCTTCAGCGTCACGCTGGTGACGCTCTACGGCCAGACGCGCATCCTGTTCGCGATGAGCCGCGACGGTCTCGCGCCGAAGGTGTTCCGCCGGGTCAACGCCCGTACGGTCACGCCGGTCCGGAACACGCTCATCGTGTCCGTCGCGGTGGCGGTGCTGGCCGGCCTGATCCCGATCGACTTCCTGTCCGAGATGACCAGCATCGGCACGCTCGTCGCGTTCATCGTGGTCTCGATCGGCGTGATCGTGCTGCGGTTCACCGCGCCAGACCTGCCACGCGGCTTCAAGGTGCCCGGCTATCCGGTCACGCCGGTCCTGTCGGTGCTCGGCTGCCTGGTCATCATCCGCAACCTGCGGCCGGTCACCATCCTGGCCTTCGTCGTGTGGACCGCCGTCGTCCTGGTCTGGTATTTCAGCTGGGGGATCCGGCATTCCGAGCTGGCGAAGGCCGAGCGCGACGAGGTGTCGTCATGACCGTCGTCGTCGGTCTCCCCCGTGGCCAACGTGCCTCCGCCGCTCTGCATTTGGCCGCGCTGCTGGCACGCTCCAGCGGCGACAGCCTCGTCGTCTGCGCGGTGGCGCCGGCGGCGTGGCCGCCTGGCCCGGCTCGCGTCGACGAGGAATACCAGCAGTACGTCGAGAAGACCAACCGCGAGGCGCTGGAGTCGGCCGGCCTGGTGCTGCCGTCCGACCTCGACATCATCCTGGAGAGCACGCGGGCCAGGTCGGTGCCGGCCGGTCTGCTGGAGACCGCCGCCAAGCACCGCGCCCGTGTGCTGGTGCTCGGCTCCACGTCGGTCGGCAGGGTCGGCCGGGTCTCGCTCGGCGGCGTAGCCGACCAGGTGCTGCACAGTGCGCCGGTGCCGGTGGCGTTGACACCGTACGGCTTCCGCGCCGAGCCGGACACGACCGTACGCCGGATCACCGCGAGCTATGGCGCGACCAGCGGCGCCGATCAGTTCGCGATCGCCGCAGCGGAGCTCGCCATCGAGCTCAATGCGGCACTGCGACTGGCGTCCTTCGCCGTACGCCCTGGTCCGGTCGTCTCGGCCGGCGTCGGTCTGCACGCCGAGGACACTGTCGTCGGCGAGTGGCGCGATCACATCGAGCAGCTGCATCACCGGGCGCTGACAAGGCTCGCCAGCCGTCCGGCGGTGCCCCGTTCGGTGGACACGGCGGTCGGCTTCGGCGCGGACTGGCGAGAGGCCGTCGCCGACATCGGCTGGTCGACAGGAGACCTGCTCGCCGTCGGCTCCAGCTCGGTCGGACCGCTGTCCCGCGTCTTCCTCGGCTCGCGTGCCTCCAAGATCGTCCGCAACTCCCCAGCGCCGGTGCTCGTACTGCCGCGCGGCGCGGTCGACGACCTGACCGACCGCGCCGACCAGCCGCCGGCCTGACCGGAAAATCAGGTGGCCTGCGTACGCGATCTGGATACGGTTGCGCGGTGCCTGAGCTGAAGCGGCTGGACGCCGAACTTGGTCCAGCGGTCCTGGCCTTCGAACTGGCGAACCGCGCGTACTTCGCGGCCTCGATCTCCGACCGCGGCGACGACTACTACGAACGGTTCGCCGACTGGCACGGCGACATGCTCGCCGAGCAGGAGGGCGGCACCGGCGCCTTCTACGTGCTCGTCGGTGAGGATGGCGCGGTTCTCGGCCGGTTCAACCTTTATCGCATCGACGACGGGTCCGCCGATCTCGGTTATCGGGTCGCGCGGGAGGTCGCCGGCCGCGGAGTGGCGACCGCGGCGGTCCGGGACCTGTGCCGGCTGGCGGCCGAACGACACGGCCTGCGGAGGCTGCGCGCGGCCACCTCCAGCGCGAACATCGCGTCGCAGAAGGTGCTGGCCAAGGCCGGCTTCGTCGCGGTCGGTCCGGCCGATCCCGCCGACCTCGGTGGCAAGCCCGGCACCTGGTACGAGCGCGATCTGCGAGCGTTGCGCGCCATAGGCTGACCACATGGACTCGACTCACTACGGCGTGCGGTCGATGAGCGCACCGCTGCGGCGTGTGCTCCTCCGCAAGCCGTCCACGACAGGCAATTTCGCGGCGGCCGACTGGCGTACGCCCGATCCACGGCTGCTGATCGACCAGCACGAGGCATTCGCCACGCTGCTGGCCTCACTTGGCTGCGAGGTCGTGGTCGCCGACGCAGTCGACGGCCTTGTCGACTCCGTGTATGCACGCGATCCCGCGCTGGTCACCGGCCGCGGCGCGGTCCTGTTCCAGATGACCAAGCCGGTGCGCCAGCCGGAGCCGGAGCTGCTCGGCGCCGCCTTCGAACAGGCCGGCGTGCCGGTCATCGGCCGGCTCACCGGTGACGCGTACGCCGACGGCGGCGACTTCATCTGGCTCGACGAGCGGACGCTGGTGGTCGGCCGCAGCTATCGCACCAGCGAGTCGGCCGTGACGCAGCTGCGTGAGCTGCTGGCCCCTGAAGACGTCACGGTCGTCCCGGTGGACATCCCGCACGCCACCGGACCAGAGCACGTGCTGCACCTGATGTCGTTCATCTCGCCGGTCGCCGACGACCTCGCGGTGGTCTATCCGCCGCTCGCTCCGGTCAGCCTCATGCAGACGCTCGCCGCGCGCGGCATCACCATCGTGCCGGTGGACGACGAGGAATACCTGACGATGGGATGCAACGTCCTGGCCGTACGGCCGCGCGTCGCGGTGCTCGTCGACGGCAACCCGCGGATCCGCGCGGCGCTGGAGACACACGGCTGCCAGACGCACACGTACGACGGCTCCGACGTGTCGGTGAAAGGCGACGGCGGACCGACCTGTCTCACCGCACCGCTCTGGCGCGGCTGACCGTCAGAGGCCGATGCGCGCGGCGCGGCGCAGCACCGCCGGTGAGACGCGCGACAGCAGCCGCGCGACCTTCGCCTCCACGGTGACAGGCACGACCGCACGGCCGTGCCACACCGCGCGGACGATCTCCTTGGCCACGCCTTCGGGACCGAAGTTGCGCCGCGCGTACGCCTTGCTGACACGGGCGCGCTGGCGCTGCTGTTCCGCCTCCGGCATGGCCGAGAACGTGCTGGTCCGCGTGATGTTGGTGTTGACCATGCCCGGACAGATCGCCGAGACGCCGATGTCGTGGTCGGCCATCTCGGCCCGCAGGCAGTCCGACAGCATGAAGACGGCGGACTTGCTGGTCGCGTATGCGGTGAGCAGCTTCGTCGGCAGATACGCGGCGGCCGACGACACGTTGACGATGTGGCCGCCCTCGCCGCGCTCGGCCATCGCGGTGCCGAAGGCCTGGCAGCCGTAGATCACACCCCAGAGGTTGACGTCCAGGACGCGCTGCCACTCCTCGGTGGTGGTGTTGAGGAACGTGCCGGAGTGGCCGATGCCGGCGTTGTTCACCAGTACGTCCGGCACGCCGTGCGTCGCGATCACGTCGGCGGCCCATCCGTGCATTGCCTTCTCGTCGGCCACGTTCACCTCGTACGCGTGCGCCGGTGGTCCGACCAGGGCGGCCAGCGTGGCCGTACGCTCCGCCGCCGCCAGGTCGATGTCGCCCACGACGACCCTGGCGCCCAGCCGCGCGAAGGCGAGCGCGGTGGCGCGGCCGATGCCGCTGCCGGCACCGGTGACGACGACCAGCTTGCGGTCGAACGCGCGCTTCTTCGGCGCTCCGACGCGCGCTCGTGCGAGCTCCGGCGACGCGTCACCGCCGCCGACGTGGTCGATGAGCTCGGTGACCATCCGCGCCACCGCCGGCGCGTGCGTCAGCGGAGCCCAGTGCCGCGCCGCGAGACTGCGCCGCCACAGCCGTGGCGCGTGCATTTCCAGGTCCTCGCTGAGCGCCGCGGACACGTAGTGGTCGCCGCTCGGATGGATGACCTGCACCGGCACCTCGGTCGACCGTGGCCGCGGGTCACTCAACCGCGGCCGCATGTTGGCGCGATAGAGCGAGATGCCGCGTACCGCGTCGCTGGTCAGCGTCGGCGCCGGATGGCCGGCGCTGGGCCGCACGCCTTCGACCGTACGAAGAATGCGGCTCCACCTGGACGACAGGCCGAGCCGCCAGGCCAGCGGCGCGAGCACCGGCAGGTGGAAGGCCACGATGTACCAGGAGTGCAGCTGCTGCACGGCCAGCTGCCGCAGGTGCTTCGGCGTCGGGTTGGTGAGCCGGCGCTGGATCCACTCGCCGACGTGGTCGAGGCAGGGACCGGAGATCGACGTGTACGAGGCGATCCGCCGGTGCGCGCCGGGCTCGGTGACCGCTTCCCAGGCCTGGATCGACCCCCAGTCGTGGGCGACCACGTGCACCGGACGGTCGGGACTGACCGCGTCGGCGACGGCGAAGAAGTCGGCGGCCAGCCGGTCGAGCTGATAGCCGGCCTTGTCCTTCGGTGGCTCGGAGCCGCCGGCGCCGCGCACGTCGTAGGTCACGACGTTGAAGCGCTCGGACAGCTCGGCCACGACCTCGTCCCAGACGATGTGCGTGTCCGGATAGCCGTGCACCAGGACCACGGTCGGCGCGTCCGGATCGCCGGCCCGCTGCGGGGTCGTCCACACCGCCAGCCGGACCTCGCCGGACTGGACCGTCGTCGGCTCAGCGGTCACGCCGCACCATCCTGTCGTGTCAGCTCGCTCCACCCGCGTACGTGCGGAAGATCGTCGTCCAGCCAGTACGCCGGGTTGTCCGGATCGTCGGTGACGACCAGCAGCTCCTCGAACTTTATGCCGACATCGCCAAAGCCGATGTGCGGCTCGACGGCCCACAGGCCCGGCGTCGGCGCGTGCCGCGACGAGCGTCCGTCGGCCCACAGTGGCGAGCGCCCGTGCATCCGCTCGGAGATCAGCTCGCGACCGAGCGTCTGCAGGGTCCGTACGCCGAAGCCGAAGACCGTGAGGCCGCGCGGGCCCGCCGCCTTGATCCGCGTCACCTGGTGGCCGATGACCCGGCCCGGATAGACGCGGTGCCGGTTGTCGTAGCCGTGCCTGGCGATCAGCGCGTCCACGTCGGCATAGATGTCGTCCAGCGTCGCGCGTTCGCGTACGCGCCGCAGGATCAGGTCGCGGTATTCGCGCAGGTCGGCGAAGAGCTGGTCCCAGATCCGGTTGTCGCCGATCCGGCCGCCGTAGCCGATGTCGGCCGTGTAGCCGTCGATGACCGGCGCGCAGTCCAGCACGAACGGCATCCCCTCGCGGAGCGTGCGGCCGCTGGCGAAGAAGTCCAACGGGCCACGGAAATGCCGGAAGGCCGTACGGTCGCCGAACCAGGCGAACGGCACGTGGAAGAAGTCGTCGACGCCGCTCGCGACCAGCTCGTGCCGCAGCTTGCCGGCGGCCTGCCGCTCGGTGACGCCGGGCTCCAGCCAGTCGGCGACCTTCTGCGCACAGGCGTACGCGAGCTGCTGCGCCTCGCGGAAGCCCCCCAGATCGCGGTCGGTGTACGTGAACACGGCGGTCATGCGCATCCCCTCACAGGTCCAGCACAAGGCGGTCGCCGTGCACACGCGACACGCAGATCAACATGTCGCCGGCGGCGCGTTGCGCGTCGGTCAGCCGGCGGTCGCGGTGGTCGACCGGGTCGCTGCCTGGCAGCACGCGCGCTCGGCAGGTGCCGCAGAAACCCTGCTGGCAGGAGTACGCGACGTTCGGGCGCGCGTCGCGTACGACGCTGAGCACCGATCGGTCCGCCGGCACGCGGAGCACGCCGCCGCTGCGACGCAGTTCCACGTCGAGCGGCCGGCCGTCGACCACCGGCGGCGGCGAGAAGCGTTCGAAGTGCAGCGAGCGCGCGCCGGTCGCGCGGAAGCCTGCGCGTACGAGCGCCAGCATCGGCGCCGGACCGCAGCAGTAGACGCTGCCGCCGGCGGCCGCCCCGGCCAGCAGGTCGTCAACAGACGGGACGCCGTACTCGTCGTCTGGCCGGATGAACGCGCGGTCTCCCAGCCTCTCGAGTTCCCCGAGGAAACTCATCGACGCGCGCGTCCGGCCCGTGTAGACCAGTCGCCAGTCCAGCCCGCGGCGAGCCCCTTCCCGTGCCATCGGCAGGACCGGCGTTATGCCGATGCCGCCGGCGATCAGGAGCAGCGGTCCCTCGGCGACGAACGGAAAAGCGTTGCGCGGTCCGCGCACCGTCACGGTCTCGCCGGCTGTCAGGCGGTGGATCTCCCGCGATCCCCCGCCGCCTGTGGAGAGCCGGCGGACGGCGATCCGGTACGCGCGGCGATCCGCGGGGTCGCCACACAGCGAGTACTGCCGGCGACGACTGGACGGCAACGTGACGTCCAGATGGCAACCCGGCTGCCATGCCGGCAGCGGCCCGCCGTCCGGACGTACCAGCCGCAAGCTCACGACCTCGTCGGCCTCGACCCGGCGTTCGGCGATGCGCAGGCGCAGATCGGCCGGACCCGCACCGGGATCCGGCCTGCTGGAGCGGAAGAACCGGAGAGCGCGGGTGTAGCGGTCGCCGACCGCGGTCACCACGCTCAGCATCCGGTCCGGCGGCATGACACGCGGAATCTCTGTCTCGTGGAGTCGGCGGTCGGCCGCGGATGGCATCGCCGGCCGCCGTCAGTGCGCGGCCTGAGCGGCCGGCGAGGAGGCGAGGTACGCGACCGCCTGGCTGGTCGAATATTCCTGGCTCGGATGGAAGCCGGGACGCAGATAGCGGAGCGCGGCGGCGGCCAACTGGCGGCGCTTCGGCAGCAGGCCGCGCTTGGCGGCACGGCCGACATCGCGCCAGCGCAGCCGCTGACCGCGCAGCTCCGGGTCGTTGGCGATCATGAATCTGGTGCCGCGGATCCACATCAGGCCGATCATCGGCGCGACGATCGCCATGGCACGCAGCCGCCGCACGTACCGCCGGTCCAGGTGCCGCGCCAGGTCGAACGCGACGGCGCGATGCTCGACCTCCTCGGCCGCGTGCCAGCGGAGCAGGTCGAGCATGGTCGGGTCGATGCCGGCCTCGTCCAGCGCCGAGGCGTTGAGCATCCAGTCGCCCATGTGCGCGGTGAACTGCTCGATCGCCGCGACGATCGCGACCCGCTCGACGAGATACTGCTGTACCGTACGCTCCGGCAGGTCGTCGCGGGTGCCGAGCACGCGGCGGAAGATCCACTCGACGCGATCGGTGAACGGCCGCGGGTCCAGGCCGCGCGCCAGCAGGTGGTCGAGCACCTCGCTGTGCGCCTCGGCGTGCACCGCCTCCTGGCCGATGAACCCGAGCACCTGCTCGCGCAGCGTGTCGTCGCGGATCTGCGGCAGCGCCTCCTGGAAGAGCCGTACGAACCAGCGCTCGCCTTCCGGCAACAGCAGATGCAGCACGTTCATCACGTGGGTCGCCATCGGCTCACCGGGGACCCAGTGCATCGGAAGCGCGGACCAGTCGAAACGTACGTCCCGTGGCTGCAGGACCAGGTTGTCCGGCTCGCACCTACCAGGAGCCTCGTCGGTGGTCACGTCGGTCGCCTCCATCCGTCACCCGGCCGGCTTACCTGCTACCAAGTGTCGCATGAACTACTTTCAGCACGGTAACTTACTGTGGAGTAGATAGCAATGATAGAAATTCCGTCGGATCTATCGCCAACGACCTGACTCATGAGTAGGGTCCGGGTCGGAGCGTGTGACGCGCACCACCCCCAGGACAGCCAGCCCTCCCACCGAGCAAGGGGTCGCCAGTGGTCGATGCCCGGTTGAGGCAGTCGCCGATAGCGCGCGGACCGGTCGCGAGCGCCGCGGCCGAGGTGGGGCTGCTGCTCGGGTTCGCCGTTGAGACCGCGATGGCCGTCGGCCGGGTCGTACGCCGGCGCCGGTTCGCCTGGCGGGAGTGCCTGGAGCAGACCTGGTTCCTGGCCGCGGTCACCAGCATCCCGTCGGTGCTGGTGATGATCCCGCTCGGCGTGGCGGTGGCCATCACGGTCGGCTCGTTCGCCAGCCAGATCGGCGCCGAACGCTACAGCGGAGCGGTGGTCGCCTTCGTGATCATCGGCCAGGCGGCACCGCTGGTCTGCGCACTGATGATCTCCGGCGTCGGCGGCTCGGCGATCTGCTCCGACCTCGGCGCACGCAAGATCCGCGAGGAGACCGACGCGCTGGAGGTGCTCGGCGTGTCTCCGGTGGAGCGCCTGGTCCTGCCCCGGATGATCGCCGCGGTCGTCGTGACGGTCCTGCTCGACGGCGTGGTGATGGCGGTCGGCATCGGCGCGACGCTGATCTTTCACGTCCAGGTGCTGCACGGCACCGCCGGCAGCTTTCTGGCGACCCTGACGCAGTACGCGCGTCCGGAGGACTTCGTGCTCGCCGAGATCAAGGCGGCGACCTTCGCGGTCATCGCCGCGATCGTCGCGAGCTTCAAGGGCCTCACCGCCAAAGGCGGACCGCAAGGCGTCGGCGACGCGGTCAACGAGTCGGTGGTGCTCTCGTTCATCCTGGTCTTCGTCGCCAACACCGCGATGACCGAGCTCTATCCGCTCATCGTGCCGGCCCGGGGCGCGTACTGATGGCCGGCCCGTACGTCGCCGGCGTCTGGGCGGTCCGCGCGTACCAGCGGACTGTCGACGCGCTGGCGATGGTCGGCCGGCAGTTCACCTTCTACGTACGTGCACTCGCCGCCATCCCGCGTACGCTGCGCCGCTATGGCAAGGACGTGGCCAGGCTGGTCGCCGACATCAGCTTCGGCTCCGGCTCGCTGCTGGCCGGCGGCGGCACCGTCGGCGTCATCTTCGCCATGTCCTTCGTCGCGAGTACGCAGGTCGGCCTCGGCGGTTACCAGGGGCTCGACCTGATCGGCCTGTCGCCGATCACCGGCCTGGTGGCCGCGCTGGCCAACACACGGGAGATCGCGCCGGTCGTCGCGAGCATCGCGCTGGCCGCGAAGGTCGGCACCGGATTCACCGCTCAGCTCGGCGCGATGCGGATCGGCGAGGAGGTCGACGCGCTCGAGTCGATGGCCGTGCCGTCGCTGCCATATCTGGTGACGACCCGGATGATCGCCGCGTTCGTCGCGGTCATCCCGCTCTACCTGATCGGCCTGTTCGGCTCGTACGTGGCGACCGGCTTCGCGGTGGTGTTCCTGTCCGGGCAGTCCGCCGGCACGTACGACTATTACTTCCACCTGCTGCTCACACCCACGGACGTCCTCTACTCGCTGGCGAAGGCACTCATCCTGGCGGTCGTGGTGACGCTGGTGCACTGCTTCTATGGCTACACCGCGACCGGTGGGCCGGCCGGCGTCGGCAAGGCGGCCGGCCGGGCACTGCGGGTCAGCATCGTGATGATCATGCTGGTCGACGTGCTCCTGACGCTCACGTTCTGGGGTCTGCGGCCGACCCTGCCAGGCGTCGGAGGCACCACATGACGCGGCGCGGCACGCTGGCGGTCCGCGGCGGCCTGGCACTCCTGCTGATGCTGGCCGCGACCGTCGCCCTGATCGTCAACAGCACCGGCGCGTTCAACCGCGATCCCGTGGTCACCGCGACCGTACCGGCGACCGGCGGATCCATCGCGCCACTGTCGTCGGTGCAACACCACGGCGTCGTCGTCGGCACACTGCTGGCCGTCGAGGCCGGCACGCGTACGTCCAAACTGGTGATCCGCCTACGGCCGGCCGCCGTCGACGCGATCCCCGCCAACGTCCAGGTGCGGCTGCTGCCGCGTACGGTCTTCGGCCAGGCGTACGTCGACCTCGTCACGCCACAGTCGGGACCGCACGGCGAGCTGCGCGACGGGTCGATCCTGCGTGCCGACATGTCCGCCGAGACGATCCAGCTCTACCAGGCGTTCAACCGGATCTACGACCTGCTCACCGCGCTGCAGCCGGCGCAGCTGGACGCGGCACTGACCGCGGTCGCCGACGCCGTACGCGGTCGCGGCGATGACCTCGGCACGACGATCGCCGAGCTGGACACCCTGACCCGCCAGCTGCGGCCGACCATCCAGTCCGTCGGCCCCAACCTGCGCGCTCTGGCCACGCTCAGCGAGCAGCTGGCCCAAAGCGCACCGGACGCGTTCCACGCGCTCGACGACGCGGTCGCGATCTCCGCGGTGATCGTCCAGAAGCAGCAGAGCCTGCGCCAGCTGCTCAGCGCCGGCACGTCGCTGGCCGACGAGTCCGACCGGCTGCTCGGCGACAACTCCGGCCGGCTCATCCAGCTGGTCCGGCTCACCGGCCCCACACTGGCGGCGCTGTCCGGCCGGTCGGACCGGATCAGCGACACGCTCACCTCGCTGCACTCCTTCCTGGACAAGGGAAACCAGGTGTTCGCCAGCGGCCGCCTGAAGATGCGCGCGCCGATCGTCTTTCCGCCGCCGCAGGCGTACTCGGCGGCCGACTGTCCGCGCTATCCCGGACTAGCCGGTCCCAACTGCGGCTCGGCGCCGCCTCCGGCCGCGGCGCCGCCACCGGCACCGCCGTCCGGCGGGACCGCCGGACCGGTCGGCAGCAACCAGGAGCAGAACACCATCGGAGCGCTCTTCCCGGACATCGTCGACCCGGCGGCGCCGGGCCGCACGGCCGGTCTGCTGGACATCCTGGCCGGACCGATCCTGCGCGGCTCGCAGGTGGTGACGCCGTGACCCGTACGCTCGTCAAGCTCTCGTTGTTTCTGCTGGCGTCCGTGCTGTCCACGGTCCTGGTGGTCAACACGTTGTCGCAGCCGCTGAACGCACCGGCCAACGGCTATCGCGCGGTCTTCACCGACGCGCAGGGACTGGTGCCAGGCAGCGACGTGCTGATCGCCGGCATACGTGTCGGCCGTGTCGACGCCGTCCGGCTGGTCCGTACGCGGGCCGAGGTCAGCTTCGAGATCACCGACGACCAGCAGCTGCCGGCCGACGCGCACGCGATCATCCGCTACGCCGACCTGGCCGGCGGTCGCTATCTGTCAATCACCCCGGGGAGCGGCCACAACGCCGGCGTTCTCCGTCCCGGCGACACGATCCCGGTCTCCCGCACCAGGCCGGCGCTCGACCTCACCGCGCTGCTCAACGGCTTCAAGCCGCTCTTCGACGCGATCGACCCGAAGGAGGTCAACCAACTAGCCGGCGAGATCGTCACGGTCCTGCAGGGGCAGTCCGGCACCATCGCCGACCTGCTCAACCGGCTGGTCGCGGTGACCGCCAACCTGGCCGGCCGCGACCAGGTCATCGGCGCGATCCTGTCCAACCTCAACGCCGTACTCGACACGATGACCCGCAACCAGGCCAACTTCCGCGCGTTGCTGACCGGCCTCGCATCGCTCGCGAGCGCGGCGGCGGGCGACCGCCAGCAGATCGCCGCCGCGATCGACGGCACCGCCGCACTGGCCGGCTCGCTGTCCACACTGGCGACCCAGCTGCGCGCGCCGGCGACCACCGATCTGCGTCAGCTCAACCGCGCGGCCGGCATGGTGACGGCCAATCGCGCCGCGCTCGACCGCGCGCTCAAAGGCGCGCCGCGGCTGATCGGCACGGTTGGCAAAGCGCTGGACTATGGCACCTGGCTGAACATCTACATTTGCAACCTGAGTGTCTCGGTCGGCACCGAGGACGGCCCCGGCGCGACCCTGCCGGTCGCGGTCAGCGGCGCCAGATCGCCGGTGTGCCAATGAGGATCTTCGGACGCGGTCAAACGCCGACCGCGGTGACCCGCGGCATGGTCGGCGGACTCGTGCTGGTGCTCATCGGTGTGCTCGCGGTCGCCGGACCGCAGGTGCTGTTCTGGTTGCGGACCAGCGACTACACCGCCGACTTCGGCAACGCCAGCGGCCTGGCCGCCGGCGACCAGGTGTACGTGGCCGGCGTCGCGACCGGCCGGGTCACCGCGGTCAACCTGGCCGGCGACCACGTCGAGGTGCACTTCCGGCTCGACCGAGCGCAGCCGCTCGGTGACCGTACGACCGCGTCGATCAAGGTCGCGACGCTGCTCGGCCGGCGCTACCTGGCGATCGTGCCGGCCGGCGACGGCGACTCCGGCGCGATCCCGGTGGCGCGTACGTCCGTGCCGTACACGCTGGACGACCTCAGCCGCGACACCACCAGCACGACCGCACAACTGGACCTGCCGGCGCTGCAACGGATGCTGGCGACCATCACCGAGGTCACCCCGACCGACAACGGCGTCGTCAACAAGACACTCACCGGCGTCTCCGCGGTCGCGGCGATCGTCGCGCAACGCGAAGGCCAGATCCGCACGCTGCTGACCTCCGCGCAGACCGTGACCACCTCGCTGCTCCAGCAGCAGGCCACGCTGGTGACGCTGCTCGGTGACGCCGGGCTGGTGGCGCAGATGCTCAGCCAGCGCCGCCAGGTGATCCGTACGATGATCGCCGACCTGGCCGCGCTCACCGCGCAGGTCAGCCAGTTTCTGAAAGCCAACGGAGCGGCGGTCGACCAGCTGCTGACCCGGCTGCACTCGATCACCGCGCTGCTCGCGCAGAACGACCAGGCGATCGGTGCGACGCTCACGCAGCTGGCGCCGACCGTACGCTATCTGGCCAACGCCACCGGGAATGGTCCATGGGGCGACGTGTCCGGTCCGGCCGGACCGCTGCCCGACAACCTGCTGTGCGTCGCCGCGCTGGTCAGGGGTTGCCGATGAGGTCACAGCGGATCATCGCCGTCATCGCCGGCCTGGCTGTCCTGATCGGCGGCGGTTACGTCTTTCTCCGGCCGGATCCGGCGCTGACCGTGTCGGCCGACTTCGCGCACGCCGACGGCGTCTTCGCCGGCAGCAAGGTGGCGATCCTCGGCGTGCCGGTCGGCCAGGTGACCGCGGTCGAGCCGCGCGGCGCCGTCGTACGCGTCTTCATGCGGCTGCCGCGCGACCTGAAGATCCCGGCAAACGCGCAAGCCTGGATCACCACGCCGTCGGTGATCGCCGATCACACTGTGGAGTTCACTCCTGCCTATCGCGGCGGCTCGAGCCTCGAACCTGGCGCGATCATCCCGGCCGCGCGTACGCACTCACCGATCAAATGGGCCGAGCTGGTGCGATCGCTGGACACCCTGCTGACCGGCCTCGGACCCAACGGACTGGACCAGAACGGCTCGCTCGGCACGGCGTTGCACAGCGCGGCGACGGCACTGCGCGGAAACGGCACGCCGTTCCGCTCCGCCGTACAGAATCTCGCGCAGGCCAGCGGCGTGCTGGCCAACGACAGCGACGATGTCGGCGCGCTGATCACCAGCCTCAACAAGCTCGTCTCGCTGCTGGTCGTGCACCGGTCGAGCATCACCACGCTGACCACGACAGTGACCGCGGTCGCGGGTGACCTCAACGACGAGCGCGCGACGATCAGCGCCGCGTTGAGCCAGCTGGCGACCGTGTTGACGCAGGTCGCGGCGCTGGTCAGGACGCATGGCAGCGCGGTCGGCGCAGACCTCACCCGGCTCAACCAGCTGACCGGCACGCTGGTCGCGCACCAGCAGGACCTCGCCGAGATCCTCGACGTCCTGCCGCTGGCCTCGGACAACCTCGGCCGGGCGGTCGGGCCGGACGGCCGCCTGCGCGTACGGCTGGACATCTCCACGACGCTGACGCAGTTGGACGCGACCCGGCAGCTGTGCCAGCGGTTGCCGGTGCCGCTGTGTGCCGCGCCAGGTGTGGTCAACCCGATCCCGTTCCCACCGAGCCTGTCCAACCCGCTCACCGGAGGCGGCCGATGAGGAGACTGGCCGCGTTCCTGGCGACCGCCGCACTGCTCCTGGGCGGCTGCGGCCTCAGCTTCCAGAACCTGCCGCTGACCCAGGCCGGCGGCTCGTCGTACGCGCTGACCGCGGTGTTCACCGACGCGGCGCAGCTGCCGCTCGGCGGGCAGGTCCGCATCGGGCAGGCGGTCGTCGGCCGGGTGACCAGCCTGCACGCCCGCGACTTCCAGGCGGTGGTCGGCATGCGCATCGACTCCGGCACGCGGCTGCCGGTCGGCACGACCGCGCGGCTGGAGCTCACATCGGTGCTCGGCGAGGAGTACGTGCTGCTCGTGCCGCCCGAACGCGCCGACCGCGGCTTCCTGGCCGACACCGCGACCATCGGCATCGACGACACCTCGCGTGCGCCGGATGTGGAAAACACGCTGGCCGCCGTCGGCGCGCTGCTGTCCGGCAGCGGCCTGGACCAGGTGCGCACGATCGTCACCGAGACCAACCGCGCGCTCGCCGGTCACGAGCAGCAGGTGCGTACGCTCCTCGGCCAGCTCGACACGCTGCTGCGGTCGCTCGACGCGCACAAGGACGACATCAACCGGACGATCACCGCGCTCAACACCTTTGCCGCCGCCGGCGCCGGCAACCGCGCCACGCTGCAGGCGGCGCTGACTCACATCACGCCGGCGCTGGACGTCCTTCTCGGCCAACGCACCGAATTCACCGCACTGCTGGTCAGCATCAGCCGGCTCGCCAAGACCACCACCGGCGTGCTTTCGCGGACCAGCAGCGGAATCGTGGCCAGAGCGAAGCAGCTGCAGCCCGTGCTGAGCTCGCTGGCGAGTTTCGACTCCGAGCTCGGCTCGACGCTGATGTCGTTGCGCACCTTCCAACAGCTGCTCGGACAGACGATCCCGGGCGACTACCTGACGCTCGACGCGACGCTTGACGTGTCCGGCACGGTCGCCGCGCTGCTGTCCGGCGGTGGCCGGATCGCGCCGAGCGCGCCAACCGGGCGGTCGAGCGCCGGCGGCGTCGGCGGACTGCTTTCCGGAGGCCTGCGATGAACCGCCGCTCCCCTGCCATCCGGCTCGTGGTTTTCACGTTGATCGGCGCGTTGTGCACGGCGTACGTCGGTGTGCAGCTGTTTGGTGCGAGCGCACTGCGCGGCACCTTCCAGGTGACCGTACGGATGGCCGACGCCGCCGGCTTGGTGACGCAGTCGCTGGTGACCTATCGAGGCGTACGCGTCGGAACCGTCCGCGAGGTCAGCCTCGACAAGGACGACGCCGGAGTGTCGGTGGTGCTCGGCATCGACGCCGGTCAGCGCATCCCGGCCAATGCCAGGGCGGTCGTCGACATGGACACGCCGATCGACATCCAGCACGTGGATCTGCAGCCAGCCAACGGAAACCCGCCATATCTCAGCGACGGCGACGTCATCCGGGGAAACCGCACGGCGACGCCGCTGCCGTTGGAAACGTTGCTGGTGCACCTGATGCGTTTCGCCGACAGCATCGACACCAAAGACGTGGCGACGCTGACCACCGAGCTCTCGACCGGACTGGCCGGCATGGGACCGACCCTGCGGCAGCTGCTGGACAACCTGGTGATCGTGCTGCGCGGCCTGCAGACCTACCAGCCGCGGTTTCTGGCGCTGGTCAACAACACCAACATGCTGCTGAACCCGGCGAACCCGGGATCCGTCGACCTGCCGGCGCTGGCGTCGGCGCTGCGCGGGCTGTCCGGCCAGATCCGCGCGCACAGCGGCCAGATCGGCACGCTGCTCGACCAGGGCACCGGTGTCGCCAACCAGCTCGTACCGCTGCTGCGGGACAACCAGCAGTCTTTCGCCGCGCTGCTTGGAAACACGGTGACGACCGCGCAGATCGTCAGCATCCGTACGCCGGCGGTGACCGAGCTGCTGATCTCGTTGCCGGACACCTTCACGAAAGTCGGCGGCATCGTGGACGGCGACACGGCGAATTTCTCTTTGCTGGCCGCACAAGGACCCGTCTGTTACTACACGACGCCACGCCGTACGCCGACGCAGACCGCGCCGCGCGCCATCCAGCCCAACTATCTCTGCGATTCGGACCTGCCGGATCTCCAGCAGCGCGGTGCGCAGAACGCGCCGACACCGCAGCGACGCAGCACCGGCACGTACGACCCGGTGTCCGGCCAGGCCTCGGACGCCGACGGCAAACGGTTCCGCCTCGGTTCCAACGGCGGCCAGGCGGCCGCCTTCGGATCGCAGTCGTGGTCCGCGTTGCTCATGCAGGGTGTCCAGTAAGGAGTCCGCGCAATGTCCCAGAACGCCACCCGATCGCGGCCGTCACCCAAACCGCGACTGGAGAAGGACGAGCCGGTCGAGCAGGAGGAGGTGGCGCCGGAAATCAGTGTCGGCACGGCCGTCCGCCGGATCGGCCGCGCATTGGTGCCACGCGCCGGAATCCGTACGATCGCCATGGTCGCACTCATCGTCGCGCTGGCCGCCGTGGCGGCGTATTTCGGCTGGCAGACCTACGATCGCGCCAACACCACCAAGGCGCAGGCCACGGCGTTGGCGGCGGCACGCACGTACGCCGGCGACCTGTCGACCTACGACTACCGGTCGCTGGACCGCAACTTCACCAAGGTCACCGCCAACTCGACCGGCGATTTCGCCCAGCAGTACAAGAAAGTCAGCCAGAACCTGACCAAGCTGATCCAGCAGTATCACGCGACGTCCAAAGGCACCGTCGTACGCGCGGGAGTCAGCGAAGGCACCGCGGACCGGGTCGTGGTGGTGTTGTTCGTCGACCAGCAGATCACCAACACCAACAGTCCGCAGGCCAGGGTCGACCGCAACCGGATGCAGATGGTGCTGGTGAAATCCGCCGGCCGCTGGCTGATTTCCGACGTGGCCCTGATTTAGGCTATTTCGCCGACACGACCAGCGGCGCGATGTGCCGGCGCGCGAACTCGCGGGTCTTTTCGTCGTCGCCGCTCGGAATGCGGCCGTCCGGAGTGAGCACCATCGACTGCGCGAGCCGGGCGAACATCTCGGCCACCATGTCGACGTCGTCGGCGTTCGCGATCGGGCTTCCACGCAGCCGGCGGATTTTCTGCGCCACGTACTCGCGGCCGAGCGCGATCACCGGTCCACCGGCAATCGTCAATGCCGGCAGCACGATCTCCGGCTCGGTGTCCAGAATGCGGCGCAGCAGCGGATGTTCGCGCGCGCCGACGACGAACGCGACGAAACACTCCACCACTTCCTCGACCGGCGTACTCGCGTGCGCGATCTTGCTGTCCACGTCGGCGATGAACCGCTGCACCTCACGGGTCACGGTGGCCTGCACCAAGCCGCCTTTCTGCGGAAAACGCCGGTAAACCGTGGCGACGCCGACACCGGCGCGGCGGGCGATCTCGGTCATCGTGGCGCGCTTGATACCGAAATCCAGGAAGGTGTCCATCGCGGCGTCCAGCACCTGGCCGGCGTCGGCCGAGCCGCGCGGCGCCGGCACGACACTTTCCGCGCCACCGACCGGCGGCTGGCACCTTTCGTCCACTGACAGCATGAGCCACGATCCTACCGCCGCCATCACCGTACGGCGGCGGCCAAAGCACATCTCAGCAGGGAATTCGTCCGATTTGCCGGCCACCGAACGACCCGCTCGCGGAAAGTGTCCGACCCGAGGCGCATCGTGGAAATCGGGGGTGCCACCAACTGGTCAGCAATATTTTCGGATAGGCATTTTCGTCATAACGTGACGCCGAGCAGATGACCGACGCCGTACGTGACGGCCATCGCCAGCGCTCCACCGGCGACCGTACGCACAGTCGCGCGCGCGATCCGCGCGCCGCCGAGCCGCGCGCTGATCGCACCGGTGATCGCGAGCGCGACCAGCACGGCACCGAAACACAGCGGCGCGCGGATCGGCGAGGGCAGCATGATGACCAGCAGCGGCAGCAATGCGCCGATCACAAACGAGACGGCCGACGCGGCGACCGCCTGCCACGGGTTGGTGAGATCGTCCGGGTCGATCCCCAGCTCGACCTCCGCGTGTGCGCGCAGCGCGTCGTGTTTGGTCAGCGCCTCGGCGACCTCCATGGCCAGCGCCGGCGGCAGGCCCTTCTCCTGGTAGATCTCGGCCAGCTCGCGCAGCTCCGCGTCCGGCATGGTGCGCAGTTCCCACTTCTCCTTGGCCAGCAGGGCCTTCTCGCTGTCGCGCTGCGTACTCACCGAGACGTACTCGCCGGCCGCCATCGACAGTGCGCCGGCGAGCAGGCCGGCGACTCCCGCGGTCAGGATGGTGCCGCGGTCGGCGGTCGCGGCGGCGACGCCGAGCACGATGCCGGCCACCGAGACGATGCCGTCGTTGGCGCCGAGTACGCCGGCACGCAGCCAGTTCAGCCGGTTGGACAGGCCGCCACCAGTGTGTTGGTCCGGCTCTCCGGCGTGCGTCACCTGAGTCATGACAGCGACGGTAAACCGCGCCGCGCCGGCCCTCACACTCAGCGAAGCCTAAGAACCCAGGTAACGCAGGCGGTCACGACAGCGGTCGGTCAGCGTTGGTGGCTTGGCCGCAGAGCCGACCGCTGACCGTCATCGGCTTGCGGCGACTTCCTCGGCTCGGCGCGCCAGGCCGTCGACCAACCCCCGTACGGTCCCGGTGAGCTGCCGGCGATAGAGCCAGCCGGTGCCGATGACCTTGGGGTCGAAGGAGGAGTGCCAGCTGATCCGCGTGCCACCGCCGGCCGGTTCCAGGTCGATGTCGGCGCGGTAGTCACGCAACGCGAGACCTTCCAGCAACACGTAGCTCAGCCGCCGGTCCTGGACCAGCTCGACGATCTGCTCGCGGACGTGATAGCGGCCGGTGTGGAAATACCGCACCTCGCCGAGCTCGTCCGGCTGGCCGGTCTGCGCGCCGCATCCGGGCGTGATGAGCTCGTACGCGCCGAGTGACGAGAAGGTCGGCCACGTGCTGCCGTCGCGGAGCACGCTGAACACCGTCGCCGGGTCCGCGCTGCTGGTCGCGCTCGCTCTGATGTGCTGGCTGGGCATCGTATCCTCCACATGGTGTACCACCTGGTACATGTACCATATGGTACGTCGACCGGCCGAGGATCGGAGGGTGACGTGACCGACGCGCCGGAGGCGACCACGGCGAAGGAACGGCTGCTCGGCGGGGCGATCGACTACATCGCGACGCACGGCTCCGCCGACCTCAGCCTGCGGCAGCTGGCCAAGGCGACCGGGACCAGCCACCGGATGTTGCTCTATCACTTCGGCTCCAAGGAAGGCCTGCTGATCGAGGTGGTCAGGGCCGTCGAGGAGCGGCAGCGGCGGATCTTCGCCGAGCTCGACGCCGACGTCGACACCGACGACCCGGCGGCGGTCGGCGAGATGGCCAGGCGGTTCTGGCGGCGGCTGAGCGCGCCGGAGAACTGGCCGTACGTCCGGCTGCTGTTCGAGATCTACGGCCGCGCATTGCAGGGCGACCAGCGGACGGCGCCGCTGCTGGACGGGATCGTGTCGAGCTGGGTCGAGCCGCTCACGCAGTGGGCCGCGCGCCGTGGACTGCCGCCGGCGAAGGCACGCGCGTTCGCGCGGCTGGGCGTCGCGGTGCCACGCGGCCTGCTGCTCGACCTGATGGCGACCGGCGATCACCAGGCCGTCGACGAGGCGATGGGGCTGTTCATCGACACGTACGAGGCGCTGGCCGCCACGGCGCGTCTCTAGACCGCGAACACCTGCGAGTCGTCCGCGAACGCCTTGAACTCCAGTGCGTTGCCAGCCGGGTCGAGCAGGAACATCGTCCACTGCTCACCGGTCTGGCCTTCGAAGCGCACATACGGCTCGATGACGAACGACGTCCCAGCCGCACGCAGCCGGTCGGCCAGCTCCTGGAACTCCGGGACGGTCAGTACGAGGCCGAAGTGCGGCACCGGCACGTCGTGGCCGTCGACCGGATTGTGGACCCCGCTCGTCCGCTTCGCCGCGAGGTGCGTGACGAACTGGTGGCCGCGCAGGTTCCAGTCGATCCAGGTCGGCGCGCTCCGACCCTGCTCCAGGCCGAGCACCTCGCCGTAGAAGTGCCGCGCGGCGTCCAGGTCGTCCACCGGCATGGCCAGGTGGAACCGCGGGATCGGCGAGTCGAGGACGGTCATGGACGACACCTTCCGTCGGCAGAGTATGTCTGGATGTTAACATTCAGACAATGAACGCGAGCGGGGCGGACGACACACTGGCACCGGCACGCCGGCGAGGCTTGGCCGACGAGGTCGGCGACCGCATCCGCGAGGCGATCTTCGCCGGGATCTATCCGCCGGGAGCGGCGCTCCGGGAGGTCGACCTGGCAACCATCCTGGATGTCAGCCGCGGTCCGGTGCGCGAGGCGTTGCTCCGGCTGGAGCGTGAGGGCCTGGTCAGCACCGCGTGGCATCGCGGCGCGACCGTGACGACCCTGTCCCCCGCGGACATCGCCGAGTTGGACAGTCTCCGCGGTGCACTGGAGCAGCTCGCAGTGCAGCGTGTCGTCGCGTACGCGTCAAAAGCGGACATCGCGGTGATCGCTCGCACCGTCGAGCTGATGGAACGAGCCGAGGATGAGGCCGCGATGGTCGCCTGCGACATCGCCTTCCACGACGCCGTGTACGCGGCGGCGCGCCACCGGCGCCTGCTGGACGCGTGGAACGCGATCCGCTCGCAAGTCCAGCTGTTTCTGCTGACCCGCGTCGGCGTCAGCTCGGCCGGCTATCTCGCACAGATCCCGGCCGAGCACCGCGACCTCGTGGCCACGCTGCGAAAGCGCGACGCCGAGGCGGCGCTGCGCCACTTCGCACAGCACCGCCAGCGCGCACTCGCCGTCCTCACGGAAAGCGAGTCCGCACCTTAGGCGTCAGCCCAGCGGCTCGTGCGGCGCTCCGGCGATGTCGATGATCCACGCGTACATCCGCGCGATCTCCCGCCAGGCGTCATAGCGGCCGCTCCGGCCGCCGTGTCCGGCCTCCATCTCGATGTGCATGACGACCGGCTTGGCGCCGGCGTTTTCCGAGTTCACCGCGCGCAGCCTCGCGACCCACTTGGCCGGCTCGTGGTAGAGCACGCGCGTGTCGTTGAGGCTGGTCTCCACGAAGATCGCCGGATAGTCGGTGGCGCGGACGTTCTCGTACGGCGAGTACGACTTCATGTACGCGTAGACCTCGGGGTCGTGCAGCGGGTCGCCCCATTCCTCCCACTCCAGCACGGTGAGCGGCAGCGACGGGTCGAGGATGGAGTTGAGCGCGTCGACGAACGGCACCGATGCGACGATCGCGCCGAACGCCTCCGGCGCCAGGTTGGCGACGGCCCCCATCAGCAGGCCGCCGGCGCTGCCGCCGTACGCCACCAGCCGGTCCTGACTCGTCCATCCCCGCTCCACGAGATACCGCGCACACGCCACGAAGTCGGTGAACGTGTTCTTCTTCTTGAGCAGCTTGCCGTCCTCGTACCAGTGCCGGCCGAGCTCGCCGCCGCCGCGGATGTGCGCGATCGCGTACACGAAGCCGCGGTCCAGCAGCGACAGCCGCGGCACCGCCATCCGCGGGTCCATGGACGACTCGTAGCTGCCGTAGCCGTAGATCAGGCACGGCGCCGAGCCGTCCAGCGGCACGCCTTTGCGCCGCACGATCGACAGCGGTACGCGCGTGCCGTCGTCTGCCGTGGCCCACTCGCGCGACTGCTCGTAGCGTTCGGGGTCGTAGCCGCCGAGCACCGGTTGCTGCTTGCGCAGCGTCAGCTCGCCGGTCGTGAGGTCGCAGTCGTAGACCGTACGCGGCGTGACCAGCGAGCCGTACGACAGGCGGAACGTGCCGGTGCGGTATTCGAGGTTGGTGTCCACGCCGACCGTGTAGAGCGGCTCCGGGAAGGTGATCGGCCGCGGCTCGGCCAGGCCGCCGTCGACCTCCACCGGGTAGACCCGCAGACCAGTCAGTGCGTCATGACGCAGATGCACGACGACATGGTTTTCGAAAACGTCGAGGTCGAGCAGCCGCGTGTCCTCGCGGTGCTCCACCAGCGGCGTCCAGGCCTCGGGCTTGTCCGCCGGCGCCGCCGCGACTGCGAAGTTGGGACCGCCCCCGCATTCCGGGTCGTTGTGCACGATCAGGAACCGGTCACCGGCGATCTGGTGGTCGACCGAGTACTCGACGCCTTGCCGGCGACCGCGCAGCACGACCGGCTCGGCGGCGGGGTCGCCTGCGTCCAGCAGCCGCGTCTCGCTGGTGATCTTGCTGCGCAGGTCTATCAGCACGTAGCGCTCGCTGCGGGTCAGTCCGATGCCGACCCAGAACCGCTCGTCGGCTTCCTCGTACACCACCGTGTCCTCGGCCGCCGGCGTGCCGATGCGGTGCCGCCAGACCCGGTACGGCCGCCACGCGTCGTCGACGGTCAGGTAGTACAGCACCGAGGAGTCCAGCGACCACGCCGTGTCGTAGAAGGTGTCCGGGACCTCGTCGCCGAGCAGCTCGCCGGTCTCCAGGTCCTTCACCCGCAGCGTGAAACGCTCGTTGCCGTCGAAGTCCACCGCGTACGCGAGCAACCGGCCGTCCGGGCTCACGTCGAAGGTGCCGACGGACAGGAAGTCGTGTCCCTCCGCGAGCTCGTTCTCGTCCAGCAGGACCTGCTCGCCGTCGACCGCCTCGCCGGTGGCCGGAGGCTCGTCGCCGGTGACCGCGGCACGGCAGTGGATCGAATACTGCTGGCCTTCGACCGTACGAGAGTAATACCACCAGTCGCCCTTGCGCGCCGGCACCGACAGGTCGGTCTCCTGCGTACGGTCCTTGATCTCGGTGAAGATCCGCTCGCGGAGGTCGGCCAGGCCGGCGGTCAGCTGCTCCGCGTACGCGTTCTCGGCGTGCAGGTATGCCAGCGTGTCCGGGTCGTCCTTGGCGGCCAGCCACGCGTACTCGTCGATCACGGTGTCGCCGTGGTGCGTACGGGTCGAAGGGACGCGCTTGGCCACTGGTGGCGGCACGGTGGTCCCCGGCCTCTCCGGTGCGGTGGGTTCGTTCATGATCTGGGACGCTACCGCCGCGCGCCCGGTCGTGTCGGCCACCCCGTTGGATCGTCCGCCGCGACACCTCTCATCGGGCCGTCCGTCAGTCGCCGGCCGCTGTCTCGTACGCCTCGACCGTCCGCACGAAGGCCTCTCTTTCGCCGGCCGACAAGGGTTGGAAGGCACGCCTCCAGCTCCCGAGTCCCGGGCGGCTCAGTCCCGGCGGCTGCGCAACTCGCGACGCAGCACCTTGCCGCTGACGGTTTTCGGGATCTCGTCGAGGATCTCCAGCTGCCGCGGATACTTGTACGCGGCCATCCGCTCCTTGGCGAAGCCGATGATCTCCTCCGGCGTCGCCGCGGCACCGGCTCTCAGCGACACGAACGCCTTGACGGTCTCGCCGCGGTAGTCGTCCGGCACGCCGACGACCGCGGCCTCGCGCACCGCCGGATGCTCGTACAACACGTCCTCGACCTCGCGTGGCCAGATCTTGTAGCCGCCGGCGTTGATCTGGTCCTTCTTACGGTCGACGATGTAGAACCAGCCGTCGGCGTCCATGTAGCCGACATCGCCGGTGTGCAGCATCCCGCCTGGCAGCGTCTTCTCGGTTTCCTCCGGTTTGTTCCAGTAGCCGACGACCACCTGCGGCCCGGCGGTGACCAGCTCGCCGATCTCGCCAGGCGGCAGGTCGTCACCGTTCTCGTCGACGATTCGTACGACGGTGTTGTAGATCGGCACACCGACCGACAACGCTCCGGAGGCCGAGTCGATCGGCGCAGTGGCGTGAAAAGGCACGCCATGCGACGGCGACGTCGTTTCGGTCAGACCGTAGATGTTGTGGATGTAGTGACCGTACGCGTCGGAAAAGGCCTGCACGGTGCTCGGTGGAATCGGCGCTCCGCCCGAATAGACCTTGGTCAGCGTGGCGAGCTTGCCCCTGTCCGCGTTCGGCGCGTTCATCAGCGCGATGAAAACCGTGATGGAGCCGACCGTGAATGTCGCGCCTTCGCTTTCGACGGTGTCGAGCGTCAGCGAAGGATCCAGGCGATACATGAGAACCAGCGGCGCGTTTGTCAGCAACGCCACCGCGATATGGCCGATCAGTCCGGTGATGTGGAAAAGCGGCGCGATTCCGAGCACCACGTCATCGCGACCGATGCCGATCCAGTCGCGATAGGACTGTGCGTTGAAAACGACGTTCCGGTGCGTCGTCATCGCGCCTTTCGGCGGACCGGTCGTGCCCGAGGTGTACGTCAGGAAAGCCACGTCGTCGGGGCCGACCGAGACGGCCGGTGGCGCGACATCCTTGTATCTGTCCAGAAACTCCAGCAGATCCGTCGTGCCAGGACAGTCGATCCGTTCCACCCCGGCGAAAACCCGCTGGTCGTCACGCGACTGCAGATCCAGCTCGGAGGTGGTGATCACCAGCCGTACGGCACTGCCTGACACGACTTTCGAGGCGACGTCCCGATAAAGTGACTGAAGGCTGACCAGCACGGTCGCGCCGCTGTCGGCCAGCAGCTCGCGCAGTTCACGTTCCTTGTTCATCGGGTTGATCGACACGGCGATGCCGCCGGCCTTCCAGGTGCCGATCTGCGCGATGACGAACTGTGGCACGTTCTGCGCGAAAATCGCCACCCGTTCGCCGGCCGCGAAACCGTTGCCGGCCAGGCCCGCCGCGAACGCGTCGGTCAGCACGTCCAGCTCCGCATAGCTGATTTTGCCGTCGAAATAACGGATCGCGTCCGCCGACGGGTCCCGCGCCACCGATGCCGCGAACATCGCCACGGCTGTGGCGTACTCCGGCGTGATCTCGGCCGGCTGGCCGGCGTCATAGCGACCCAACCAGGGTTTGTGGTCGTACGCGCTCATCGGATCGCGACCGGGTTGACCGGAGCACCGGTGCCACTCACGACTTTCAGCGGTGCGGCAACGTACAAAAACGTCCACCGATCGTCGGCGGCGCACGCGTCCGCGCCCGGCTCGCAGAAGCCGGCGAAGAAGCTGTCCGGATCGTCGAGCTCGTACCAGTAACGCATCCATCCGGTCCGGACCACCAGGATGTCGTGCGGCTCGATCCATACACCTTGCGCCTCGGCGGCGGCCTCCAGGTCCGTGTGGTCGAAGGTTTCGCCCTTTTCCAGGGATTCCTTGCCGCGGTGGCGAGCCATGTCGGTGAGTACGCCGCGGCCGGCGGCGCCTTTCGCCGCGATCGGCAGGACGGATGCCTTCTCCATCGCACCGATGGTGCTGCGCGCGTCGTAGCGGTTCCACAGCTGGCCGTCGTACCCGGCGTGACCCAGCGCGTCGTACTTCCTCGGCGCGTCGTCACCGAGCAGTTCGCGCATGGACGGAGCGTCAGGCATCACAACCTCCTCGACTGAATTATCAAACATGACGCGAGGGTCGACGACGGTTCCGGATGCCGACGAGGCACTGGGAGCCCAGGTGCGCGCGGCACGCGCGGCGTGCGGAGTCAGCCTGCGTGCGCTTGCCGGCCGGATCGGCGTGAGCCCGGCGACGCTCAGCCAGATCGAGAACGGCCACACCAGGCTCAGCGTGACGCGGCTGCACCGGATCGCCGACGCGCTCGAGCTGACGGTCGGCCAGATCCTGGACATCTCGACCGCGCCAGCGCAGGCCACCTGCGATGTCGCGGCGACCGCCGAGCCGGCGCCTGCGGTCGACTGGCGGACGTACGGTCCACTGGACTTCGATCCGGTGCTCCACGCGGCGCTCGACGAGTTTCTGGAGATCGGCTATCACGGCGCGACGGTCCGCGGCATCGCCCGGCGGTCCGGGCTGTCGGTGCCGGGATCTATCACTACTACACGAGTCAAACAACAAATGTTGGTGAGCATTCTCGACCGGACGATGAGCGAGCTGCTGGCTCGCGCGTACGCGGCGCGCGACGAGGGCCGTGACCCGGTCGAGCATCTCGCGCTCTATCACACCAACCGTCGCGAGCTCGGTTTCGTCGGTGCCGCCGAGATGCGCAGCCTGGGGCCGGCGACCGCCGCCGGATCGCCGGCCAGCGGACCACTCAGCAGCGGCTGGTCGACCACGAGGTCGAGCAGGCCGTACGCGACGGCCGTTTCCGCACCGACCACCCTCTTGAGGCGGCGCGCGCGATCGTCACGATGTGCACCGCACCTGCCGACCTGGTGGCGACCCGGCGGGCCGTACACGCCGGAGCAGATCGCCAGCCAGTATGTCCGCTTCGCGCTCGACCTGATGACAACCGCCGCCAACTCTGCCCGATAAAATCGACAAATAGCACCAAGTCAACCAAAAAGTCGATCCGCGCGACGCATATTGTGGGTAACAAAAAAAGATCCCTGTCCGCGGTCTTCGCGGACAGGGACAACCCATCGGTTGGTGGGCGATACTGGGATCGAACCAGTGACCTCTCGCGTGTGAGGCGAGCGCTCTCCCGCTGAGCTAATCGCCCGGGAGACTTCACAAACCTTACCCGACGGGGTTTGCGGCATTTTCACCGGGGCCAGCCACCCCGACCGTCGCACAGATCGCCGCAATCGTTTGTTTTCCGCGTCGAGGATGACGTTCCGGTCTCAAAAGACCACCGATTCGGATTACATGTTTGCCGTTTCGGCCAGGGTGGTATGCCAATAGACGACGACGGCGGGGCTTTCAGCCAGGGGGAGAAAGGCGGCCGAAATGGCGCGTACGCGGCCAGTTGCGGTCCAGGTGGACACGGCCTTGCGGCTGGTGGTTCCGGATGGTTCAGGCGTGCCGGTGCAGGCGACGCTGCGGTATGAACCGTCCGATCCCTACGCGGTTCATGTCATTTTCTGTGCGGACCTGGCCGACAGCGACGAGCCGGAACCGTCGGTCGCGTGGTCCTTCGCGCGGGACCTCCTGCTGGCCGGTCTGACCGAGCCGGCCGGGATGGGAGACGTACGCGTGTGGCCGTGGACCGGACAGGACGGTCAGGTGGTCGCGCTGGCACTGTCCTCCCCCGACGGCCACGCGCTGTTCGAGGTGCCGATCGCGACGCTGGACGACTTCCTGCAACGCAGCTACGCGGAGGTGCCGGCCGGCGAGGAAGCCGCGTACGTCGACCTGGACGCGGTCGTCACGGAGCTGCTCCGCGCCTGAGCCCAACGAGCTCCACCACCAGCCGATCGCCGTCAGGTGATCGGCTGGCTTCGTTTCGGGTGACGCCCGCCACGTCCTGGCCGTACGCCGAGCACCTCGCCACGCCGCCGGGACGGGCCTCCTGGCCGCCTTCTCGCATGTCAGGGCCGCACTGAGGGGTCGTGCGCGACCGACCCGGCGGTGACACCACCGGAGCCGCCGGCCGCGAAAGGTGAACCCCCTTTGTCGAGCGCGTAGCGCGTTCGGTACAGTTCTTTTCGTCGCCGGGAGCAAGCGCCGGGACAATGCGGACGTAGCGCAGCTGGTAGCGCATCACCTTGCCAAGGTGAGGGTCGCGGGTTCGAATCCCGTCGTCCGCTCGGAAACCACATGAGGCCGAAACCCTCGCGGTGGAGTGGCCGAGAGGCGAGGCAACGGCCTGCAAAGCCGTCTACACGGGTTCGAATCCCGTCTCCACCTCTGCTTCGCACGGGCGATTAGCTCAGCGGGAGAGCGCTTCCCTGACACGGAAGAGGTCACTGGTTCAATCCCAGTATCGCCCACCAGCAACCAAAGGCTCCGATCCGAGACGGGATCGGAGCTTTTGTCGGCTTTCGGCGCGTACGTCGGCCGACCGGTTCGAGTTATGGCCTAGACCAAATCGACGGCGGCGGTCTAAGGTCACCGGCGACGGGGGCCAGCGTCCCTTGCCACCGACATCCGCGAGCGATCCATTGGCACGCGTGGAGGTCCGATGACGGTTCCCGCCGCCGAGCCGACCGGCGTCGACGAGGCCGACCTGGACACGCCGGTGTCCCAGGCCGGTTGGAGTCTGCGCGAGGTGCTCGACCGGCTGGAGTGCGTACGCGGCCGGCGTTCGCGCGTGTCGCTGCTGTCCGGTGGGCTGACGAACCGCAACTACCGGGTCACGACCGACGACGCGGATCTGGTCGTCCGGATCTCTCCCCCGGACGACTCGCCGCTGGCCATCGACCGGATCGCCGAGCACGCGAACAGCCAGATCGCCGCGGGCACGGGCGTCGGTGCCGCGGTCGTGGAGTTCCTGCCCGGCGAAGGCATCATGGCCGTGGCGTACATTCCAGGCCGGACGCTCACCGAGGACGACGTGCGCAGCGGCGTCCATGTCGAGGCGATCGCCGAGGCCTGCCGGCGACTGCACGCCGGGCCGCGGTTCGTCAACGACTTCGACATGTTCCAGGTGCAAGCCCGGTATCTGTCGATCGTCCGCGAACGAGGTTTCGCCATCCCCGCCGACTACCTCGACTTCGCGCCGGCGGTCGAGCGCATCCGGGCCGCGCTTGCCGCCAACCCGGTGCCGACGGTGCCGTGCAACAACGACCTGCTCGCCGGCAACATGATCGACGAGGCCGGCACGATCCGGCTGATCGATTACGAGTACAGCGGGAACAACGATCCCTGTTTCGAGATCGGCAACGTCTGGAGCGAGTCCACATTGGACGCAGACCAGCTGGAGCCGTTGGTCACCGCGTACTACCGCGGGCCGCGGCCGGACAGGGTGGCGCGAGCACGGTTGCTCGGGCTGATGTCCAAGTACGGCTGGACGCTGTGGGCCGCCATCCAGCACGCCAGCTCCGACATCGACTTCGACTTCTGGTCGTGGGGGATGGAAAAGTACGACCGCGCGCGGCAGGAGTTCACCCGCGACGGGTTCGACCGGCTGCTGGACCAGGCAGCAGGCGGCACCTGACACCTCGGAGGCGAGCATGCCGGACACACCGAGAGCCGACCGCGACAGCAGCGACCTGGCCGGCTTCGGCTATCACCAGCGGCTGTCGCGTACGCTCGGCAGCTTCTCCTCGTTCGCCGCCGGATTCAGCTACATCTCGATTCTCACCGGGATGTTCCAGCTGTTCGGATTCGGCTATGGCTTCGGCGGGCCGGGGCTGTTCTGGACGTGGCTGTTCGTACTCGCCGGCCAGTTCGCGGTGGCGTTGTGCTTCGCCGAGCTCGGTGCGCGCTTCCCGATCGCCGGCTCGGTCTATCAGTGGTCCAAGCAGTTGGCCGGACGGGCCGGTGCGTGGACCGCAGGGTGGGCGATGCTGGTCGGCTCCATCGTGACGGTCGCCGCGGTGTCGATCGCGCTGCAGATCGTGCTGCCGCCGATCTGGTCCGGTTTCCAGGTCTTCTCCGACAACGCCGTCAACGCGGTGTTCCTCGGCTGCTGCCTGCTGGTCGCCACGACCGTCATCAACATCCTCGGCGTACGCGTCATCTCGATCGTCAACAACGTCGGCGTCTTCGTCGAGCTGGTCGGCGCGGTGGCGATCATCGTGCTGTTGCTGTTCGCCGCGCGACGCGGGCCGGACGTTGTGCTGCACACGCAGAACGCTGGCGTCGACCTGCCTGGCTACGGCATTTTCGGCTACGGCGCCGCGTTCGTCGTCGCGGTGATCATGCCGGCGTACGTCATGTTCGGCTTCGACACCGCCTCGTCGCTGGCCGAGGAGACCCGTGACCCCCGCCGGCGCGTACCGCGAGCGATCCTCAACGCGCTTGGCGCCGCCGGGATCGCCGGTGCGCTGCTGCTGCTGTTCGCGCTGATGGCGGCGCCGACGCTGGACGTCGCCGCGCTCCAGAAAGGCGGCCTGCCGCTCGTCCTCGAGTCCGCGCTCGGCCCGCTCGTCGCCAAGCTGCTGCTCGTGGACGTCGCGATCGCGATCTCGGTCTGCACTCTGGCGATCCACACGGCCAGCATCCGCATCATGTTCTCGATGGCCAGGGACGACAACCTGCCGTTCTCGGCGCGGCTGGCGCACGTGTCCGCGCATCGCAAGTCCCCGGTGGCGCCGGCGGTCGTCGTCGGTCTGGTCGCCGCGCTGATCCTGCTGGTCAACATCGGCAACGCGCAGGTCTTCACGCTGGTCACCAGCGTGGCGATCATCACGGTCTACATCGCCTACCTGCTCGTCACCGCTCCGCTGCTGCGCCGGCGGCTGCGCGGCTGGCCGGAAGACCGCGGCACCGGGTTGTTCAACCTCGGCCGGTTCGGCCTCGCCGTCAACGTCTTCGCCGTCGCGTACGGCCTGGTGATGGCGGTGAACCTGGTCTGGCCGCGGACGCAGATCTATGGCGAGGGCTGGTTCGCCTGGGGTGGCGTGCTGTTCGTCGCCGGGATCCTCGCTGTCGGCGCGATCTATTACGCCGCCGTACAGCGTCGCCGCGAGTCCGGCGTGCTGTCCGACCATCGTGCGGCCGGCGCGGTGCCGGCGACCGTCGAAGACTGACCGCAGAGAAGGGGTTTCCCGCGTGCCGGAAGACCAGTCCGTCCCGTCCGCCGCTCGGATCGTCGTGATCGGCGGCGGTGTCGGCGGCGCCAGCGTCGCGTACCACCTGGCGAAGCTGGGTGAGCGCGACGTCGTCGTCCTCGACCGCGATGAGCTGACCAGCGGATCGACGTTTCACTCGGCCGGGCTGATCGGGCAGCTGCGCGCCGACCCGACGCTGACCCGGATGAACATGTACTCCGTCGAGCTCTACCGCGAGCTGCAACGGACCGTGCATCCGCCCGGCTTCGTCGAGTGCGGCGGGATCAAGCTGGCGGCGACCGCCGAGCGGATGGCCGAGATCCGCCGGCAGGTGGGCTGGGCCCGGACGTTCGGCCTGCCGCTGGAGGAGATCTCGGTCGCCGAGGCCAAGGACCTGTTTCCGCTCATGGACACGGCCGGCGTCGTCGGCGCCGCGTATCTGCCGACCGACGGCTACATCGACCCGTCGCAGCTGACGTACTCGCTGATCGCCGGCGCGCGTGCCGGCGGTGTCCGCGTCTTCACCAGGACACGGGTTCTCGGGATCGAGACCGCGGACCAGCGCGTGAGGACGGTCCGTACCGACCGCGGAGACATCGCCGCGGAGATCGTCGTGGACTGCGGTGGCATGTTCGCCGCGGAGATCGCGCGGATGGCCGGCGTACGGATCCCGGTCGTGCCGATGTCGCACCAGTATTTGGTGACCGACGCCTTCCGCGAGCGCACCGGCACGCCGCTGCCGACGCTGCGCGACCCGGACCATCTCATCTACTTCCGCGAGGAGGTGGACGGGTTGATCATGGGTGGCTACGAGCGGAACGCGAAGCCGTTCGCGCTGGACGAGCGTGGCCTGGACGCGGTGCCGGCGGACTTCAACGGCCGGCTGCTCGCCGAGGACTGGCCGCGGTTCGAGGAGATCATGGACAACGCGCAGCAGCGCGTGCCGGTGCTCGCCGACGTCGGCGTACGCACCTTCATCAACGGTCCGGAGGCGTTCACTCCCGACAACGAGTTCTGCCTCGGCGAGACCGAGGTCGGCGGCTTCTTCGTGGCGGCAGGATTCTGCGCGCACGGCATCGCCGGTGCCGGCGGCATCGGCCGCGTGATGGCCGAGTGGATCGTGGACGGCGAGCCGTCGTACGACGTGTGGCACATGGACATCCGCCGGTTCGGCCGGCACTACGCGTCGCCGTCGTACACGCTGGCCCGGGTCCTGGAGAACTACGAGACGTACTACGACATCCGCTATCCGCACCACGAGCGGAGCGCCGGCCGACCGTTGCGGGTCTCCCCCGCGTATCCGTGGCATGTCGACCACGGCGCCTTCTTCGGTGAGAAGGCCGGCTGGGAGCGGGTGAACTATTACGAGTCGAATGCCGCGGCCGGCGACGAGGGCCGGCGGCCGCGCGGCTGGGCCGGACAGCACTGGTCGCCAGCCATCGGCGCCGAGCACCGCGCCACCAGAGAGCGCGCCGGTCTGTTCGACGAGTCGTCCTTCGCGAAGCTGGAGGTGACCGGACCGGGTGCCGCCAAGCTGATGAGCTGGCTGTGCGACAACGACGTGGCGCGCGACGTCGGCAGGATCACGTACACGCAGGCGCTGAACCAACGCGGCGGCATCGAATGCGACTTCACGGTGACGCGGCTCGGTCCGGAGGAGTTCTGGGTCGTCACCGGCACCGCCTTCGGCACTCACGACGGCGACTGGATCCGCCGGCACGCGCGACGGGATCCGTCCGTGCGCGTCGCGGACGTGACCAGCCAGTGGGCCTGCTTCGCGCTGTGGGGTCCCGCCTCACGGATGATCCTGGCGAGCCTGACGCCGGCGGATCTCGGCGAAGTTGCCTTTCCGTTCATGACGATGCGCGAGATCTCGGTCGGTGCCGTCCCCGTGCGCGCGCTCCGCGTGACGTTCGTCGGAGAGCTCGGCTGGGAGCTCTACTGCCCGAGCGAGTACGGCGCCACGCTCTGGCGGACACTGTGGACGGCCGGTCAGCCTCACGGACTGGTCGCCGGCGGATACCGGGCGATCGACAGCCTGCGGCTGGAGAAGGGCTATCGCGTGTGGGGTGCCGACATCGGTCCGGCGCGTACGCCGTACGACGCCGGACTCGGCTTTTGCGTCAAGCTGGACAAGGCTGGCGGTTTCCTCGGCCGCGAGGCCTTGCTGGAGGCTCGCGAACGAGGCGTCAGCGAGCATCTGCGGTGCATCACGCTCGCCGACCCACTCGCGATCGCGCTCGGCAACGAACCGGTCAGCGTCGGAGACGAGGTGGTCGGCAGGGTCACGTCTGGCGGCTTCGGCTACACGATCGGCACGTCGATCGCCTACGCATACCTGCCGACCGACGTCGCGAAGCCGGGGACGCCGGTGACGGTGGAGATCTTCGGTGAGACGGTCGATGGCGAGGTCGTCGCGGAGCCGTTGTTCGACCCGTCCGGCGAGCGCGTACGACCGGCGAGCTAGCCGATGATCCGGGACGCCGCGACGACGATCATCGGCGCCGGTGCAGTGGGGTGCGCGGTCGCGTACCACCTGGCGCGGGACGGCTGGCGGGACGTTCAGGTCGTCGACGCACGCGACGTGGCCGAGGCGACCACCGCGCAGGCCGCGGGACTGGTCGGCCAGGTGCGGTCCACCGTCGAGCGCACGCGGCTGGCGATGGCCTCCGTACGGCTGTTCTCGCGGCTCGAGGCCGAGACCGGCTATCCACCGGACTGGCGGCAGACCGGCAGCATCCGGATCGCGCTGACCGACGAGCGGGTCGCCGAGTTCCGCCGGATGGCCACGATCGCCGAATCCGCCGGCCTCGAGACAGCGTTTCTCACGCCGGAAGAGCTGCGCGACCGGTTCCCGCTCATCGACACCGGCACCGTACGGGCCGCTCTGTGGTGTCCGACCGACGGCTACCTCCAGCCGCACAGTCTCACGACGGCGTACTCGCGCGCTGCGCGGGACCTCGGCGTGACGTTCCATCCGCGCGTGACCGTCACTGGTCTGTCCGTACGCGCCGGCGCCATCGATGGCCTCCGGACGGACGCCGGCGACGTGCACACGGAGCTGGTCGTCGACGCGGCCGGACCGTGGGCCGCCGCGATCGCCGCGATGGCCGGCGCGGAACTGCCGATCGTCCCCGTGCGCCACGAGTATTTCGTGAGTACTCCGGTCGCCGGCTGGTCCGCCGGCCTGCCGGTGCTCCGGATCCCGGACCTGCGGTTGTACGTCCGCGCCGAAGGCTCTGCGGTGCTGTGCGGTGGTTGGGAGGCCGCCGCGGTGAGCCGCGATCCGCGTTCGATCGTTCGCGCGGATGCTATGCCGGTCGATCCCGACTGGGACGTACTGGCCAGATTCGCGAGCGACCTGGCGTCCGTCGTCGCCAGCGCCGACGGAGTGCGACCCTCAGCGGTGTTCCGTGGTTGGCCGGCCTTCGCGCCGGACGGTCGGTTCGTCGTCGGGCCGGTGCCGGGGATCCGCGGATTCGTGATGGCCGCGGCCTGCAACGCCCACGGAGTCTCCGGATCCGCCGGACTGGCAGAGCACGTCCTGGAGAGCATGGGACCCGACCCGTCGCCGTACGTCCGGTCGCTGAGTCCTGCGCGGTTCATGGCACAGCCCGTCGACTGGGAACAGGCGCAGACCCGTGCGCGGTCGGTCTACGAGAACTACTACGCGGTCACACCATGATCCAAGGACCGGACCGCAGTCCATTAAGGCTCCACGGGAAGTCTTCAGGCGCCGAAGATGTCCTCGACGGCGCGGCGCGCATGTCTCGCCGTCCGCAGATACCTGTCGACGAACGCCTGCGGATCCTCCGTCTCGCGCTCGATCACCCAGGCGACACCGGCGAGGTCCGCGCCGTACCGCGGCAACTGGTCCGACGGCCGTCCGCGGACCAGCATGAGCGCGTTCCGGACACGGCTGGCGAGTTTCCACGCCTCCACCATGTCCGCGGCGCAGTGGCGGGAGATGAGTCCGGCCTCGGCCGCCGCCTCGAGCGCGTCGAGTGTGCTCGTCGAGCGCAGGCCGGGCGCCGGCACCTGCCGCGCGTGCTGCATCTGTACGAGCTGGATGGTCCACTCCACATCGCCGAGACCACCCCGGCCGAGCTTCGTGTGCAGCGCCGGATCCGCGCCACGCGGCAGGCGCTCGGAATCAACACGTGCCTTGAGCCGGCGGATCTCGGTCACCCCGGCCGGATCCAGGCCGTTCTCCGGATAGCGCAGATCGTCGGCGATCCAGAGCAAGCGCTCGCCGATCTCCGGGTCTCCGGCGGCGACTCGCGCACGTAGCAGCGCCTGAGCCTCCCAGACGCTCGACCAGCGCCGGTAGTATGCCTCGTACGAAGCGAGGCTGCGCGACAGCGGCCCCTGCCGGCCCTCCGGCCGCAGTCCCGCGTCGACGGTGAGCGGCGGGTCCACCGACCGTGCGGCCAGCAGCCGCTGCACACGCTCGGCGACCGCGATGGCCGCCGCAGCCGCCTCAGCGTCGCCTGCACCTCCGACCGGCTCGTGCACGAACAGCACATCCGCGTCCGACGCGTACCCGATCTCCTGACCACCGAGCCGGCCGAGCGCCACGATCGCCACGCGTACCGGCGGGGGCGCGCCGCGCTCCGTCGTCACGCCACGGATCGCCGCGCGCAGCGTCGCCTCCAGGACGGCGTCGGCCACATCGGACAACGCCTGTCCGACCTCGCGTACGTCGAGCAGCTGCAGGAGGTCGGCGCAGGCGATCCGCAGAAGCTCGCGCCGCCGTAAGGTCCGTACGGCGGTCACCGCCGCGACCGGCTCGGTGGACCGGTCCGCCGCCGCGAGCATCGCCGTCAGCAAGGTGTCCAGGCCACGTGGCGCCAGCTCGGCATCGTCGGCGAGCAGTTGCAGCGCCTCCGGATCGCGGGACAGCAGGTCGGCCACATAGCGGCTGGCGCCGAGCAACTGCGCCGTACGCTCCGCCACCGGACCGCTGTCGCGCAGCAGCCGCAGGTACCACGGCGTACGGCCGAGCAGTTCGGACACCTTGCGATAGGCCAGCAGGCCGGCGTCGGGATTCGGCGAATCCGCGAAGGTGTAGAGCATCGCCGGCAACAGCGTCCGCTGGATCGCCGCCGTGCGGCTGACACCGCTGGTCAGCGCCTCGACATGACGCAACGCGCTGGCCGGGTCGGCGAACCCGAGCACCCCCAGCCGGCTGCGGGCCGCGTCCGGACTGAGCCGGTAGGCCTCCGACGGCACGCGCGCCACCGCCTCCAGCAGCGGTCGATAGAACAGCTTCTCGTGCAGCCGTCGCACCTGCCGCGCGACCTGGGCCCACTGGTCCAGGAACGCTTCGACCGGCCCCTTCTCCGCCGAACCGGTGATCCCGAGCGTCCGCGCCAGCCAGCGGACTCCGTCCGAATCGTCCGGGATGCGGTGCGTACGCCGTAGCCGCTGCAGTTGCAGGCGATGCTCCACGGTCCGCAGGAACCGATACGCGTCCCCGAGCGCGGCACCGTCGGCCAGCCCCACGTAACCACCGTCGCGCAGCTTGGCCAAAGCCTCCAACGTGTTGCCACTGCGGATCTCCGGATCCGACCGGCCGTGCACCAGCTGCAGGAGCTGGACGGCGAACTCGATGTCCCGCAAACCGCCCGGACCGAGCTTGACCTCCTTCGCCGCGTCGCCCGGCGGCAGGTGGTCGAGCACCTTGCGTCGCATCGCGCGTACGTCGGCGACCACCCCGTCAGCATCGGCGGCACGCCAGACCAACGGCGACACCATGTCCCACCACTCGCGCCCCAGCGCGAGATCCCCCGCCGCCGGCCGCGCTTTGATGAGCGCCTGGAACTCCCAGGTGCGAGCCCACTTCTCGTAGTACGCACGATGACTGGCGAGCGTCCGTACGAGCGGCCCGTCCTTGCCTTCCGGTCGCAACGCCGCGTCCACCGGCCAGGCCGCCTGCTGACAGATCCGCATCATGCTGCTGGCCAGTGTCGTGGCCGTCCGCAGAGCCGCGGCGGGGTCGGTGTCGGCATCGACCGGCTCCGCCACGAACAGGACGTCGACGTCACTGACGTAATTGAGCTCGCGTCCGCCGCACTTCCCCATCGCGATCACCGCCATGCGGGCCTCCGGCCGGCCAGGTGCCAGGGTCGCGGTCGCGACGGCTAGCGCCGCCTGAAGGAGAGCGTCGGCGAGATCTGCGAGCTCTGCGGTCACAACGTCCAATCCGGACGCGCCGGTGATGTCCCGCGCTGCTAGGCAGAGCAGTCGTCGCTGGTATTCCTGGCGCAACGCGAGCACTGCGGCTGGTCCCGTCACGCCGGCCATCGCGCAGCCGTTCCGGATCGACTCGCCGTCCTTCGCACCGACAGCCGCGAGCAACGCTTGGCGAAGCTCACCGTGATCCGGCCGGTGCGCGTACGCGCCGGGATCAGTCAGCTCTCGCCACAGCTCCGGCCGCGCCGCGAGCAGGTCGCCGAACGCGGCCGAGGCTCCGAGCACACCGAGCAGGCGCCGACGCAACCCTCGGTCGCCACGCAACTCCGAGACGACCTGGGGGTCCGCGGCCGCCAGCCGGTGCAGCGACAGCAGCGCCAGATCGGGGTCGCCGACCGCACCGAGCTCGGCGAGAATCCCGGCAGCGGTCTCGTCGAGCGGCGCCGCCTTGTCGATGTCCCAGAACGACAGCGGGTCACCGGTGAGCAGGTCGGTTGCTCGGTCGGTCTGCAGCAGGCCGTACCGGGTCAGCCGGACGGCACCGCGAGGACGCGTCACGGCCGCGACCTAGTGTCCGGCGCCGATGATCGGCAGTCCCGGCCGGCCGGACGGCAGCTCGCCGCGGACCACCGAGGCGAACCGCTCGGCGAACGGCCGCCACGCCTCCTCCACGTCGTCGAGCACGGCGACGAAGCGTTCCAGCAGCTCGTCCGGGTCGTATCCGTGTGCCGCGACCAGATCGGGGACCTCGGCGATCCAAGCGGCCAGCATCTCCGCGTCGCACTCGATGTGGAACTGCAATCCCCATACCCGGTCACCGATCCGGAACGCCTCGTTGGCACATCGCGGCGACGCCGCCAGCAACAGCGACTCCGGTGGAAGTGCGACGACCTCGTCGACGTGGAACTGCAGCACGTCCGGCGCGAGCGGCATCGGCCCGAACAGCGGGTCGCTCTCCGCGCGATCACGCTTGCCGACCAGTCGAGGGCCGATGTCGCCGCCGTTGTCCGCGCGCGCCACCCGGCCGCCGAAGGCCTGCGCGACCAGCTGGCCGCCGAGACACACGCCGAGCACCGGCCGGCGGTGTTGCCGAGCCGTCCGGATCAGCCCGGCCAGCTCCGGAAACCACTGCGTCCTGGTCGCCGGGTCGGGGACTGCGAAGGCGTCCTGCGCGCCACCCATCACCAGCATCCCGGAGTGCCCGTCGAGCGTGGCCGGCAGTGGCTCGCCGGCGTACGGACGCACCAGATCCAGCTCCAGGCCAGCACCGGTCAGCCAGTCACCGAGCCGGCACGGCCCATCGGTCGGATCGTTCTCGACCACCAGAAGGGGGCTCGTCGTCACGACCCAACCCTACGTCCGCCCGACCATCCGAAGATGTCCGTCACGATGAGTTCCCTGAAGAAACTCACGCGAGGGCGGCCTCGGTCGTGCCGGCAAGACGGCTACAGCGACGGCAGGTAGCGCCGCCGCTCGTACGGCGTGACCTGACTGCGGTAGTCCTCCCACTCGGCGCGCTTGTTCTTCAGGAAGAAGTCGAAGACATGCTCACCGAGCGTCTCGGCGACCAACTCGCTGGTCTCCATAGCCCGCAGGGCCTCCGACAGGTTGTGCGGAAGATCGGTGAAGCCGAGGGCCCGCCGCTCGGCCTCGGTCAGGGCCGACACGTCGTCCTCGGCACCGGCCGGCAGCTCGTAGCCCTTCTCGATGCCGCGCAGACCGGCCGCCAGCAGGACGGCGAAGGTCAGGTACGGGTTGCACGCGGAGTCGATCGACCGCACCTCGACGCGCGCCGAGTTGGCTTTGCCGTACGCCGGCACGCGGACCAGCGCCGACCGGTTCAGGTGACCCCAGCACACGTACGCCGGCGACTCGGTGATCCGGCCGTCCAGCGGCGCACCGAACAGCCGCTTGTACGAGTTGACCCACTGGTTGGTCACCGCGGTGAACTCGCGCGCGTGCACCAGCAGGCCGGCGATGAACTGCCGCCCGACCGTCGACAGCTTCATGCCGTCGGCCGGATCGTGGAACGCGTTGTTCTCGCCGGTGAACAGCGAAAGGTGCGTGTGCATGCCGGAGCCGGGTTGGTCGGAGAACGGCTTCGGCATGAAGGTCGCGTGCACCCCCTGGGACAGCGCGACCTCCTTCACGACGTGGCGGAAGGTCATCACGTTGTCTGCGGTCGCCAGCGCGTCGGCGTACCGCAGGTCGATCTCCTGCTGCCCCGGTGCCACCTCGTGATGGCTGAACTCCACCGAGATGCCGATCCGCTCGAGCGCGAGCACGGCCTGACGCCGGAAGTCACGCGCGGACGAGTGGGTGGTGTGGTCGAAGTAGCCGCCGCTGTCCACCGGGACCGGCGGCGAGCCATCTTCGGGGATGTCGTGCATCAGATAGAACTCGATCTCCGGGTGCGTGTAGAAGCTGAAGCCCTTCTCTGCCGCGCGGTCCAACGCGCGGCGCAGCACGTGCCGAGGGTCGGCCCAGGACGGTGAGCCGTCCGGCATCTTGATGTCGCAGAACATCCGCGCGCTCTCGCCGTGCAGGCCGCCTTCGAACGGGAAGACCTGGAACGTCCCCGGATCCGGCATCGCCACCATGTCCGACTCGTGTACGCGCGCGAAGCCCTCGATCGCCGAGCCGTCGAAGCCGATGCCCTCCTCGAACGCGGCTTCCAGCTCGGCCGGCGCCACCGACACGGACTTGAGCGTGCCGAGAATGTCGGTGAACCACAGCCGGACGAACCGGATGTCACGTTCTTCCAGGGTCCGCAGCACGAACTCCTGCTGGCGGTCCACCATCTATCCCCCTACAACGCGTGTTGACGACTGCTTGACGACTGCATCGTGTCCATAGTGACCGGTCCAGTGACCGGCCCAGCGGCTGCCGCCACCTCGGGTGCAGTCTGCCGCCGCCGTGTTTCCGGCTCGTTACGGGGGTTGTCCGAGGCTCCAGGATGCGATGGTCGTACGGAGCCAGGTCACCTGCGCCACAACCAGCGGCCTCCGGCGATCGTCGTACGCGACAATGGCGCCATGCTCACGCTGCGTTTGGCCATGGCCCAGATCGACCCGGTCGTCGGTGACATCCCCGGCAACGCCGACCTCATCCTTGCCGCCGCGCGCGAGGCCCGCGGCGCCGGAGCCGCGATCGTCGCGGTCGGCGAGATGGCCCTCACCGGCTATCCGGCCGAGGACCTGCTCTACCGCGACTCCTTCGCGGCGGCCAGCCAGGCCGAGCTGGAGCGGTTGGCCGAGCGGCTGGACCAGGAAGGGCTCGGTTCACTGATCGTCGTCACTGGTTACTACGACCTGGACGGCCCGCTGACCCGTGGCCCCGACGACGGTGCAGGCGGCGGCCCACGCAACGCCGCCGCGCTGCTGCACGGCGGCAAGGTCATCACGCGCTACTTCAAGCACTACCTGCCGAACTACGGCGTCTTCGACGAGGACCGCTACTTCAACCCCGGTGACCGGCTGCCGGTCGTCCGGCTCGGCCTCGCCGATGGCGAAGTCGACGTGGCGATCGTGATCTGCGAGGACATGTGGGCCACCGGCGGCCCGGTCACCGCCGCCGCGGAGGCCGGCGTCAACCTCGTGCTCAGCATCAACGCGTCGCCGTACGAGCAGACCAAGAGCGACGAGCGGCTGGAGCTGTGCCAGCGCCGGGCCCGCGAGGCGCGCGCTCCCCTCGCGTACGTGAACATCGTGGGCGGTCAGGATGAACTCGTATTCGACGGCGACTCGGTGGTGGTCGACGCCGACGGCACGGTGCTCGCGCGCGCGACCCAGTTCGCGCCGGAGATGTTGGTCGCCGACGTCGAGGTCGGGACGTCGTTCTCCGACCGCGACGGTGTGCTGGCCGGAATGACCGTGGAGCGCCTGCGCCTGGACGTACCGGACCTGCCGGCCGTGACCGAGCCCGCGCCGGCGCGGATCGCTGAGCGGCTGTCCGCGGATGGCGAGGTGTGGTCGGCGCTTGTCCTTGGGCTGCGCGACTACGTCCGCAAGAACGGCTTCCGCTCGGTCGTGCTCGGCCTGTCTGGCGGCATCGACTCCAGTGTGGTCGCCGCGATCGCCGCCGACGCGATCGGCGCCGACAATGTCGTCGGCGTGTCGATGCCGAGCAAATACTCCTCCGATCATTCGCAGAGCGACGCGGCCGACCTCGCCGAGCGGATCGGCCTGGACTACCGCGTCGTACCGATCGCCAACTTCGTCGAGGCGATCAACTCCGAGCTCGGATTCAGCGGACTCGCCGAGGAAAACCTGCAGGCTCGGATCCGCGGCGCGATCATCCTGATGGGCCTGTCCAACTCGGCCGGACACCTGGTGCTGACGACCGGCAACAAGAGCGAGCTGGCGGTCGGCTATTCGACGCTCTACGGCGACTCCTGCGGCGGCTTCAACCCCATCAAGGACGTGCTGAAGACCGCGGTCTGGCGGATCGCGCGATGGCGCAACGCCGAGGCGGAACGGCGTGGCGAGACCCCGCCGATCCCCGAGTCGGCCATCACCAAACCGCCGTCCGCGGAGCTGCGGCCCGGCCAGGTCGACGAGGACTCGCTGCCGCCGTACGAGCAACTCGACGCGATCCTCGCCGGTTACGTCGACGGCGACATGTCCCGCCGCGACCTGCTGGCGGCCGGTCACGACCCGACCGTCGTGGACCGGGTCGTACGGATGGTCGACCTCGCCGAGTACAAGCGCCGGCAGTCCGCACCAGGACCGAAGATCACCGGCAAGGCCTTCGGTCGCGACCGCCGGTTGCCGATCACCAACGGCTGGCGCGAGCACGGCTGACACCGCTGGCGAGCTGATCGACCGGTTTCGGCACGCGGTGTCGGGCCACCTGACGATTCCTGGCTGTTCGTTACGTCTTGACTGTCCACGTGTCATCCACGCGCCGTCGCGATGCGTACGCGCAGACGTTTCTTCTCCCAGAACTCTTCAATCGGCGGGTCACGGTCGCTATGGTTCGTTCACCATGCGTATGAGTGTTCGCAATACGAACATGATCTTGGGAGGCGCCGTGAGCACCACCGAGTCATCGTCCGGGACAGGTGCGCGCCGAGGTCGGGTCGTGCCGCTCTGCTGGACGGCGATCCTGCTGGACGGGTTTGACCTTGTCGTCCTCGGCAGCGTCTTGCCGGTGCTGCTCGCCGGCCATGTCTGGGGTCTCACCCCGGCCAGTGGTGCATTGATTTCCACGCTCGGTCTGGTCGGCATGACGATCGGCGCGATGGTCATCGGTACGGTCACCGAGCGGATCGGCCGGCGCCGCGCGGTGATCTTCTCCGTCATCACGTTCTCGCTCTTCACGCTGCTCTGCGCGTTCGCGCCGTCCGTGATGATCTTCGGCCTGCTGCGGCTGCTCGCCGGCATCGGGCTCGGCGGCTGTCTGCCGATGTCGATCACGCTCACGGCCGAGCACTACGCCGGCACTCGGCGCGCAAACAGTGCCACGACGGTCATCATGACCGGCTACCACGTAGGCGCGATGGCCACCGCGCTGCTCGGCATCCTGTTCATCGACAGCCTCGGATGGAGGTCGCTGTTCGTCTTCGGCGCTCTTCCGGCCCTCGTCCTCGTACCGCTGATGCTTCGCTATCTGCCGGACTCGCCGACCGCGGTCACCGCCGATGACGCGAAGCCATCGATCAGGGCGGCGGTCGCGACGCTGTTCTCGCGTGGCCTGCTGTGGCCGACGATCGCCTTCTGGGTCACCTCGTTCATGGGCCTGATCCTGGTGTACGGACTCAACACCTGGCTGCCGGAGATCATGCGGCAGGCCGGCTATCCGCTCGGAGCCGCGCTCGGACTGTTGCTGACCCTCAACTTCGGTGGCGTGGCCGGTCTGCTGGTCGCCGGCTTCGTCGCCGACCGTGTCGGCATCGGACGTTCCACGATCGGCTGGTTCGTCGGCGGCGCGCTGTTTCTCGCGCTGCTCAGCGTTCGGATCCCGGCTGTCGGCCTGTACGTCGCGGTGTTCCTGGCCGGCGCCTTCGTCTTCAGCGCGCAGGTCCTGGTCTACGCGTACGTCACCCGGGCCTACCCGGACAAGGCGCGCGCAACTGGTCTCGGCTGGACCGCCGGCGTCGGCCGGGTCGGCGCGATCTGCGGCCCGCTGATCGGTGGCGCGCTGCTGACCGCCGGCATCGCCTATCCATGGGGCTTCTATGTCTTCGCCGCGGTCGCCGGGCTCGCTGCCATCGCGGTGGCGGCTGTCGGCAACGCCCAGCCGGCGCCGGCTACCAACGCGATCCGGGAGAAGTCCCAGGCGCTGTGAGGTGTTTCTCAGCGCAGCGGTGACCGGGTCGTGCCACGCTGGTGACAACCCGGGGACGCGGCTCCACTGGTCGGATCACCAGGGTCCACGTCAGCAGTGGCCGCGCTTCGAGGCACCTCAGGAGGCTGCGATGACACCGAACCGACCCCCGACCCCGCCGGCCGAGCCCGGCCTGTACGGCGGCATCACCAGCAGGCGGGTACGCGTACGCGACCTGACCTCCGCCAAGGAGCGTGGCGAGCGCTGGCCGATGCTCACCAGCTACGACCAGTACACCGCCGGCATCTTCGACGAGGCGGGCATCCCGGTGTTGCTGGTCGGCGACTCCGCGGCCAACAACGTCTACGGCTACGAGACGACGCTGCCGGTGACCATGGACGAACTGCTGCCGCTGGTGCGAGCCGTGGTACGGAGCACCAGCAGGGCTCTCGTCGTGGCCGACATGCCGTTCGGGTCCTTCGAGGCGTCGGCGGAGCAGGCGCTGGCCAGCGCCGTGCGGTTCATGAAGGCCGGTGCTCAGGCGGTGAAGCTGGAAGGCGGCCGCCGGGTCGCTCCACAGGTCGAGGCTCTGACTGGCGCCGGCATCCCGGTCATGGCGCACATCGGCTTCACGCCGCAGCACGAGCACACGATCGGCGGCTATCGCGTACAGGGACGCGGGTCCGATGGCGACCGGTTGGTCGGCGACGCCATCTGTCTCGCTGAGGCCGGCGCGTTCGCGGTGGTCCTGGAGATGGTCCCGAGCGACGTGGCCAAGCGGATCACCGGCGAGCTGCGGATCCCGACCGTCGGAATCGGCGCCGGCCCGCACTGCGACGCGCAGGTGCTGGTGTGGCAGGACATGGCCGGTATGCGTGGCGGCCGGATGCCGCGGTTCGTCAAGCAGTACGCGGACCTGCGGACGATCCTCGCCGACGCGGTCAACCATTACGCCGACGACGTACGGTCCGGTGCGTTCCCGACCGACGTGCACTCGTTCGACTGAGCACGACGCTCGGGTCACGTCCCCGCGGAGACGTGACCCGAGCCGTACGACCTACTGGAGAGTGCGCAGCTTCGGCAGCACGTCTTCGGAGAACTGGGTCAGGAACCGCTCCTGGTCGGCGCCGGGGCCGTGCAGCACGAGATGGTTCAGTCCGGCATCGACGTACGGCTTGATCTGCGCGACCGCGTCGTCCGGATCGGAGGCCACGATCCATCGCTTGGCGACCTGCTCGATCGGCAGCTCGTCGGCCAGCCGCTCCATCTCCTGCGCCGAGTCGACCGAGTGCTTCTGCTCGGCGGTCAGCGACAGTGGGGCCCAGAACCGCGTGTTCTCCAGCGCGGCAGCGGGGTCGCGGTCGTAGGAGATCTTGATCTCGATCATCCGGTCGATCTCCACGGAGTCACGCTCGGCGGCAGCGGCGCCTTCCGCGACGGCCGGCATCAGCTTGTCGGTGTAGAGCTCCATCCCTTTACCGGACGTGCAAATGACACCGTCGCCGGCGCGACCCGCGTATTTGGCGACGACCGGGCCACCTGCCGCGATGTAGATCGGCACCGGCTTCTCCGGCCGGTCATAGATCTGCGCGTTGACCAGTTGGTAGTAGTCGCCCTTGAAGTTCACGACGTCCTCGGTCCAGAGCTCACGGATGAGGCGTACGGCCTCCCGCAGCCGCGCGAACCTTTCCTTGAACTCCGGCCAGTCTCGACCGGACACCGCGATCTCGTTCAGCGCCTCACCGGTGCCGACGCCCAGCATCACCCGGTCGTTGTACAGCAGCGCCATCGTCGCGAACGCCTGCGCGATCACCGCCGGGTTGTAGCGAAACGTCGGCGTCAGCACGCTGGTGCCGATCTGTACACGATTGGTCCGCTCGCCGACCGCGGCCATCCAGGAAAGCGCGAACGGCGCGTGTCCGCCTTCGTGACGCCACGGCAGGAAGTGGTCGGACACCACCACGCTGTCCAGGCCCACCTCCTCGGCCCGTACGGCGTACTCCACCAGGTCGCGCGGACCGAACTGCTCCGCCGACGCCTTGTATCCGACCTTCAGGCCCACGTTCTCTCCTAGTTCCTGTCGCGCGAGTGTCGCCAGTTCGTCTCCGGCATAACACCAGATCCGCGCCGGCACATCCCCGGGGGTCGGCGACTCAGATCGCCTCGCCGCCGACCGCGCCACCCTCGCGGACCGGCAGCTCGGCGAAGATCGCCGGCGGCTCGCGCCAGAGATCCGGCAAAGTGCCGGCCCGCGCATCACGGATCGCCGTCCACACGCGCTGCGAGGTGCACGGCATGTCGATGTGCCGCACTCCGAGGTGGGACAGCGCGTCCACGACGGCGTTCTGCACCGCTGGCGTGGAACCGACCGTCGGTGACTCGCCGATCCCCTTGGCACCGAGCGGGTTCAGGCTCGTCGGAGTCTGGGTGTTCACCGCCTCCAGGGTCGGCAGGTCGGCCGCGGTCGGGATCGTGTAGTCGACCAGCGTGCCTGTCTGCGGATTGCCGTCCTCGTCGTACGCGTACTGCTCCCACAGCGCCTGAGCGATGCCTTGCGCGATGCCGCCGTGCTGCTGGCCCTGGACGATCAACGGGTTGAGGATCCGACCGCAGTCGTCGACCGCGACGTGCCGGACCGGCGTCACGTGTCCGGTCTCCGTGTCGACCTCCACCACGGCCAGGTGCGCGCCGAACGGGAAGGTGCCATCGGCCTGCTTGAAGTCCAACGCCGCCGCCAGTGGTCCGCCGTCGGCGCTTGCCGCCTGCGCGAGCTGGGGCCAGCTGACCATCGCACCTGGCACGCCGCGTACGCCGAGGCCGGCTTCGGTGGAGCCGTCGGCCGCCACGACCTCGATGTCCTCCGCGTTGGCTTCCAGCAGCGTCGCGGCAAGCTCGCGAGCTCGGTCGAGGACAGCTCCGGCGGCCTGGTTCACCGCGCTTCCACCGACCTGCAGCGAGCGCGATCCGCCGGTGCCACCACCGCGCGGCACGAGCGCGGTGTCGGACTGGACGAAGCTGATCCGTTCCAGCGGGATGCCGAGCGTGTCCGCGACGATCATCGAGAAGGACGTGGCGTGGCCCTGTCCGTGCGCCGACGTGCCGACCGAGATGGTCGCCGAGCCGTCGTCGTGGACCGTCACCGAGCCATACTCCTGACCGCCTCCGCCGCTGGTCACCTCGACGTACACGGCGACGCCGATTCCCAGCTGCCTGGTGTCGCCACGTTCGCGCCGCTTGGCCTGCTCGGCACGCAGCTCCGCGTAGTCCGCCACCCGCAGCAGCTCGTCCAGCGGGATCTCGTAGCCGCCGGTGTCGTACGTCGTGCCGACCACGGTCGTGTACGGGAAGTTGTCGGCCGGCAGGAGGTTGCGTCGCCGCAGCTCGACCGGATCGATGTCCAGTTCGGCCGCGGCCAGGTCCATCAGCCGTTCCAGGAAGGCCGCGGCCTCTGGCCTGCCGGCGCCGCGGAACGCGCCGACCGTCGTGGTGTTGGTCAGGGCCACGGCCGCCGCGTACGAGATCTTCGGGATGTCGTAGACGCCTTGCGCCATCGCGTACGTCGTTTGCATCGCGAGCGCGCCGCCGAATCCGCCGTACGCACCAGCGTCGCCGATCATCCGGCAGCGAAGGCCGGTGATCGCGCCGTCCCGTTTGAGTCCGAGCTCCACGTACTGGATTTGCGCGCGACCGTGCGCCATCGACACGAGGTTCTCCGAGCGTGTGTCGACCCACTTGACCGGACGGCTCAGCCGGCGCGCGATCGCGATGGCCACGCTGTGCTCGGCGATCACGCCTGCCTTGCCGCCAAATCCACCGCCAACGTGCGGCGCGATCACCCGCAACCGGTCCGGCGCCAGGTCCGGGAAGATCCGGCTGACCAGTCCCTGGAAGGCGTGCGGCATCTGGGTCGATACGTAGACCGTCAGATCGAAGTCGCCGTCGGCCGGCGCGGTCCCGTCGGCGAGCGCGTGTCCGGCTGGGACGACCGCGATCGCGTTTCCTTCCATTGGCACGACCGCCATGCGCTGGTTGTCGATGCGAGCACGTACGACGACATCCGCGTCGGCCAGTACGTCGGTCTCGTCGGCGTCCCGCTCTCCCGCAGCGAGGTTGGTGCCGAGATCGTCGAACTGCAGCGGAGCATCAGGAGCCAATGCGAGCTCGGGGTCGATCACCGCTGGCAGCAGGTCGTAGTCGATGTCGACCAGCTCGGTCGCGTCGACCGCCGCCGCCTTCGTTTCGGCCACCACGACGGCGACAGGTTCGCCAACGAACCGGACCTTGCCGACCGCCAGCGGCGGCCGGCTGCACGCCTCGTTCACCGGGAAGAAGAGATGGAACGGCGAGATGTCCAGATCCGCCGCCGTATAGACCGCGACGACTCCAGACGCTTTCGCCGCTTCGGTCACGTCGATAGCCGCGATCGTGGCGTGCGGCACCGGCGACCGCACGAAGGCCAGATGGAGCACTCCGTGGATGCGGAGGTTGTCGACGTAGCTGCCGCGGCCCTGGATCAGATCCGGGTCCTCGACGCGTGTGACGACGTTTCCAAGAATCGATCCAGGCATGGTTTCGACTCTAGTCCGCTGACCGACCGGGCGGTCCGCTGCTGCGGAACATCTCCTGCAGCTGCCGGCCGATCACGTCCGCCGCAGTCGCCAACGTTGGGCCGTACCAGGTCAACGTACGACCGTCGACCAGCGCGCAGTCCTGATCCGGGAAGCACTCCGGCCCGTCGTCCGCCGTGAAGGCGTACGGTTCGTCGGGCAGGACCACCAGCCGGGCGCCGCACGTCTGGATCTCGGCTAGCGTCGGCCGCGGATAGCGCTGCGGCTCGTCGGCGAACACATTGACGTATCCCAGACGAGCCAGAAGATCGCTGGCAAACGTATCGCCGCCGAGCACGACCCACGGTCGCCGCCACACCGGCACGACGACCGGGACCGGTCTATCGCGCCTGGGACTCGTCATCCACGAACGATCTGCGATCGCCAGCCAATCCGGCGTGCCGAGACCACAAAACGCCAGCAGCCGGCGCAGCGAGTCGATCGCCTCGATCACAGTCCGTGGATTGGTCACCCACACCGCGATGCCAGCCGTCCGCAACGCGTCGACGTCCTCCTTGCGGTTCTCCTCCATGTTGGCCAGCACCAGATCCGGCGCGCAGCCGATGATGTCGGGAACGCGCGGATATTTGCTGCCGCCGATCCGCCGCACCTCCAGTCCTGCCGGATGCACGCAGAAGTCCGTGGCGCCGATGAGGATGTCGTGGTTGCTCCGCGCGATGCTCTCGGTCAAGGACGGTACGAGCGACACGACACGACGCGGTGGCGCTGGAAGCTCCACACGATCGCCGCGATCATCGAGGGCCGCCGTCATCCCGTCATTCCTCTTCCACGGTCGGCTGGAGATAGCGCTGGATGGTCGGACCGATCCACTGTGCGACCTCGTCCGCGGTCAGCGCCACCACCGGTGGGAACCTGAGAATGTAGCGGCAAAGCGCAAAGCCAAGCGCCTGTGTCGCGACGAGTCCGGCGCGCTTGGCGGCCGCGGCATCGTCGCCGTACGCGCTCCTGACCAGCGGCGCCAGCTGGCCAGCGAAGATCGTCCGGGCCTTCTCGGCCACAGCCTCGTTGGTGACTGCCGCTCGTAGGAGGGCCATCAGCGTTTCGTCGCCGTCCCACCGGAGGACCATGTGGCGCGCGAGGATCTCTCCCCACTGCTCAGGCGGCGAGGAGGCCAGATCCGGCAGCCGGAGATCGAACTCGGCCGCCAGGTAGAACAACTTCTCCTTGCTGCCGTAATAGCGCATCACCATCGACGGATCGATCCCGGCGTCCGCGGCGATCGCCCGGATCGTGGCCCGCTCGTAGCCATCCAGTGAGAACCGTTGCCGCGCAGCGGCCAGGATGGCCGCCCTCGTGCCGTCCGACCGGCGGCCGGCGCTGTTACCCGAGTCCATGCCAACAAGTGTAGGCCAACAACTGTTGACGTGGCTCGTCAATCAGATCTACCGTTGCCAACAGACGTTGGCCAACACTCGTTGGCACCCGACGACCCGAGGAGAGGACATGGCCATCACTTCCTCCGCAGAGCCGACCCGCGCACGCTCGCAGCAGCAAAAAGCCGACGTTCTCGTCGTCGGCGCAGGTCCGGCGGGCCTGCTCTTGGCCGGCGATCTGGCAACAGCAGGCGTACGCACCACCGTTCTGGAGCGACGCGGCGCCGAGTCCAACCTGAGCCGAGCATTCGCCGTCCATGCGCGCTCGCTGGAACTACTCGATGCACGCGGTCTCGCTGACGAGCTGATCGCCATGGGAACAAAGCTGTCCTCCGTGCGCCTGTTCAGCCGTTTCGACGTGCACTTGGACCGGCTCCCCAGCCGCTTTCCGTATCTCCTGGTCACCCCGCAGTACAACGTCGAGCGCCTGCTGGAGCGCCGCGCGGTCGCGGCAGGCGCACAGATCGTGCGCGGCGCCGAGGTCGTGGCGCTTCACCAGGACGAGACCGGCGTCGACGTGACCGTTCGCCGGCACGCCAATGGGCCGACGGGCCGCGCCTCCGCGCTCGAGACGCAATACCGCGGCAGCTATCTCGTCGGCACCGACGGCGTACGCAGCACTGTCCGCAAAGCGTTGAGCCTCCCGTTCCCGGGACGGTCCGCCGTGCAGTCCGTGATGCTCGCGGACGTACGACTGACGCAAACGCCGCCGGCCGTACTGACCGCCAACGGGACGAAGAACGGGTTCGCCTTCATCGCACCGTTCGGAGACGGCTGGTATCGAGTGATGGCCTGGAACCGACGGCACCAGCTGCCTGACTCCGCGCCCGTGGATCTCGGTGAGGTCGCGGCGATGACGCGAGAGGCGCTCGGCACCGACTTCGGCATGCACGACCCACGATTCCTGTCCCGGTTTCACAGCGACGAGCGCCAGGCGCCGCGTTATCGCGTTGGACGGGTCTTCCTCGCCGGCGACGCCGCGCACGTCCACTCCCCTGCCGGTGGACAAGGCATGAACACCGGCCTGCAGGACGCCGCCAACCTGAGCTGGAAGCTCGCCGCGGCCGTACACGGATGCGCTCCGGACAGCCTCCTCGACAGCTACCAGGCCGAGCGGCATCCGGCCGGACAGGCGGTGTTGCGGTCCAGCGGCGCGATCCTGCGGATGGCTTTGGCCAGCCGTTGGTGGCAACGCGCTGCGCGAGCACTCGCTGGGACCCTGGTCAGCAACATCTCCGCGGTCAACCTCCGCGCTGGGCTCAGCGTGTCCGGGATCGCCGTACGCTATCCGGCTCCTCGCGGCTCACATCCGCTCATCGGACGCCGCGCCGCCGATGTGACGCTGGCAGCCACCGATGGCGGCGAGCGCCTCTACGAGGCACTCCGCGACGGCAAGTTCGTCCTGCTGGTGTCTTCGACGGCAACAGCCGGCCACACTGAGGTCTGGTCCGACCACGTTCGGATCGCAGTCGCCGGGACGACAGAGCCCGCCGACGTGTCTGCCCGGTATGTGTTGGTCCGGCCCGACGGATACGTCGCCTGGGCGGGATCCGACGAGACAGGCGCACTGCGCGCTCTTCGCGCATGGTGCCGCACACCGAAGTCGCGAGCGACCGTCGGCTGATCCGAGGCCCGTGGGCGAGGGACACTCCGCAGCACCCTGCCGTGCGGCACCGCGCCGGTTTGGCATGATTCGGCAGTCACGCAGATCGTCCATCTCACCGGGAGGACCGATGGCGCCGGGGCAAGCGGCCAATCGACCTGGACGCACTCGAAGGCAGGTCGCCGCGAAGCGGATCACCCGCGCCACGGCAGCGACGATCGCCGTCTGGGTCGCCGCAACGACCACAGTCGGCATCGCAGGCATCACGTCCGAGCCTGGCAGGTTGGCGGCAGCGCCGACCCCCAGCCCCAGCTCCTCGGTCAGCATCAGCTCAGCCCCTGGTTCGAGGCCGAATCCGACCTCCGACACCGAGGCCGAGCGGGCCGGCGCCAACAACTCCATCACCGACGTACCAGGGATCACCGTCGGGTCCTACCAACGGACGGATGGTGCCTATCTCACCGGCACAACGGTGGTGCACGCCGCTCGCGGTGCCGTCGGCGGCGTCGACCAGCGCGGCGGAGCGCCTGGCACACGAGAGACCGACCTGCTGAGTCCCTTGAATGCCAACTCGGCGGTCAACGCCGTGATGCTGACCGGCGGCAGCGCATACGGACTGGACGCCGCTGGCGGTGTAATGAGCTGGCTGGAGCAGCACCACCAAGGCGTAAGTGTCGGGCCGTCGCCAGCGCAGGTCGTACCCATCGTGCCAGCGGCGGTCATCTTCGATCTTGGCCGTGGCGGATCCTTTGAAGCGCGACCGACAGCTGAGTTCGGCACACGAGCGATCTCAGCCGCAGGCGCCGGGCCGGTGGTCTCCGGCACCGCCGGCGCCGGAACCGGAGCACGGGCCGGCGGCATCAAAGGCGGCCTGGGTACAGCCAGTGTCCGCCTGCCCGGCGGTGACATTGTCGGCGCCATCGTGATCGTGAACGCGGCCGGTTCGGCGACAGATCCCTCAGACTGTTCGATCGTCGGCGTCCGCTCCGGTCTGCCAGGAGAGTTCGCCGGCCTACGAACGCCGTCGGCGCGGGAATGCCTCACGACAGCGACCGCCGGCAACGCGCCGGCCCTCAACACGACAATCGCTGTCGTCGCCACCAACGCGGCCCTGGACAAAGCGGCCGCCGCACGGCTCGCTAGCGCCGGACAGGACGGACTTGCCAGGGCCATCACGCCCGCGCACAGCCTTGTGGACGGCGACACCGTCTTCGCCTTGTCGACCGGCGAAGGCGATCGCCTGTCGCCGTCGCAGCCGTCCGCGACAAACCAGCTGGATGCGCTCTATGCTGCCGCAGCACGTACGCTCACGCGCGCGATCGCACACGCCGTTCTCGCTGCGACGTCGGCCAGGTCGATCGTCGCCTATTGCGACCGATATGCATCGGCGTGCGCCGGCACGGCCGCCGGCCAATACGGCCGGTGGGCCGGCCCACTCGCCCAGAGCCAGCCGGCGACTCCATCCGCTGCACCGAGTGGCTCGCACTCGCCAGCGCCAGGCATATCGGCATCAACTCCGCACCCGACGGCGAGCCCACCCACCAGTCAAACCGCCGCTTGGGTGACCGTCGGCATCGCTGGTCTCGGCGTACTGGTCGCATTGATCATCGTCGCGGCTCGGATCACCCCACATCGAGGCCGCCTCTAAGCACCCCTCAAACCACGTATAGTGCGCTTGTGATAGCAAAGCGGATGTTTTTGACTCTCAGGATCAGCCTCGCCGCATCAGCGTTGGTTCTGCTCGTAGCGTCGACACAGCCAGCCACAGGAGCAACGCTCAGCGGTGTTGATCGTCGCTCCGCCGTCGGCGACTGGCGAGCAACCGCTGTAGGCGCGAATGGCGTAGCCGCCAGCGACCCGCTGACTTGCAATGGCAACATCGACGGCCAGGTCACGGCTGCCTACACTGGCACCACCCTGAGCAGCACACGCACCGACTACGCGGCCAAGATGTCCTGCACGTCCGGTCCACACGGCGAGACGATGACGGCCCTGCAAGAGACGCCGATCGTTCGGCTCAACGGCACGGACGTCCACGAAGGGCCGACAGGCAAGTGCGGCACGGCCACGCCTGCGACACCGTGTTCTCAGGTCGAGGCCAGGGGCAGCTACACCTGTACGGGTAGCAAGACCTGCGCCGGCGACTATCAGATCGGCCACCGCTCGCTCATGATCTTGCCGGCCGGCTTCGAGTGGCGCGACGTACCCGCTGGCTGCCAGAAGACTGCTCCTCGCGACCTGCACTGCATCTGGCTCGGCGGCGTCGTCACCGTGCGCGAAAACCTCCCATCGAGTCCGCCTTCGACTGCTCCGACTGCAAATTTCTCCTCAAGCCCCTCCAAGTCCGCCGGATCAGGCGACGACATCCGAAATTCGTAGTTGGGCGACCGAGCTTGTCGGACGAGAGGCCCAGACCAGCGATCGGCGCCACATGGAGCCCTCCAGCCGAGCTGCACGACGTCAGCAGTAGCTGCGTCATCCTGCCGACATTCACGGTCGGCAGAATCGTCGGCCAACATGTTCAGTTGTCCAAGCGGATCGGGGTGTCGGTCGATCAGCCAGCGTTCCTCCGAGAATGCTTGGCGGACTTGCGAAACCACGGAAAGGACCACCGACGCTTGGTGTCGTCCAGGAGCGCGGCAACCGCCTCGTCGAGGTCGAGCGCCTCGCCGGTCCAATAGCACGACGGCGCGGCAACCACCGCATCGTCGCTAGGCCCGTTGCTGCTTGAGCCGTCGCATGCGGCGGCCGGCGCCTGCGAACCTTGACCCTCTTCCACACCCGGCAACGGAGGACTGACCGGCACGACAGCACCAGAGGGATCGGTGACCTCAACTGCGCCGCTGCCCAGCACGCGAACCTGGCAACCGAACTCATGCACGTACCGGTGGTGCCGCAGGCAGAGGAGAACGAGATTGTCCAGCTCAAGGGCTCCACCGTCGGTCCAATGCACGATGAAGTGCGCATCGACCCACTGGTGATCAGAGCAACCTGGATAACGGCAGCCGCCGTCTCTACGACGCAGGCGACGACGCAGCCATCTCGGAACCGTCACATGAGACTCGGCGTCGACTTCCGACTCGCCGGTCACCGCGTCGATGACCGTGCAGTCACAGGCGATGCGCCGGATAGTCGGCAGGCCCAGCGTCGGCCCCGGCTCCAGGCCGCACCGGTCGATCAGATCCGGCTCCTCGGCTCCGCTCAGCACGTCGCTCTCCACGTGCACCACCAATGTGTTGCGCTCATCGCCTGGACGCGCGGCAGGACCGTGAGCGAGAAACGACTCGGCCAGGCGCAACAGAGCATCCGCGTACGGGCCGGACACAGCGCCGCATGCGTCCCGGATCGGCTCGCTGCTCGCGCGGCGTGCTGACCGCTCAGCGTCCAGATCCGCCACCTCCGACACACGGGACTCCGGGTTGACGTCGTCGCCGCTCGCTGCCTCGTCGACCACAGGAACGTCAGCCTGAGCGCTCGAAGCAGCTTCGGCACTCTCCCGCGCCTTACGAAGCGCCAAGAAAAGAATCTCGATCTCGTCGGCCTCCAAGACCGCGGTAAGGCGCATCCTGCCATCTGGCAGGCGGACCGCATTGACGTCTCGCAAACCCTCCGGCAGCTCATCGCCCTCCGAGCCGTCATTCTCCCGACCAGACCGGCGCGCGTCCGTGGACTCGTCGGAGGGACCATCCGGCGGCGACGTCCGCCGGGCCGACCTGGGACGGTTGCCCCTCCGAAAACCGCGGACCACACGCTCGACGTGGCTCGCGTTGCCGCTGAGCGCGAGCGCCAGCAGCCGGTCATCCAACTCCGGCGTGCCGATCCGCGTCAATGCGCGCACTTTCGAGTACGACACCTCGCCGCGAGCGAATGCGGCGCGCAGCTTCGGCAGGTTTTCGAGCGTACGCGCGACCCGCAGCCGCTCCTTCGCCGTCGGCAACGACAGGCCACACTTCCACGCAAGCCAGTGCGCGCACGACAGGACTCCCTGCGCCGCCCAACCGTTGCGGCGGTCGAACTCCAGGATCATCGTAAGGAACAGCGCCTCATCTGCGGTCATGCGCGACATCCGCCTGGTGATGGCCGTCGCAAGCACCGACGTCTTCAACTGGCCGACGAGCTCGGCTGCCGACGGCGGCACATCCCGCCCACCGACCAGAGCACTCTCCATGTCGGCATACGGAGACTCCTCGCTGGCGCGGGTCTGCTCCTCCGTCTCTGTTGGAGGCTGCGCTGTCTCTCCTGGAGCCTCGTTGGCCCGCGTGGTCGATGCGGTGTCCGCCATGTCGGTTCCACCCCTCAGGTCGGTGAATGGCTTACATCCACGTTGCGGAGTGGGTACGACAAGAATCGCGAGGACAGGCCCCGGGCGGCTTGCAGACGGTTGGCGGCGGTTGTACGTGAGGCGAAGAGCTGTCTCATCCCGCGGAATACCCATTTGTGGGTACCGAACCGGCATCGCGGTTGATAACGTTCCCAGGCTGCTCAGCCCGCTCCCCCGCCCAGTCCCGTGGAGGACCGCATGCTGTTCCTGTCCCACATCGGCAGATCCACCAGACGGAAGTTGTGTCTCGCTGCCAGCTTCTCGCTGAGTCTCGCGGCCAGCCTGATGCTGACCGCGGCACCAGCTGCCGCCACACCGGCTCGTGCCGGCGCGACCGCAGTCAACGACCCAGCGCAGTATGTCAACACGTTCGTCGGCACGAAGCCAGGCGCCACGGACTTCGGTAACGGTGGCGGTGCCGGCAACACCTTCCCAGGCGCGGACGCGCCGTTCGGAATGCTCCAGTGGAGTCCGGACACCGTCACCTACCAGCACGGCGGCTACTTCTACGACGACAACCGCATCCGTGGCTTCAGCCTCACGCACATCTCCGGCGCGGGTTGCGGCGACTACGGCAACATCCCGTTCATGCCGATCATCGGCCGAAACCTCGTGTCGTCGTACACGTTCTCGCACGCGAACGAGTCCGCGGCTCCCGGCAGCTACAGCGTGACCTTCGACAACGGTCTGCGCACTGAGTTGGCCGTGAGCAAACGCGCCGGCATCGCTCGGTTCAGCTACCCCGGCACCGACACTGCCTCGTTACTGATCGATGTGGCGAAAGCGTTCAACAACGCCATGGGTGCGTTTACGGTCGGGACCAACACGATTACCGGTTATGAGGACGGCGGAGGATTCTGCGGAGCCGGCAACCGCTATCGGGTCTACTTCACGGCGACGTTCGACCACACCATCATGGGCTACGACACACCTACGGCGACGCAACCGATCCTGCATTTCGACACCTCGACCGGCCGTACTGTCACGGCCCGAGTCGGCATCTCGTTCGTCAGCATCGCGAATGCGCAGCAGAACCTCTCCAGCGAGCAAGGCAACCGGACCTTCGAACAGGTCCGGGACGGCACTCGAGCCGACTGGAACGCGCAGCTCACTCGCATCTCGGTCAGCGGCGGTACGGCCGCGCAGGCGACGATCCTGTATACCGCGCTGTACCACTCGCTGTTGTTTCCACAGACGTTCTCCGACGTGAACGGACAGTACGTCGGATTCGACAAGACCGTGCACACGGCAGCAGCCGGACACACCCAGTACGCCACCTTCTCCGGCTGGGACGTCTACCGATCGCAGACACAACTCGTCGCCTTCCTCGACCCAGCGACCGCGTCGGACATCGGACAGTCGATCACGGACCAGGCCGCGCAGGCCGGCTACCTCGACCGCTGGACGCTCGCCAACGGCGGCACCGGCGTGATGAACGGCGACCCGCTGCCAACTATCGCGGCCAGCATGTACGCGTTCGGCGGCACCGGCTTCAACGCCACAGACCTGCTCAACCGCGCTGTCGCCGGCACTTCCAACGGAAACCAACGTCCTGGATACGCGCCGTACAACACCAAGGGATACGTCCCCACCGGCACCGGCGGAGTGTGGGGATCGGCAGCGACCAGCCTGGAGTACTACAGCAGCGACTTTGCGATCTCCCAACTCGCGCAGCGGCTCGGTAACACCTCGGTGGCCAAAACCTACCTGCAGCGCGCGCAGGGATGGCGCAACCTGATGCACGACGGCTATATCCAACCTCGCGACAACGACGGCGGCTGGCCATCGTTCAACCCGAGTTCCGGCAGCGAGTACACCGAAGGCAACGGCGCCCAGTACACGTGGATGGTGCCGTTCAACTACCAGGGCCTGTTCGCCGGGATGGGAGGCAATGGCTCGGTCGTCCCGCGTCTGGACGGCTTCTTCGCCGAGCTCAACGCGGGTCCTGACAAGGCCAACGCCTACCTCGGCAACGAACCGTCGGCGGAGACTCCGTGGGCCTACGCGTACGCCGGAGCCCCGTACCGGACGCAGGACGTCGTCCGCCGCGCCGTTACGACCTTGTACAAGCCGACTCAGGATGGCGAGGTCGGCAACGACGACCTCGGCCAGCTGTCCTCCTGGGCCGTCTGGGCCTCGATCGGCATGTATCCCGAGGCTCCGGGACGGTCCGAGCTCGTTTTGGCCAGTCCACTGTTCAGCCAGATCACGATCAACAGAGGCAATGGTGCGACGATCACCATCAACGCGCCGAACGCCTCGGACAGCATCAAGTACGTCCAGGCGCTGACCGTGAACGGACAGGCATCGACCAAACCGTGGCTGAGTGAGTCATTCGTCGCCGCCGGTGGCAGTCTGAACTTCACTCTCGGCTCCAGCCCGAACACCGCATGGGGATCCGCGGCGGCCGATGCTCCACCGTCCTTCGACTACGTCGTCTCAAACGGCGCGACCGGCGCCATCGTCGGGCTCGGCAGTAAATGCGTCGACGTGTCGAACAGCGGTACGGCCAACGGCACGGCCGTCCAGCTGTGGACGTGCAACAACTCCGACGCGCAGAAGTGGACGCTCCGGTCCGACCAGAGCATCGGTGCGCTCGGCAAGTGTCTGGACATCGCCAACAGCGGGACGGGCAACGGCACGCTGATCCAGCTGTGGGACTGCAACCGGACGAACGCACAGATCTGGCAGCAACAGGCGGACGGATCGCTGCGCAACCCGAACTCGGGACGCTGTCTGGACGTCCCCAACTCCAACACCACCGACGGGACGCGCCTGCAGATCTATGATTGCAACGGCACCGGCGCACAGCGGTGGACGCTGCCAAGCGGCGCCTGAGCGGATGTCCGGAGGCCCCGCCGTGGCGCGGCCTCCGGACACCTTCAGCCGGCCCTGTTTACGACTCCGGCATTTCGACGAGACTCACCCTACGGTTCTCTGGGTCCAGAACGTCAATCCGGACCGATACAGTCGACCCGATCGCACGCTCAGTCCGCTCCGACAGCCAATTGCCTCTTGGTAGCAAGCCCTCGATCCCGTCGGCCACCTCGACGAATACGCCGAACGGAACGACGGCGCTGACCCGACCGGCGAGTACACCTCCAGCGGCGTGTCTGGAGACGAAGTCGGTCCACGACTCGAGCGACACAGTGTGGCGGGACATTGCGATCACCTCCTTCCTCCGCAAGATCCGCCTGAAGCGGTCCTCACACAGGTGCGGCGGGCCTCGAGCCCGTCCGGTGATCAACGCACAGCCGGATAGCCCTTGCTCTCTCGGCAGTCAGCCAACCCGGCAGTCACCCGACGACCGTAGCAGAGGCTAGGTGCGGCGACCAGCCTCGCAAATGGACGGACCGCCTGTCCGAAAGAAAAGGAAGTGGGACGAGTTGGCCTGTAGGCCGGGTTCTGTGACCGGAGCACCTCACGGCATCGCTCCGGCCGGCGACCATCCATCTCGGCCTGCCGTCGCCGGCAGGCTCCAGCGGTCTACCCGCAGGCTCGGACGGGCCGTCCTCGAACGCCTGCGCAGGCTACCGGCGACCGTTGCCGCCGGCGGCCCTCTTGACCTTGCTCCGGGTGGGGTTTACCGAGCCATCCCGGTCACCCGAGATGCTGGTGGTCTCTTACACCACCGTTTCACCCTTACCGGTCCGGCACGCCCACTCCTCTCGGAGCCAATGCACCGGACCGGCGGTCTGCTTTCTGTGGCACTGTCCCGCGGGTCGCCCCGGGTTGCCGTTAACAACCACCCTGCCCTACGGAGCCCGGACCTTCCTCGGTGCGCGCACCGACGGTGCGTACGCCGCGGCCGCCCGGCCAACTCGTCCGCCTCCGGATCGTATTGCTCAGGCTTTGTCCTTGCTGGAACGGGGTCCTTGTCGGACTGCCGCGGATCAGCTACTTGGCGGCGGCTCCCTCGACCAGTTCCGGCACGTCGCGTACGCCTGGATCGCCGGCCTCCACCGTGTAGTCACGGGGCTTGGTGCCATCCTCGCCGTCAGGGGCCTTCATCGCGCGGAACACGAGGGTCGCGATGACGGCGACGACGATGTTCACGATCACCGCCACGAACCCGACGTAGATCTGCACCTTGCTGTCCAGGCCGAGGTTGGACAGGCTGTACGCGGAGCCGCCGAAGTGCGCCTTGCCGCTGGCCGGGTTGGGGATCTGGTACAGCATGACCAGGCCGACCAGCATGCCGGCCACCCAACCGCTGATCAGGCCCCAGCGGTGGAACCACCGCGTGTAGACGCCGATGGCCACCGACGGCAGCGTCTGCAGGATGATCACGCCGCCGATCAGCTGCAGGTCGATGGAGAACTGGGTGTTCAGGAAGAGGATGAACGCGACCGCGCCGATCTTCACGATCAGCGAGGCGAGCTTGCTGACCTGCGCCTCCTCCTTCGGCGAAGCATCGCGGCGCAGATACTCCTTGTAGATGTTGCGGGTGAACAGGTTGGCGGCGCCGATCGACATGATGGCCGCTGGCACCAGTGCGCCGATCGCCACGGCGGCGAAAGCGATGCCGGTGAACCAGTCGGGGAACACCTTGTCGAACAGCAGCGGCACGACCGTGTTGCCGTCCGGCTTGCCGGCGTTGACGACCGGCTTGACGCCGGCGGCAAGCGCCATGTAGCCGAGGAGCGCGATCAGCGCAAGCAGGAGGCTGTACGCCGGCAGTGCGGCCATGTTGCGCTTGATCGTCGCGCGGCTGTTGGCGGCCAGTACGCCGGTCAGCGAGTGCGGATAGAGGAACAGAGCCAGAGCCGACCCGAACGCCAACGTCACGAACTGGAGCTGGTTGTTGGCATTGAGCAGCAGGCTGCCCTTCGGCGCGTGCGTGACCGGGTTGATCGCCGCGAGAGCCTTCTCGGCACCGCCGAAGATCATGTCCCAGCCACCGAGCTTGATCGGGATGACGATGACCGCGACCACGATCACCAGGTAGATCAGCGTGTCCTTGACAAAGGCGATCAGCGCCGGTGCGCGCAGGCCTGAGCTGTACGTGTAGAGCGCGAGAATCAAGAACGCCACGATCAGCGGAAGGTGACCGGTGATCCCCATCGCGGTCAGGACCGCCTCGATGCCGACGAGCTGCAGTGCGATGTACGGCATGGTCGCGACGATGCCGGTGATCGCGACAAGCAGGGCGAGCGTCGGCGAGCCGAACCGTGAACGCACGAAGTCCGCCGGTGTCACGAAACCGTGTACGTGGCTGACCGACCACATCCGGCACAGCGGCAACATCACCAGCGGAAACGCGATGATCGTGTACGGCACCGCGTAGAAGCCGAGCGCTCCGCTCGCGTACAGCAGGGCCGGGACGGCCACGAAGGTGTACGCCGTGTAGAGGTCGCCGCCGAGCAGGAACCAGGTGATCCATGACCCGAAGCTGCGGCCGCCCAGTCCCCACTCGTCGAGGTGGTCGAGGCCGCCGGCCCGCCGCCACCGCGCCGCAACGAACCCCATCCCGGACACCAGCAGGAACAGCACGATGACAATGGCCAGTTCGACGTAATGCTCGGAAAGCTGCGGCATATCAGCTCCTCGGCTTCGTGAGCAGGTAGACGACCACGGTCACCACGACCAGCAGCGGGATGAGCGCCAGCAGGAACCAGTAGAAGAACGGGAGACCGAACAGCTGCGGCTCCTTGGTGTTGTACAGCGGCGACAACAGCGGCAGCAGGATCGGGATCAGCAGGAGCAGGTTCCAGTACCCGCGACCGCCGGACCCGGCCGGACGGCGCGTACCGGGAGAATCTCCCGGATCCGGCGTTTTCTCCAATTCGGGCACCGTGACCTCCCTTTTTCGGCGGAACGCCGTAACAGACGCGGGAGAGAAACTACTGCCCACCGCCGGGGATGCGAAGCACTTCACAACAATGTCCGCCACGGAATCTTTGTGTAGTGCGATACGTACCGTTCTGAACGTGCCAACGATCGCGGCGATCCTGCTTCTCGGCCTCACGCTGGCCGGCGCGACGGCTGGTCATCGGCGCGTTCCCGAAGCCGCGGTGGCCGTGCCGGCCGCAGTTCTGGCGGTGGTCTTTGGCCTCGTGACGGCCGGACAGGCATGGTCGGAGGTCGTACGCCTCGGCCCGACCGTCGGGTTCCTGGCCGCGATCCTGGTGCTCGCTCATCTGTGCGACCGGGAAGGCGTCTTCAGCTGGGCCGGGGCGTGGATGGCGCACTCCTCGACTGCTCGCCCCAGGCGTCTTCTCGTCGTGGTCTTCGCCGTCGCGAGCGCGACGACGGCGGTCCTCAGCCTGGACGCGACGGTCGTACTACTGACACCGGTCGTCGTCGCGACGGCAGCGCGACTACGTGTGCCAGCCAGACCACACGTGTACGCCTGCGGTCACCTGGCGAACTCGGCCTCCCTGCTGCTGCCGGTGTCGAACCTGACGAACCTGCTCGCGTATCACGACAGCAGGTTGTCTTTCCTCGCCTTCGCGGCGCTGATGACCGTCCCGTGGCTGGCCGTGATCGCCACCGAGTACACCCTGATCAGGCTGTTCTTCGCCAGTGACTTGAAGTCGTCGGCGAGTGCGACCACGGTCATCGACGCGAAGCAGCCGCCGGTCGTGGCACTCACGGTGCTTGGCGCTTGCCTGGCGGGGTTTGCCGTGGCGGGTCCGCTCGGCATCGATCCGGCCGTGGTGGCGGCCATAGGCGCCGTCGTGCTGGCTGTGCGGCAGGTATGGATGCGTAGTGAGTCCCGTCGCGTCCCGACACTGTGGCGCATCCTCCGCGAGACCAACCCGTTGTTCTGCCTCTTCGTGTTCGCGCTCGCCATCGTCGTCGCCGCTGTCAGTAGTCACGGACTCGGCGGTGTGCTGACAGCCGTGTTCCCGAGCGGCGACGGATTCGTGGACCTCCTCGTGGCGGCCGGCATCGCCGCGCTCCTGGCGAACCTGGTCAACAACCTCCCGGCGACGCTCCTGCTCGTACCGGTGGCCGCCGGGCGACCGGAACTCCTGCTCGCCGTCCTGCTCGGCGTCAACATCGGGCCGAACCTGACGTACGTGGGGTCGCTCGCCACGCTGCTATGGCGGCGAGTTCTGCGTCGACACGGCACGGCGCCGTCGACTGCGGAGTTTCTCCGACTCGGCGCCGCGACCGTGCCGGCGAGTTTGCTCGCTGGCCTGATCGCGCTGTGGGTCTCGCTCCAACTGGCAGCGCTCGCCGGCCTGCCGCTGTCGGAATGACCGCGCGGCACGCGGCCTAAAAGCCGATGACCGGCCGCTCAAGCCGATGTGGTCCGGAGCGGCTCACCTCGACCGGACTGAAGCCCTGTCGTCGCCAGAACCGCAGGCCGCGGACGTTCGCCGGAGCGACCGCCACCCGCAGCTTCTTCGCCCCGGACTCGATGGCCCAACGATCGACCGTCGCCACCACCCGACCGCCGACGCCGCGACCGCGAGCGGCCGGCACAAGCACCAGCAGACCGATCATCCACGTGCGACGTTGCGGCCAGTCTCGTACGACATCGAGGACGCCGATGTTGGCGCTCCCCAGCCGGACGAGCATGACGGCCTTGTCCTCCGGATGGCTGCCCGGAGGGATCTTCGCCAGCAGTTGCTCCGCCTCGTCCGGCGGCGGCGGGAAGCCGTCGACGAGCATGGCGAAGTCCTCGGAGGCGGCGATCACGTCCTGGACGGCGCGCACCTGGCCGGAATCCACCGGACTGACCTGCACCAGGTCGATGGCCGTGGCAACCGGCAGCACGCCACTAGGCAGGATCGGAGTCGCCGTCATACCACCCTCGCCGCTGAGGTGTCAGTGACCGTGTCACTGCTGGTCTTGGTGCTGGCTGTGCAGTTTGACCATCGGTACGCTCGCTGAGCCGTTCACGCCGAATCCAGTCGTAGACGTTCGCGAGCGTCCGTCGGCGGCTGAGCGGCGACCTGAGTCGGCGCATCGAGCGTGTCTGGAAGGATATCCGCCGTGCGCTCGCGCGTCGCGATGACCGCGTCGGAGCCGCGGCGAGAGGGTGTCCACGGTTGGGGCTACCGATATCCGGCCGCGGACGCCATCTCGCAGGTCAGATGCCGTTCAGCCGGCAGGGCCAGCGGAGTCGTACGCAGGACCGACCGGTCCGGAAGTGATCCACGCGGTGTGCGTCCGCCCGTGACCGCCGGCACGGTCGAACTGCGATTTCGGCAGGTCGTACTGCCTGTCGACAGGATCACCGACACGCCGCACGAAGGCCTCCCGAGATCCTGACCACTTGTGGTCAGCGAGCGTCCGGACCTCAGCCGTCTCGCCGAGGCCCGGCGTCTCACAGACCAGATGCCTCGGTCCGGACCAGGATCCGTCCACATTCCTCGTGGCGTACGACCTCGTCCGGTGCGGTCTTCTTGATCTCGGCGAGATCCGATCCGGACAGCTCCAGCCGGCAACCTTCACACCGGCGCGCGCGAAGCAGGGCCGCGCCGATCCCCGTGTTGCCGCGGATCCGCTCGTAGAGCTTCAGCAGGTCGTCGGGGATGTCCGACACAACGCCGGAGCGTTCGGTCGTCCGCTTCTCGACCTCGGCGTCGATCTCCGCGTACGCCGCGTCGCGTCGTCCGCTCGCATCGGTGACCCGCGTGGCCAGCTCGTCACGTGCCGACTCAGCCTCGGTGAGCACGGCCTCGGCCTGCTCGCGCTTCTCCATCAACTCCAGCTCGTCGTCCTCCAGCGAGGAGGCCCGCCGCGCCAGCGACTCGACCTCGTGCTGCAGGCGTTCGAGCTCCTTGGCCGGCAGCCCGCCGGCCTGCATCCGCTGCTGGTCGCGGTCGGCGCGAGTGCGGACCTGTTCGACGTCCATCTCAAGGCGGCGTACGTCCCGGTCGAGGTCCTGGACCTCGGCACGAGCGGCGGCGACCGAGTCGGTCAGCTCGGTCAGCCGCTTGGATCCTTCCTCGATCTCGGCGAGCTCCGGCAGGGAGCCGCGGCGGTGCGCCAACTGGCCGAGCGCGGTGTCGATGGCCTGCAGGTCGAGCAGGCGGCGTTGTGCGGCGGGATCGGCCTTCACGGCGGTGGCGGCTCCTATCGGTCAACTGGCACGGCGGGTGGCCGGCCGGCGTGTACGGACCACGGGTCGGTGACCCGGTCCGAAACCATCACCTCGATGGGGACCTCCACCGTAGCGGCCAGGCCGGGCGTCTCGTCAGGTATCCGGCCACCAACGACGTCAACGGTCCGCGGCCGCACGCCGAAGGCCGTGCGCAGTCGCTCCGCGAGGTCATCCAGCCACGGCCGTTCACTGGACCAGTGACCCACGTCCAGCAACGCCGGTCCGCCGTCGCCGAGATGCTCGGACACCGGATGGTGACGCAGATCCGCCGTGACGTAGGCGTCCGCGCCAGCCGTCGCCGCGGCCGCCAGGAAACTGTCGCCGGCGCCGCCGCAGACTGCGACCGTACGAATCGACCGGTCCGGATCGCCCGCGGCGCGTACCCCAGCGGTTCCGACCGGAAGCACGTCCGCGGCGATCCGCGTCAGCTCGCGAAGGCTGACCGCTCCCGGCAGCTCACCCACACGGCCGTGGCCGGCGCCGTCCGCGACCTCCGGCGCGGCGACCAACGGTCGCGTGTCCAGAAGGCCGAACCGAGCCGCCAGTGCGTCGGACACGCCGGGTCGAGCAACGTCGGCGTTCGTGTGCGCGGTCAGCAACGCGACGCCGTTGGTGATCAGCGTGTGAACGAGGCCGCCCTTCAGCGTCGAGGCAGCGACCGTGTGTACGCCGCGCAACAGGAGCGGATGGTGCGTGATCATCAGCTGCGCGCCACAGTCCACGGCCTCGGCGACTGTCTCCGAGACTGGGTCGACCGCAAGGAGAACGCGGCTCACCTCGGCGGCTGGATCGCCGGCGGCCAGACCTACGGCGTCCCAGGACTCCGCGGTGTCCGGTGGATAGAGAGCGTGGAGGAGATCTACGACATCGGCAACGGTGGTCACGGGCCCGAAGCCTAACCAGGCGGTCCTGCTCCGGGCGGCTACGGCTGGGACGAGGCGATCGCGTCGACTTCCGAGGTCCCGAGGCCGAGCGCGGACCGGATGGCGGCCGCCTGGCGAGCCGTCTTGTCGGCAACCGCCGGCATGCCGCGGACGCGACAGATGTCCGCGAGCACGTCCAACGTGGCAGCGTGCGCGTACGGAACGCCGATGGCCTCCCACACCTGCACGGCGTTGCGCGCGGCGGACTCGGCGCCACCCGCGTCCCCGGCGAGCAGCCTGGCCCGCGCGATGCTGTGCCAGGTCAGGCCCCGACCGAAGGCGTTGCCGGTGTGGTCGTACACCTGCCGGCAGCGCTCGAGGATGGACAGCGCGGCCGCCGGCTCGCCGTTGCTCGTACGGGCCTCCGCGAGCCAACGCAGTGAGTGCGCCTCGTCGACCGGCCCGATGCGCTTCCCGACCGCGCTCGCGGACTCCAACGTCTCCAGCGCCTCGGCAACCGCGCCTCGCGCGAGTTGGATCGCGCCGAGGCCACGCTGGCATTGCGCGAGTCCATGCAGATATTCCGGATCGCGGCAGCGCACCAGCGATGCGCGGAGACAACGCTCGGCACGGTCCAGCTCGCCGCGCTCACGGTGGATCGTGGCGATGCCCTGCTGCGCGTAGACGAAGCCGCTGCGGTTGCCGGTACTCAGGCAGATGTCGCTTGCCGCGGCGAAGGACCGCAACGCGGCGTCATAGCGGCCGAGGATGCGGTAGAGGAAGCCCAGCCCGGACAGCGCCGCACCCTGGTAGTCGAGGTTGTCCAGGCGGATCGCGATCGCCAACGACGACTCGAAGTAGCTGACGGCCCGGACATAGCGATCCTGGATGGTGTGCAGCTCGCCGAGGTTACGCAGCAGGGCCATCTCGACGACCAGGCTGGTGGCCCCATCTCCACCATCCGGACCAGCGATCGCCAGTGACGCCAACGCGTTCTCGTGCGTACGCCGCCAGTCGTCGTACAGCGCGTTGACCTCGCAGTAGTTGGCGAGTACGCCGGCAAGAGCGCCAGCCAGCTCCGGCTGGTTGCCAGCGACGGCGAGCTCGACGCCGCTCGCGAGCAGGCTGAGGTCCGCGGCAAACCAGGCGGCGGGATCGGACAGGATCGTCTCGCGGACCGGCGGTGGCAGGCGCCAGTGCGACGGCGGGTCCGCGGGCACCTCGACGAACCCGAGGTCCATCCGCTGGTCCGCGGTGCGACCGAGATCCAGGCACGCAGACAGGAGGCGGCCGACCGCGGCACGGCGCTCCGCAGTTTGGAGTTGGCCGGCCCGTTCCCGTGCAAGCAGGCGGATCAGGTCGTGCAGGCGATACCGCAGGTCAACCCGATTGCCTCCGCCCGGAGTCGGTACGACCTCGACGAGATGTACGTCCGTGAGCGCGTCGATCAGCTCAGCCGCCTCCACCGCGGTGGTGTCCAGCAGCGGTGCCAACACCCAGTCGGGAAAGCTGCCTGGCGGCAGCAGGCCCAGCGCGGCGAAGCCTGCCTGAACACGATCGGTGAGCCCCCGCAGGGTGAGCTCGACGCTCGCACGTACGGCCAGGTCGCCGGCTTTCAATATGTCCAGGCGGCTTCGCTCGTCAGCGAGCGCGGCCGACAGCTGCCGCAAGGCCCAGTGCGGTCGCGCGGCGAGCCGAGCACCGGCGATCCGGACCGCGAGCGGCAGGTGGCCGCACTGACCGACGATGGTCCGTGCCGCGTCGTCTTCAGCCGCGACGCGGTCAGCGCCGACCAGCCCGGAGAGCATCGCCAGCGCGTCGGACTCGGTCAGGACCCCCAGTTTGATGCGTCGACCAGCGAGGTCGGGGATCTCGACGCGTGCCGTGACCACGACGGCACAGCTGCCGGTGCCCGGCAGCAACGGTCGAACCTGCGCGGCGCCACTCGCGTCGTCAAGGACGACGAGTACGCGTCGGTCGGCGAGGGCAGAGCGGACCAGCCGCGATCGTTCCGACCCACAGTCGGCGCCGTCGGGAATCGCTGCCGCCGGCACGCCGAGTGCGCGGAGAAAGCCGGCGAGGACGGTCGACGCGGACACCGCGCTCTCGGTGCCGCGCAGGTCCGCGTAGAGGACGCCGTCCGGGAACTCACCGCGCAACTCGTGCGCCAGGTGGACCGCGAACGCCGATTTACCAGCACCGGCCGGTCCCACCAGGATCACGGTCGGCGGCGCGGAGTGACCGGTCCCGGCGACGGCGCCGCTCGTACGGATCGCGGCGATCGCGCTTCGCAGCTCGTCCTCGCGTCCGACGAACGGTACGACGTCCGCCGGCAGTTGGTTCGGCCGAGGCACGCGTGGCGACCTGACGGCCGGATGGTTGTCTGGCTTGCCGGCGTCAGGACGGACCGGTGGCGACGCCCGCGCACCACACCATCGCCGTACGAAACCATCGGTGGATTCGCCAGCGAGCACGACCCGCTCCAACCCCCGCAGTTGTTCGCCGGGTTCGATCCCCAGCTCGGCGACCAGGGCGGCCCGGATCGTCCGGTAGCCATGCAACGCGTCGGCTACCCGGCCAGTGCCATGCAGCGCGACGATGAGCCGCGCGGCGAGACCCTCGTCCAGCGGATGATCGGCGGTCAGCCTGGTGAGCTCACCGACCAGCTCCGCGTGGCGGCCCAGCGCGAGATCCGCGCCGATCCGCAGGCGCAACGCCGCCATCCGGCGTTCCTCCAGCTGCGCAGCCGCGGCGGTGACGAACGGTGCCTCGACACCGCCGAGAGCCGGACCCCGCCAGCAGTCCAGCGCGCGGCGCAGCTCGGTGGCGGCCGCCGCCGACTGGCCGCTTCCGAGCAGGCCCTCGGCGCGTACGACCGACTCGGCGAACCTGTCGACGTCGCGTGTGCCGGCAGGCAGCCGGACCTGATAGCCAGCCGGATCCGTCCGGATCGTCGCCTCGGGCAACCCCGCGGCGGCGAACACACGGCGCAACGCGGAGACGTACACCTGGATCTGGTTGCGTACCCCCGCCGGCGGCTCGCCGTCCCACAGGGCCGCCGCGAGCCGCGGCACCGAGAGCACCTCGCCGTCGTGCACCGCCAGACAGGCGAACAGTGCTCGGCGTTTGCCGGACCCGACCGGCAGCGGCCGATTGTCCACCCGCAGCTGGAGTGGACCGAGCAGGCGTACGTCCAGGCGGTCCGCTGGCATTCCGTCATGATGGCACCCAAGTGCTACCGGAACGCGCGAAATCGAAGGGTGCGCCACGCACGACCGTGTCCAGGGACGGCCGGCCCCGCCGCCGGAGACGAACAGGCGCGCGACCGTCCACCGAACGGCCGGAATCGTTGAACGATCGGCAAAACGCGACTGGCCGGCGGCGAGCCGGACCATACTGAGCGCGATACCACAGAGTGTCGCGCGCGCTCCGGTCCGTAGTCGGCTCGACAAGGAAAGGAGCAACGACCATGCCCACGTCCAGAATGTGTCCCTGTCCTGTCGCGACCTCCGCTCGCGGCGTCAGCCTGGGCTGACCAGCAACGCCGCGGCCCGCCGCGGCACCCGGCGCCGGTTCGTCGAATTGGTCACGAGATGCCGTGGCAACCAAGGATCGCCGAGGCGCGTCTTCTCTAGGAAGCCCGCCGAGCAACCGGTGACCGAACGGAGCGATGGTGCCGCGCGTACGCCAACACAGTGTCGTGTCCAGTTTGTTTTCTTTGTTCTTGTATGCGCTACTCGCCGGCGCCGTACTCGCGGCCTCCGCCTTTCCGGTGGCCGCGGTCGGCGGACTCGCCGCGAAGGCACAGGCTCAGCACTTCGAGGCGCTGCCGACCGAATTGACGACACCTCCGCTGGCACAGACCACCAGGATCCTCACCGCCGACGGCCATCCCGTCACGTCGCTTTACGGCGCGCAGAACCGGACGATCGTGCCGCTGTCGCAGATTCCGGCGGTGATGCAGCACGCGGTCGTCGCGGTCGAGGACAGCCGCTTCTATCAGCACAACGGAGTCGACCTGGCCGGCGTGCTGCGAGCGTTCGTGTCGACCCTGGTCACGTCGTCTGCGCAAGGTGCTTCGACGCTGACTCAGCAGTACGTACGGCAGGACCTGTTTCTGACCGCACCGACCAAGGCGGAACAGAACAAGGCGACGGCCATCACGCCACAGCGCAAGCTGCAGGAGATGCGCTATGCGCTCGCGCTGGAGAAGAAATTCAGCAAGAACGACATCATGGGGAAATACCTCAACACCGTCTATTTCGGTAACGGGGCGTACGGCGTGGCCGCGGCGGCCAAGCGGTACTTCTCGAAGACCCCTCAGCAGCTGACGCCCGCTGAGGCGGCGCTGCTCGCCGCGTACGTCAAGGACCCGGTCAACTATCCGGACGAGAAGCAGAAGGCAGAGGATCGCCGCCAGCACGTCCTGCGGTTGATGCACGAGCAGGGCTATCTGACGGCGGCCCAGCGAGCCGACGCGGTCGCGCATCCGCCGGTCATCAAACCGTCCGTAACGCCCAACTCGTGCCTGCCCAACCGGTCCATCACCGAGGCGAACAACTGGGGCTTCTTCTGTGACTACCTGCGCATCTGGGCTCGCCAGCAGCCGGCGCTGGGACCAGATCCCGAGCAACGCCTGAACCGGCTGGAAACCGGTGGCTACGTCATCAGGCTGTCACTGAACCCGGCGATGCAGGCGGCGGCGCAACAAAGCGTCGACGGCAAGGCCGGTCGCGGCGCCAAGCTCGCTCAAGGCATCGTGTTGGTCGAACCCGGGACCGGGAAGATCCGGGCGATGGCGGTGAACCGTACGTTCGGATCGCCGCCGGCCAACGCGGGGCCGGAGACGAAACGGAAGTACACCGAGAACCCGTTGCTCACCGGCGACCCGGGCAACCAGAAGGCGACCGGCTTCCCGTCCGGCTCCACGTTCAAGATGTTCACCATGCTGGCCGCCCTCGAACAGGGGATGCCGCTGTCGACCTCGTACGACTCCCCCGACACGTACGCGACGCCCGGCAAGGAGGACAACGGTCAGCCGTACGTCGTGAAGAACGCGTCGGCGGCGATGGCCGGCCGCCACAACATGTGGTCCGGCTTCGGCGCGTCGGTGAACACGTACTTCGTCCAGCTGGAGATCGCGGCCAAGGTCACCAACGTGGCGAAGATGGCCGCCAAGGCCGGCATCTCGTTCTTCCCCGGCCGTAACAAGGCCAACAGCCTGGCGACGATCCTGTCCGGCGGCGACACCGGCGCCGGCGCGCGCTATGCGCTGACGTTCGGCCAGGGCTCGCAGACCTGGCCGCTCTACATGGCCAACGCGTACGCCACCGTCGCCGCGCGCGGAAAGCACTGCGAGCCGACGCCGATCGAGTCGGTCACCGGACCGGACGGCAAGACGCTGGACCTCGGCGCGCCGAAATGCTCGCAGGTCTTCTCGCCGGAGGTGGCGGACGCGGCGACCGACGCGGCACGCTGTCCGGTCGGACAGAGCGCGCAGGCCGGTTCGTGCACCGGCCCGGGCGGCGCGACCGCGCAGAGCGTCGGCGCACGGATCGGCCGTCCGGTGGCCGGCAAGACCGGCTCGACGCCGGAGAACCGGCAGCTCTGGTTTGCCGGCTTCGTGCCGCAGCTCGCCGGCGCGGCGTTTTCCACCGATCCGAGCCGTCCCAACTCCGGCGCCATCAATGGCGACCTACGCGTGGCCAACGACATCTTCAGCGAGACGATGGCCGCGGCGGTGCAGGGCTTTCCGTCAATGGGCTTCACCAGGCCACCGGACAGTCTCATCGGCGGATCGGGCGGTCCGGTCAATGGTCCCGCTGGACCAGGCACCACAGACGGCACCACGAACGGCACCACGGACGGTCGCGGGCAGGACGGCGGAAACTGAGCCGACGCGTACGACAAACACGATCAGGTCGGCCGAGACTGTCGGAGGCGCCTGGCAGGCTGGACGTCGGGGGCCAATTCGCGTCTCGAAAAAAACGACCCCGGAATCCAGGATCGCATCGGACGGTGACAATCGGAGCGACCGATGGATCTGCAGTCCGACACATGTGCCTGCGTCACACGGAAATGTGGCCATGCGATGGCCCGTGGGATGGTCGTGGGATTCGTCACACAATGCGACAGCGGCATCAACGTGTCCAAGAGGCATGACCGCAACGAAAACAATCTCGCCGCCGGTCGGTGTCCATGTGCCGGCCGGAAAGCGTATCGCCGCAATAGTGGCCGGACTGCGAACGTCGGCCGCTCTGTCACCGTTCACCGAGAAGGAGGTGCTCGGCCTGCCGGCGTTGATTCCGTCCGGCGGTGTGTGTTTCGATATCGGCGCCGCGTACGGGATGTACACGTTTCCGCTGGCACAACTGGTTGGCGGCTCCGGTCAGGTGCACAGCTTCGAGCCGCTGGCCGGCTCCGCCCGGTTGCTGGACGCGGCACGGTTGCTGGGCGGCGGCCGGAATGTCCGGCTGCACCGTGAGGCTGTCGGCCGCGAGCCAGGACGCCAGGTCATCACGGTGCCGACGCGGTGGGGTCTGCCGATCCGCGGGCGTGCATTCCTCTCGCACGGCGCAAGTGACACCGGCGCGAATGATGAATTCTCGTCGCACCGCGATGTGACGATTTCGGTGACGACCGTCGACCAGGTCTGCAGGACGGAGAACATCAGCCGGGTCGACTTCATGAAAATCGACGTCGAAGGCGCCGAAATGGCGGTCCTGGAAGGCGCCGCGGCGACCATCGAGAGCCACCTGCCGCATTTGTTGCTGGAGGTCGAGGACCGGCACCTGCGAAAGTACGGCCTACGCTGCACGGATGTGGTCGACTGTCTGGCCACCCGCGGCTATCGGATGTACGGATGGAACGGACGGCGGTGGGTCCCGTCGAGCCGGGTGACCACCGCCGCACGCAACTACCTGTTCAGCGTTTCGCTGGACCGGCAACCGGCGCCGGCCGGTGCGAACTGACGGCCGCGGAGTGCGCGAACGCTGACCGCAGCCGCGCGCCGAACACCACCAGGACGGCGGCCGCGGTCAGCGCTGTCGCTCCTTGGCCGAGATAATAGAACTGGTGCGGCACGACGTCGGCGAGCCGTACGACCTGTGCACCGAGACCGGCACCCAGCGCGCTGAAAAGCCACACCAAGCCGATAACGCGTCCCACGTACGCTTTCGGCGCCACCTCGGCCGCGGCGCTCATCGCCACCGGTCCGACCACCACCTCGCCGCATGCCTGCAGGAAGAACACGGCGATCAGCCACAGCGGCGACACCAACACACCGGTGCCGGCCAGCGCGGCGGCCACGCTCATCAACGAGAAACTCAGCCCCGCGAAGAACAGCCCCAACGCGAACTTGCCAGGCGTGCTCGACCGGGGACCGAGCCGGACCCAGAGGTAGGCGAATACCGGCGCGACCAGCAGCATGAACGCCGGGATCGCCGCCTGGAACCAGCTCGCCGGCAGCGTCAGACCGAACAGCGAACGGTCGGTGGAGTGCTTCGCGAACAAGGTGAGCAGTGAGCCGGCCTGGCCGACCATCAGCCAGAACAGCGAGACCGACAGCAGCAGCCAGAAGAACGACCGCAGACGGGTCCGCTGTACGGTCGTCCAGCCGCGCTGCCGCGAGAGCACGGCGAAATAGCTGAACGGCATGATCAGCGTGACGATTCCGAAAGCCATCACGACGTGCATCGGCGAGAAGGCGCCGGACGCGACGTCCACGGCGACGAGCGCGGCCAGAACGGCGACAACCGCCGCCGCGACCAGGGCCGCTCGCCCGCGTTCGTCCGCGGCGAGTGGCTGTCCGGGTCGCGATCCAGCCAGGCCGAACCGGCGGCGGCCGGCGAGATACTGCAGCAGGCCGAGCAGCATGCCGACGCCGGCCGCGGCGAACCCGGCGTGCCAGTTGACGCCTTCGCCGAGCAGTCCGGTGATCAGCGGTGCGAGCAGGGCGCTGATCTGGCCGATGACGTAGAAGATCGAGATCGCGCTCGCGCGCTGCGCGGCCTCGTCGTCGCCATAGAAGCGGCCGAGCAGCGCGACGATGTTCGGCTTGAAAAGGCCCGTGCCGAGCGCGACGAGGATCAGCCCGGCGTACGAAAAGGTGGGTGCCCCGAAGGAACCCGGCACGGCCAGGCAGAAGTGTCCGGCGGCGATGATCACGCCACCGCAGAGGACGGCGCGACGTTCGCCGAGCACGCGGTCGCCGATCCAGCTTCCCGGCAGCGACAGGACGAAGGCCGACCCGATGTAGACGCCGAACAGCGCGGCGGCCTGGCCCGCCGGAAGGCCGAGACCGCCGGCGCTGGCCGGTGCGGCGGCGTACAGCACCAGGATCGCCTGCATGCCGTAGAAGCTGAGCCGCTCCCAGATGTCGACCAGCAGGATCGTGGAGAGCCAGCGCGGATAGCCGAACCGTCCGCGCTGGACGCGGTCACCGTAGGTCGAGGACATCGGACACCAGCGACGTGTTGTGCTTGGCGTCGCGGAACAGCGAGTTGGCCAGCACCTCGCGGAGGAAGCCGATGGTCGTGCGGATCCCGTGGCCGCCGACCTGGAACTCGTCGAGTGCGCGCTCCATCCGGCCGATCGCCTGCTCGCGGTCTGGAGCCCAGACGATCACCTTCGCCAGCAGGGAGTCGTAGTCCGCGGTGATCCGCACCCCCGGCGCGCCGTGCGTGTCGACACGCGTGAACGGTCCGCCAGGCGGGACGAACTGCTGCACCAGACCGGCCGTCGGCAGGAAGTCGCGGTCGGGGTCCTCGGCGTTGACCCGGCACTCGATGGCCACGCCACGCGGCCGTACGTCCTCCTGTCGGATCGACAGCGGATGGCCGGCGGCCACCCGCAGCTGCTCCGCCACGATGTCGATGCCGGTCGCCATCTCGGTGACCGGATGCTCCACCTGGATCCGCGAGTTGACCTCGATGAAGAAGAAGTCGCCGCGGTCGTCGACCAGGAACTCGAACGTGCCGGCACCGACGTAGTCACAGGCACGCGCGCCGCGTACGGCCGCCGCGCAGATGCGCTCCGCGAGCCCGGCCGGAAGGCCGGTCGCCGGTGTCTCCTCGATCAGCTTCTGGCGGCGCCGCTGCACGGAGCAGTCGCGCTCGCCGAGACTCACGACGTTTCCGTGGCGGTCCGCGAGGATCTGCACCTCGACGTGGCGCGCGCTCTCCAGGTAACGCTCGACGTACACGCGGCCGTCGCCGAAGGTCGCCTGTGCGGCGGCGCGGGTCGTCGCGTACGCGCGGGCCAGGTCGCGTCCGGCGCGTACGACGGCCATCCCGCGACCACCGCCGCCGGCGACCGCTTTGATGATCACCGGATAGCCGATCCGCTCGGCGACCTCCTTGGCCTCCAGGCCGTTGTCGACGGCACGCGGGCTGCCGGGCAACACCGGCAGGCCGGCCTCGGCGGCCACCTCACGAGCCTGCGCCTTGTCCCCCAGCCGGCCCATCACCTGAGCCGGCGGACCGATGAACGCCAACCCCTGCGCCTCGCACATCTCGGCGAAGTCGGGATCTTCGGACAGGAAGCCGTAGCCGGGATGGATCGCGTCGACACCGGTACGCAGCGCGGCCTCCAGGATCGCCGGCGGATACAGGTAGCTGCGGCGCGATGGCGGCGGCCCGATCTGGACCCGCTCGTCGGCCAGCCGCAGCGCCGGCGAGTCCCGGTCGGCGGTGGAGTGAACCATGACCGTACGCACGCCGAGCTCGCGGCACGCACGCGCGACGCGCAGCGCGATCTCGCCGCGGTTGGCGATCAGAACCGAAGAGAACATCGTCTGCTCCAGGGATGTCAGGCGGCCGGCGCGATCACGAACAACGGCTGGCCGTACTCGACGGACTCGCCGTCCGGCACCAGGACCCGTACGACCCGTCCGGTGGCCTCGGCCTCGATCGGGTTCATCAGCTTCATCGCCTCCAGGATCGCGACCTGCTGGCCGGCCTCGACCCGGTCGCCTTCCCGGACGAACGGCTCGGCGCCCGGCTCCGGCGCGCGATAGAACGTGCCGACGGTCGGCGCGCAGATCGACTCGGCTCCATCCGGATCCGCGTCGTCGGGCTCCACCGGAACGTCGTTAACGACCACCGGCCGGACGCCGTCGGGGATCCCTGGCCGCTCGACCTCCACGGCGAGGTCGCCGGCGCGCAGCCGGACCGTGTGCACCGGACCGTTGCTTCCGTCGAGCAGCCGCGCGGCCTGCCGGCAGAGCTCACCGAGCAGGTCGCCTGCCTCGGACACCGATGTGGTCATCGACCGTCTCCTTCCGCCACACGTCCGTAGGACCGAAACCGTCGCCGCCGGCCGGCGACCAGACCGGCCGGGTCGACCCTGGCCAGCTCGCGTACGGCAGCGGCGACGGCCGTACGCACCAGCGACATCGTCAGGACGGGATCCGTGTGTGCGCCTTCGCCAGGCTCGCCGATGACGCCGTCGACGATCCCGTACGCGAGCAGCTCGCGTGCGTGCAGCCGCAGCGCGTCGGCGGCCTTCGCGACTGCCTCCTCGCGCGGGATGTCGGGGTCCTTCCAGAGGATCGCCGCGCAGCCCTCCGGGCTGATCACCGAATAGACCGCGTTGGACAGCGCGAGCACCGTGTTGGCGACACCGAGCGCCAGCGCACCGCCGCTGCCACCTTCACCCGTCACGACGGCGACGACCGGCACCGGCAGGCCGGACATCAGCCGCAGGTTCTCCGCGATGGCCCACGCCTGGCCGCGTTGCTCCGCCTCGATCCCCGGATCGGCGCCAGGCGTGTCGATCAGCGTGACCACCGGCAGGCCGAGCTTTGCCGCCAGCCGCATCAGCCGGCCGGCCTTGCGGTAACCCGACGGCGACGGCATCCCGAAGTTGCGTTGCACGCGCTCACGCGTGTCGCGGCCCTTCTGGTGCCCCACCAGGACGACCGGCCGGCCGTCGAGCAGCCCGACGCCGCCGACGATCGCCGCACAGTCGCCACTCACGCGGTCGCCGCGGAGCTCCATGAACTCCTCGAGCATGAAGGTCGCGTATTCCTCGGTCGTCGGCCGGTCCGCGTGCCGCGCCAGCCGTACGGCCGCGAGCCCGTCACGCTCCGGCAGGTCCTCGGCACGCCGGACGATCCGTACGGAGTGGTCGGCGGCGGCCGGCCGCGGCTTCGGGTCGTGTGCCGACAACAACCGCGCGATCGCTCGCCGCAGCGCCGGCCGCGGCACCACGGCGTCGACGAGACCTTGCGCGAGCAGGAACTCGGCGGTCTGGAAGCCCTCCGGCAGCGTCCGTCCGGTGGTCTGCGCGATCACCCGTGGACCAGCGAAACCGACCCTGGCCGCCGGTTCGGCGAGGATCACGTCCGGCAAGGTCGCGTACGACGCTGCGACCCCGCCGTACGTCGGGTCCGTGACGATCCCGACGGTCAGGATGCCGGCCTCGTCGAGCATCGCCATCGCCTGGCTGGTCTTGACCATCTGCATCAGCGCGAGCGCGCCTTCCTGCATGCGCGCGCCGCCGGACGCCGTCGCCAGCAGGAACGGCGTCCGCTCGCGTACGGCGGTCTCGGCGGCGATGGTGATCCGCTCGCCGACGCCGGCGCCGAGGCTGCCACCGAGAAAACGGAAGTCCATGACGGCGGCCACCACCCGGCGGCCGTCCACGGTCCCGCGTACGCACAGCACGGCCTCGCGCAAGCCGGTCTGCCGGCGAGCAGCCGCCAGCCTCTGCGGATACGGAACACTGTCGACAAAATGCAATGCGTCCGCGGAAACTTCGGGGACCTCGATCGCGGTCCAACCGGGATCCAGCAGCTGCTCGATGCGCTCCGGTGCGGTCAGCCGGCCGTGCCGGCCGCAGCCCGGACAGACCTGCAGCGAACGCGCGAGCCGCGGTCCATAGACGATGTCGTGGCAGCCGGGACACCGGACCCACTCGGCCGCCGGCGCCGGCACGGTGGCGGTCATCCTCACCACCCCCGCGGGAAGCGGAAGAGGTCCTCGCGGCGCGGCTGCCACCAGTCCTGGTTGTCCCGATACCACCGGACCGTCTCGGCGAGTCCGGTGTCGAAGTCGACCAGCGGCTGATAACCGAGGTCCACGCGAATCTTGCTGTCGTCCAGCGAGTAGCGGCGGTCGTGGCCCTTACGGTCGGCGACCCGCTCGATGCTGTCCGGACCGGCGCCGCACAGCTCGACCAGCCGCCGCGTCAGGTCGGCGTTGGTCAGCTCGACGCCGCCACCGATGTGGTAGATCTCCCCCGGCGTGCCTCCGTCCAGCACGAGCTGCACGCCACGGCAGTGGTCGTCCACGTGCAGCCACTCGCGTACGTTCTGGCCGTCGCCGAACAGCGGCACCTTCCGGCCCTGCAGCAGGTTGGTGACGAACAGCGGGATGACCTTCTCCGGAAACTGGTACGGCCCGTAGTTGTTGGAGCAGCGCGTCACCATCACCGGCAACTTGTGGCTCCGGTGGTACGCCAACGCGAAGTGGTCGCTCGCGGCCTTCGACGCGGCATACGGAGAGTTCGGATGCAGCGGCGTCCCCTCGACCCACGAGCCGTCGTCGATGGAGCCGTAGACCTCGTCGGTAGAGACGTGGACGACCCGCTCGATGCCGGCGAGCTGGCAGCTGTCGACGACGCTCTGCGTGCCGAGCACGTTGGTCACGGCGAACTCGCCGGGACTGACCAGCGACCGGTCGACGTGCGACTCCGCGGCGAAGTGCACGACCGCGTCGTGGCCAGGCAGCAGCTCGCGCAGCAGGCCGACGTCGCAGACGTCGCCTTTCACAAAGGTGAGCCGCGGGTCGCCGATCGGCAGGTTGCCGGTGTTGCCGGCGTACGTCAGCTTGTCGACGACGGTGACCTGCGCGTCCTCGTATCCGTGGTACGCGCCCGAAAGCATGCTCCGGACGTAGTGCGAGCCGATGAAACCGGCGCCGCCGGTGACCAGCACTCTCATCGCTCGATCACCACCTCGGTGTTGTCGCCGAGTACGAGCCGGCGCGCCGGCGCCGCCGCGACCGCAGGGCTGGACTCGACGCGCGCGTAACGGCCGATGACCGACTGGCGCACCGCGTCGATGCCCGACACGGTCGATCCCTCCAGCACGATGGAGTCGGCGATGTCGGTGCCGACGATGTCGCACTCCGCGCCGATCGAGGTATAGGCGCCGACCGAGCTGTCCACGATGGACGCCATGCAGCCGACGATGGCGGGGCCGACGACCCGCGACCGTACGATCCGCGCGCCGGCGTCGATGACCACCGGACCAACGATCTCGCTCTCGTCGTCGACCTCGCCGGAGTTGGCCGGCTCCGTCAGGTCGAGCAACGCGCGGTTGCAGTCCAGCAGGTCCACGATCCGGCCGGTGTCCTTCCAGTAACCGGAGAACACGTGTGCGCGTACGCTGCCGCCGGTCTCCATCAGCCAGCTGATCGCGTCGGTGATCTCCCACTCGTGCCGCCAGCTCGGCTTGATGGCGCGCACCGCCTGGTGGACTGCCGCCGAGAAGACGTATGCGCCGATGACGGCGAGGTCGCTGCGCGGCTCGGCCGGCTTCTCCACCAGGCGGGTGATCCGGCCGTCCGCGTCGAGCTCGGCCACGCCGTACTCGCTGGGGTTGGTGACCTTGCCGACCATCACCAGCGCGTCCGGCCGGGTCGTCCAGAACTCGCCGACCAGGTGCCCGATCCCGCCGCTGATGACGTTGTCGCCGAGATACATGACGAACGGGTCGTCGGCGAGGAAGTCGCGCGCGATCATCACGCAGTGCGCGAGACCGAGCGGCTCCTCCTGCGGGATGTAGGTGACCCGCAGACCGAAACGCGAGCCGTCACCGACCGCGCGGCGTACGTCGCGGCCGTGCGGTCCGATGATGACGCCGACCTCGGTGATGCCGGCCCCGGCGATCGCCTCCAGGCCGTGGAAAAGCACCGGCTTGTTGGCGATCGGCACCAGCTGCTTGGAAACCGTGTGCGTGAGCGGCCGCAGCCGAGTGCCGGACCCACCGGCCAGCACGAGCGCTTTCATCCGTCCTGCCTCTCGGATTTTCGTTACCAGGTCACGGGAAGTTCGAGGAACGACTCAAGAAGGTGACTCTCGTCGCGGCGGATCTGGTCGACCGGGACGGCCAGCCGCAGCTGCGGCAGCTCACGCATCAGCGTGCCGAGCACGATCTCCAGCTCGAGGCGGCCGAGCGCGGCGCCGGCGCAGAAATGGATGCCGGCGCTGAAGGTCAGGTGCGTGTTGTCCGTACGCGTCACGTCGAACACCTCGGGGCGGTCGAACACCGACTCGTCCTGGTTGGCCGAGTCGGCGGCCGGAATGATGCTGGTGCCGGCCGGGATGGTGATGCCACCGGCGATTTCCACGTCTTCCTTGACAAAGCGCAGCATCGTCACCGACGAGCCGACCAGCTTCCAGCGCAGGATTTCTTCGACCGCGTTCCTCATCAGTGCCGGGTTTTCCCGCACCAGCGCGAACTGGTCCGGATGCGCCAGCATCATCGCGATGGCCGCGGCGATCTGCACCGCGGTCGTCTCGTAGCCGACGAGTACGAGCAGCCGGCACCACCAGTGCAGCTCGTACTCGCTGAGCCGGCCGTCGTCCTCGTCGCGTGCAGCGATCATGCCGCTGATCAGGTCGTCGGCCGGGTTTTTCCGCTTGGCCTCGATGAGATCGCGCATGTACGCGTCGAGCGCGGCCATGTTTTTCTGTGACGATCCGCTGATCGACTTGAACGAGCCGGTCCACTCGCGGAAGCTCGCCTGGTCCTCGACCGGCACGCCGAGCAGCTCACACACCACGCGGATCGGCAGCGGATAAGCCAGAAACTCGTTGATGTCCACCGGCCGGGGCTGCTTTTTCAGCGCTGCCACGAGCTCGTCGGTGATCTGCTGCACGCGCGGCCGTAACGCCTCCACGCGCGTCGCCGTCAACGCTTTCATGACCAGCCGGCGGATCCGCGTGTGCTCCGGCGGGTCCGGGTCCATTTTCGGGTCCTGGAACAGCTTGTTGGTCCTGCTGATCCGCGCGGCATCGGGTCGGTTGAGGTTGCGGCTGACCCGTGGATCGGCGAGCAGCGCGCGTACGTCGGCCCATCTGGTCACCATCAGCGCCTCGTCGCCGCTTGGCAGCACCACCTTGACCAACGGCTCGGACCGCAGGCCGGCCAGCTCCTTCGGCTGTTCCAGCGGCGCCGGGCGGCGGAACGGATAAGGACATCCCGCGGCGTCCGTCGAGCTCGACATCGCGCTCCTCACGTGGAAACAGGTCACATGGAAAACAAGTGATGAGCCGATGCTCACCGCGCCGGCTTGAAGGCCACCTGTGGCACACTCAAGGCAGCTGGCATCGACCGGTTCTCAAGCAGTGCTTGCCAGGATCGGCCACGGGTGGGGTAACCGTGGACAGGAGCCTGCGATGCGGCTAGGTGTCAACGTCACACATCTGGATCCCGGCGTCGCGGTCGACGCGGAGCGGCTCGGATTCCAACTGGCCCTGGTGCCGGAGGGTTTCCGCGCCGACGCGGTCAGCGTCCTCGGCTGGCTTTCCGGCCGTACGCAACGGATCGCGCTCTCGGCGATCTGCCAGCTGCCGGTGCGTACGCCGGTCGCGACGGCGATGACCGCGGCCACCCTGCACACACTTTCCGGCGGCAGATTCCAGCTGGGGCTGGGAATCTCGAACTCGCACACCGCCGAGGTCTGGCACGGCGTGCCGTTTCACCGGCCGCTGGCACGTACGCGCGAGTACGTGGACATCGTCCGGATGGCTTTGGCCGGCGAGGAAATCCGCTATGCCGGTGAGCTTTTCCAGATCCCCCTGCCCGGCCGCACCGGTGCCGGCTTCCGGATGCCGGGCGGCGCCGCGATGCCGATCAACCTCGCAGCGGTCGGACCGAGGAACCTCGAGCTGACAGGCCTGATCGCCGACGGCTGGATCGGCGTTTTCTCCTCTCCGGAACGGATCGAAGAGATCCTGCCGCTGATCTGGAATGGCCGGGACGCGAGCGGTCGGCCGCGCGAGACGTTCGGCATCGTCCTCAGCGCCGGCCTGTCCGTCGACGACGATCCGGAAAAAGCCGCTGAGGCGTTGAAACCGCATGCGGCCCGTTTCATGTGCATTGGCCACCGCGAGAAAAACTTCTACTATCGGCTGGCCGTCGGCATGGGACTGGGTGCCGAGGCGACACGCGTCCAGGATTTGTACGCCAGCGGGGATGTGACGGCAGCCACCGCGGCGGTGCCGTTCGATTTCGTCGACGCGACCGGACTTGTCGGTCCGATCGACCGCATCGCGGCGAAGATGAAGGCCTACGCCACGGCCGGTGTCACCACGCTCGCGCTGACACCTTACGGCTCGGATCGCGTGCGTGCGCTGGAAATCGCCGCGGCAGCGCACGATCAAAGCGGAGTGGTGTGATGCCCGAGGTGCCGTTCAACCGCGCATACCTCGCCGGCAACGAGACCGGCTACGTGGCGCAGGCGATCGCCAGCGGCGCCACCGGCGGCGACGGGTCGTTCACAAAGAAGGCATCGGCGCTGGTCTCCAGCCTCACCGGCACGACCTCGACCCTGCTGACCACATCCTGCACCCATGCGCTGGAACTTTCCGCTCTGCTGCTGGACATCGGCCCCGGCGACGAGATCATCATGCCGTCCTTCACGTTCACCTCGACGGCCAACGCCTTCGTGTTACGCGGCGCGACCCCGGTTTTCGTGGACATCCGTCCCGACACTCTCAACCTCGATGAGCGCCTGATCGAAAATGCTGTCACGGGCCGGACGCGCGCGATCGTCGTCGTTCACTATGCCGGTGTGGCCTGCGAGATGGCAGCGATCCTGGCGATCGCCAACCGTCACCGCCTCGTCGTGGTCGAGGACAACGCGCATGGCCTCGGCGGCTCGTACGCCGGCCGTCCGCTCGGCTCATTCGGCGTGCTGGCAACGCAAAGCTTTCACGTGACCAAGAACGTCCAATGTGGAGAAGGCGGCGCGCTCGCGATCGGCGACGAGCGGCTCAGTGAACGTGCCGAGATCGTGCGCGAGAAAGGCACCGACCGCGCGCGGTTCTTCCGCGGCCAGGTGGACAAGTACTGCTGGCGTGAACTCGGGTCGAGCTACCTGCCGTCGGACGTGCTGGCCGCGTATCTGCTTGGCCAGCTCGAAGCCTTTCCCGACATTCAGGGAAAACGCCTGCGGATCTGGTCGACGTACGACGACGCGCTGGCGGACTGGTCCGCCGAACACGGCATTCAGCGGCCAACGGTGCCGGCTGACCGTACGCATCCGGCACATCTCTACTATCTCCTGTTGCCGACCGCGCCGGCGCGCGACGAGTTCATCCGGCATCTGGCCGAGCGTGGCGTCCGCGCCGCGCACCATTACCAGCCCTTGCACTCCGCGCCAGCCGGCCGGCGTTACGCGCGTACGGCCGGATGCCCGGTCACCGAGGACATCGCCGACCGGTTGGTCCGGCTGCCGCTGTTCGCCGGCATGACCGCTGCCGAGCTCGAACACGTCGTGGTGTCGGCGATCTCGTACGCACCGGCGGTCGTCACGACCTGACAGCCGCAAGCCCAGCCTCGCCGGGAAACGAGGCTGGGCCTATGCATCACATGCCTAGATGGTCCCCGCGTCGATCGCCTGCGCGATCCACGGGATGACCTCGTCGAGCATGCTGTCCAACGACGTGGTGGCCTCGAAGTCGAGGATCCGTTTTGCCTTTTCGGTGGCCGGAATCCGGCGTTGTACGTCGTGTTCGAACGGCTTGTCGTGGACCAGCCGCAGCGGCACATCTGGCCCTTTGGCCTTCCACCAGATCGTCTCGGCGAGCTCGCGTACGGTGGTCGACTGCGCGGTCGACAGGTTGAAATCCTCGTTGTGGGCGGCCGGATGCGACATCGCGGTGACGATGCCGCGAGCCAGATCGCCACCGTATGTGTAATGCCGGATCTGTTGGCCATCACCGAGAACATGCAACGGGTCCTGGCCTTTGAGGACCTTCTGCACCAGGTCCGGCACGACGTGGCTCATCGCCAGTGTCACGTTGCCGGACAAGATCTGCTGATCGCCGAGAGCGCGACTTTCGCCGATGCCCACGCAGTTGAACGGCCGGACGATCGTGTATGGCAGGCCGTACTGATCCCAGGCCGCGCGCGCGAAATACTCGACCGCGAGTTTTTGGAAGCCGTACGAGGAAAGCGGCGGCGGCACCTCGCGCTCCTGGCCTTCGTACGACGGCCAGTCGGTGGTGCTCTCGAAGACCATCGAGGACGACAGGTAGGTCACCTTCGACAGTTTTCCGTTGCGGTGCGCGGCGATCGCGGCGTCGCAGGAGGCGGCGATGATCCGCTCGTTGGTCGCCAGCAGGTCGTACGCGTATGTGTGGAAATACGAGATGCCGCCGATCATCGCGGCACCGGCGATGAAGTGGTCGCAGTCGGCCAGCAGCTCGGTCATCAGGCCGGTGTCGGTCGCGTCGCCCTCCACCAGGCGATAACGCGGATGGTCGTCGTATGACTTGACCACCTTGCCGTACTTGGAAAAGTTGTCGACGCCGACCACCTCGTAGCCACGTCGCAGCAGCTCCTCGACGACGTAACCGCCGATGAAACCGGCCGAACCACTGACCAGGACCTTCTGCATCATTGACCTTTCGTCGCACGAGCGCGGATCTGGGCCACCGTCAGCCGCGGCCCGAAGGCGAACCGCCACCAGCGGAAGTATTTCGGCATCCACCGCGCGATCCGGAAGTTGGACACCCCGGCCTGGCGGTCGAGCCAGATGGTCGGCAGCTCGGCGACCGGCCGGCGCAGCCGTTTGGCCTTGGCGATCAGCTCGATGCCGATCTCGAAACCGTCGCGGCTGTGGATCCCCACCGACCGGACGAAGTCGGTGGCGTATGCCTTGTACGAGTTCGTCGCATCACGCGTGCCCAGATGTGCCAGCATCCACAGCGAAAGTCCGGCGAGCTTGGAGATCAGCGCCTTCAGCCGCGGACCGCCGACCTGCTGACCGCCGGGCATGTAGCGAGACGCCGCGGCCACCGCGACACCGCGTTCGACCAGCCGCGTCAGGTCGTCGATCTGGCGCGGATCGTCGCAACCGTCCGCCATCGTGACGACGGTGACCGGGGCGACCGCGGCGTCGATGCCGAAGCGAATGGCGTTCGCCGGTCCCCGGCCGTACGTGTTGACCACGCACCGCAGACCCGGATGGTTTCGGCGGTATTCCTCGATCACATCGACGGTCGTGTCGTCCGGCAGGTCGACGACGACCAGCACCTCGCATGGCAGCGTGACGGCCTCGAAGAGCCGGTCGAGCACCGGAACGATGTCCTTGCCTTCGTTGTACGCCGGGATGACGACGGACACGCGCGGTCGCGGCACGAGGGTCACACCCGCACCCCGGCACCGAGAATGTTCCACACGTCGACCACCGGCTTGTCGGTCGTCAGGCCGCGGTAGGTTTCGTGCGGTGCGGCCACGAAAAGCAGGTCGGACGCGTCGACCACCTCGTCCAGCGGCCGCAGCTGCGGGTCGACCGTGACGTACGGGTCGGTGCACAGCACGCGCGCCGCCTTGAACTTGAGGATTCGCTTGAGTTTGTACGACAAACTTGACCGGATGTCGTCGGACTCGCCTTTGAAGGCCATGCCGAGGATGCCGACGGTCAGGCCGGACAGGTCGAAGCGCCGCTCGACCCGGTCGACGAGATAGAGCGGCAGGCCTTCGTTGATCGCCATCGCGGTGTGGCCGAGCGCGAAATTGTTGTTGTTGTAGGCCGCGAGCTGCATCGTGTCCTTGAAAAGGCACGGCCCCGCCGCGAAACCCGGGCCAGGCATGTCGGCCGCGCGCGGATAGTCGGCGGTCAGGCCGGCGCGGATCCGCTCGAAGTCCAGGCCGCGGTCGTTGGCCATCATGTAGAGCTGGTTGGCGGTCGCAAACTTGACATATCGCCACACGTTGGTGAAGAGCTTGGCCAGCTCCGCTTCCTCCGGTGCCATCTCCACGACTTTGCCGGTCAGCAACGAGAAAAGCTTTCCGGCGCGGCGGAGGCCTTCGGGCGTACGGCTGGAGACGATCTGCGGCAGGTCGAAAAGCTCGGTCATCGCGCGGCCTTCGGCGATCCGCTCCGGGCAGAAGGCCACGTCCAGCTCGACGCCGAGGCCGGCGACCATTTTCTCGACACTGGCGGTGACACCGGGATAGACGGTGCTGCGCAGGACGATCAGCTGGCCGTCGCGGAAGTGGTCGCCGCAGGCGGCCAGCGCCTCGCTGATCGCGGCCTGGTCGGGGTTGAGGTGCCGGTCGACCGGCGTACCGATCACCACCACCACGTTTTCCGCGGTCGAGATCACTGAGGGGTCGACGGATGCCTTCAACCGTCCCGATTCCAGCGCTCTGGTCAGCACTTCGGGCGCGCCGGCCTCGTCGAACGGCATCCGGCCGGCGTTGACCGCGCGTACCGAATCGGCGTTGACGTCATAGATCCCGACGCGTGCGCCGCGGTCGGCGAGCGCGATCGCCAGTGGCAGTCCGACGTGACCGCAGCCGCCGATCACGACCACGTCACGTGCGAATCCGGTCTGGTTTTCCAAGGAAGTCGTCATTGTCGCTCTCTCACTGGCAGTGGTGCAGGACGAGTGCGTCCGGAGAGAAGGACGCGCCGTACGTGGACGGGTCGATCCGCGCGCAGTGCTGGCCGATCCAGCCGGCGATGACCGGGTCGGCGAACCGCGGCGGCACTTTTCCCGGATAGAGCAGGAAATACCGCACGCGACCCTGCTGGACATACTGCCGCAGCTGCGCGACGGTGAGCGCGTGGTCGCTGCCGAGGAAGCCGCCCATCGCCATGAAAGGCTTGCCGGTGCGCAAAATCATCGGTGCCGCATACTGTGAGCTCGGTACGCCGGCGAGCCAGGTCGCCTCACCCCGCCGGTTGTCCAGATATGCCAGCATCTTCCGATAGCCGGCGGCGTCACCGGTCGAGCTGTCGAGGTCCTGGAACGGTCCGTTCGGGTCGCCACCGAAACCACCTTTGCCGCCTGGCCCGCCTTTCCAGGTGTCAGCAGGACCGGCCAGCGGATTGGTGAAGATGATGCGCTGGAACGGTGTCACGACAGCGAAAGCGGTAGGGCCAGCGAGTACGGCGACCAGCGAGATCGCCACCGCCGGGCCGGTCCAGCGGCCGGCAGGCAGGATGGCGATCGCGACGATGGTCGCGATCAGGACCAGCCATCCCAACCAGGGCACGAAAGTTGGCGTACGCGACAGAAGCACGAAGGCCAGCAGGCCGCTGGCGCAGACGGCGAGCGGCAGGCTCCAGCGCCGGGATTCCTTTGGCAGTACGAAGATCGTCGCCGCCAGCGCGGCGAGTGCCGGCGCCATCGGCGCGGTGTAATAGGGATGCGGGCCGCCGCTGGTGAAGCTCAGCACGGCGAGGTGTGTCAGCAGCCAGGTCCCCCACAGGATGAGGACAGCGCGAGGAAAGTCCGTACGCGCACGGCGCCCACGCAGCACGAGTCCGACGACCAACGCCACGATCGCCAGTGGAATCAGCCAGGAGATCTGCGCGCCGAGGAAGTCGTTGACCATCCGGCCGACGCCGGGGTCGCCCATCCACTCGTCACCGGAGCCGGACTTCCCGAGCCGGCCGATGCCGTTGGCGCCGATCACGCTGTCCAGGAACGTGTTGTTGGAGCTGCCACCGATGTAGGGCCTGGAGCCGGCCGGCGTCGCGTCGACGATCACCAGCCACCACAGGCTGCTGACCGCCAGCGCCGCGCCGGCGGCGACCAGGTGCCCGAGCCGCCGGAGCGTCGGTCCCGGCGCCGCGACGACGTACGTGAGAACCAGCGCCGGCACCACCAGATAGGCCTGCAACATCTTCGTGTTGAAGGCAAAACCGACCAGGACAGCGGCCACCACCAGCAGTCGTACGCTGCCTGAGCGGGTCGCCTCCAGACCTGCCCAGCCGGCCAGCACGAGCAGCAGCACGAGCAGCGGGTCAGGTGTGTTGTCGCGACTGATGGCGACCGTGATAGGTGTCAGCGTCAACACCAGAGCGGCGACGAGACCGGCGCGCACGCCGGCCGTACGGCGTACGGCCACATAGAGAACGGCGACTGCCGCGACCGCCTCGATTGCCTGCGGCAGCAACAATGTCCAGGTGTTGAAGCCGAAAACCCGCGCGGTCAGGCCAACGATCCAGAGCGCCAGCGGCGGTTTGTCGACGGTGATGAAGGATGCCGGATCCAGCGACGCGAAGAAGAACGCGTGCCAGCTCTTGGTGCCGGACAGGACGGCGGCCGAGTAGTACTGGTAGGCGTTGCCGCTCGCGCCCAGACCCCAGGTGTAGAGAGCGGCGGCGAGGACCAGAATCGCGAGCAGTGCGGGACGAGCCCATCGCGCGCTGCCGCTGCGAACGATGTTCTCAACGTGTTCCTCGGTGGCGGCCGGCGGAGACAGATGCGTGGTCATCGGACGTGCTCCCGTAAGGGGTCTTGGTTGCGGCGCGGATGAAAAACCCAGCCACGCAACAACGCGAAGCGCAGGATGGTGGACAGTGCCGTGCAGGCCGCCAGGGTGACCAGCTCGGCGATCCGGCCGGCATGCGCAGCGGCGAGCTGCAGCAGCCCCAACCCGCCGCTGCTGACGACCGGCCCGAGCAGGAAGGTCACGCCGCCTTCGACGTGGTGGCGCAGTGCTCGGCGTGAGCCGCGAAAACCGAACGCGAGCCGCCGGTTGGCCGCCGTGTTGGCCACCATCACCAGCAACACGGCCGGCACGTTGGCGACCAGTGGCGGCAGGAACGTACGCAGCAGCGCGTAAAAAGCCAGATGCGCGGCGGTGCTCAGCGCGCCGATGACGACGAACGCCGGCAGCTGGCGCGCCATGCCGGCCGGCAGCCGATCCAGCAGACGCGGATTTTCCTGGCGGTCGCGGACAACCGGTGTTCCGGTCATGGCGTCAGCTCACTTTTTGCGGCCGATAACCAGCGTGTCGACGTCGGTCAGCTGGGTCGTGTCGGTCTCGGTGAAGCCGGCCTCGACCATCATCGCGCGGCAGTCGGCCGCGGTGTACTCGCTGCCGCCGGGACTGATCAGCATCATGTGCAGGCTGGTGATCAGGCTGTGGTCGTTGGTACGGCGCTCGTCGTCGATCATGGGGTCGTAGACCAGCAGCACACCGCCGGACGGCAGCGCGTCGTACGCCTTGCGGACGAGTTCCTTGCGCAGGCCCGGATTCCAGTCGTGCAGGACGTGACCGAAGATCAATACGTCCGCCGAGGGCACCGGCTCGGTGAAGAAGTCGCCGGGATGGAAGGCGATCCGGCCGGCCATGCCGAGCTTTTCCATGTGTTCGTCGAAAACCTCGCGCACCGCCGGCAGGTCGAAGACGGTGGCGTTCAGGTGCGGATGCGCCTTCACCAGCTCGGCCGACAGGTTGCCGCGCGCGCCGCCGAGGTCGGCGAACGACCGGTGCGCGCGCCAGTCGTACTTGTCGGCCAGGGCCGGACCGACCAGCTGGTTGATGCCGTCCATCGCGGCCATGAACCGGCGGATACGCTTCGGGTCGGCCTGCATGTCGTCGTGCATCTTCTGTTCGTTTTCCACGTCTTCGGTGACCGAGCCGATCTGCAGGAGCTCGGCGAGCCGGGCCCATTTGCCGTACTGCAGGTTGTGCATGATGAGAAAGCCACCGACGTATCCAGGCTTGCGCGCGTCCAGGTACGCATCGGAAACCGCTGTGTTGCGATAGAAACCCTGTTCTCGGTCGAGCAGGTCCATCGCCACCAGCGCGTCGAGGAAATCGCGAGTGGCGCGCGGATGCAGGTCGAGCGCGGCGCGCAGCTCGGTCTCGGTGGCCGGCGCCGCCGCGAGGTGCGTGAAAATCCCGAGCTCGACCGCGGTCAGCAGGACCTTGGAGCGGCAGTGGTCCAGGCCGAGCCGGATCAGCTCGGTCTTTCCGGGGATTGTGGTTGTCATCGAACACCTCTCGGTCGCACCGACGCTTCCGCGACATCGTCGGATCGGCCGCTCGCAGGCGACTGGTCCGGCGCTTGAGGACCGGCTCTCCAGCCCGTCTTGAGGGTGTCTCCACCGATTTCCGCAACGCTGTCCGGAGTCCCGTCCGGTGCCTGAGAGGATGTCCCGTTGCGTCCAGCCACTATTGAGGCACGCGACCTCGCGAAGGGTTATCCCGGCGGAGTACGCGCGCTCGACGGAATCAGTTTCCACGTGCCGGCCGGCAGTGTGTTCAGCGTGCTCGGCCCCAACGGCGCGGGAAAGTCCACCGCGATGAAAATCCTGACGACACTGGCCAGGCCGGACAGCGGCTCGGCGGCGATCGGCGGCATCGACGTCGCGCGCGACCCGCAGGCCGTACGGCGGATCATCGGCTGCGTCACCCAACAGTCCGGAGTGGACGGCGCGGCGACCGGCCGGGAAAACCTGACGCTGCAGGGAAGACTGCACGGCCTGTCCGGTCGTACGCTCGCGGCTCGCGTCGACGAGCTGATCGAACGGGTCGACCTGACGGCAGCGGCGCGGCGGCTGGCCGAGACCTACTCCGGTGGTACGAAACGAAAACTCGACATCGCGATGAGCCTGATCCACCGGCCGCGGGTGCTTTTCCTGGACGAGCCGACGACCGGCCTGGACCCGGAGATCCGCGCGGAGATCTGGCAGCAGATCGCCGCGCTGTCCGAGCGCGACCAGCTGACCGTCCTGCTCACGACGCACTATCTGGAGGAGGCCGACCGGCTCGCCGACCGGGTGGTGATCCTCGACCACGGCAAGGTCGTCGCCGAAGGCAGCCCGAGCCAGCTGAAGGACGAACTGCGCGGCGACGCCGTGCGGGTGGACCTGATCGAGCCGCGTGCCGTGCCGGCCGCACACCGCGCGCTGTCCGGCCTCGCGCTGATCCGCGAGGTCGTCGTCGAAGGTTGCGCCGTACGCGCACGTGTCGACGACGCCGCCGCGGCCGTGCCGCTGGTTCTGGCCGCGTTGAACGCCGACGGCGTACGCGCCGCGTCGGTGACGATCGCGCGGCCGTCACTGCACGACGTCTATCTCCACCACGCGAGCCGCTCGGAGGCCAGCCGATGACCGCCACGCTCACCCAGTCGTGGTTCATGACCACCCGCCTGCTGCGCGGCACCGTACGGCAGCCGCTGTTCCTTGCCATCGGACTGGTGCAGCCGGTGGTCTGGCTGCTGATCTTCGGCCAGCTGTTCGGCCGGGTGACCGAGCTCGGCGGCTTCGGCACGCGGTCGTACCTGGACTACCTCACTCCCGGCGTGCTGGTGATGATGGCGCTGACCCGTGGCGCGTGGAGCGGCGGCGACCTGCTGGTCGAGCTGGACCACGGCGTGCTCGACCGGTTCCTGATCTCGCCGGTGTCGCGCGCCGCGCTGATCGGCGGCCACCTCTGTCACCAGGCGATCGCGGTGATGGCGCAGTCGCTGGTCGTCCTGCTGCTCGCCGCGCTGGCCGGCGCCCGGCTGCCCGGTGGCCTGCCCGGCATGCTGGCGATGCTGGCCGCCGCGACCCTGGTGGTGCTCGCGGTCGGCTCGCTGTCGATGGCGTTCTCGCTGGTCATCCGCAAGCCGCAGACGCTGACCGCGACCATCCAGTTTGTCCTGCTGCCGCTGGTCTTCCTCAGCTCGGCGTTCATCGAACAGCGGCTGGCGGCGCCGTGGATCGCGTTCGTCGCCCGGTTCAACCCGATCGACTGGGCCGTCCAGGCTGGCCGCAGCGCGCTGTCGGCGGCTCCCGACTGGGGTCTGGTGTTCACCCGGCTCGGCTGGCTCTTCCTACTCGCCGCGGTATGCGCCGCCGTCACGGTCCGGTCGTTTCGCGCCTATCAGCGGTCGCTATGACCGTCGTCGTCATCGGCGCCGGTGGCCTGATCGGCGGCGCGCTCCAGTCGGTGTTGCGGCGCTCCGGCGTCGCGGTCACCGGCTTCACCCGGCAGTCGCCGGCGATCGTCGACGGCCGGCCACATCCGGCCCTGATCTCGGCGCGTACGGTCTACTACCTGGCGTCCACCATCTCACCGTCCAATGTGGACGGAGCGGCCGCCGACCACACCGATTTCGTGCGGCTGCTCGACGGACTCACCGCCGCCGGACGGCGACCGACGGTCGTGCTCGGCAGCTCCGGCGGCACCGCGTACGACCCGACCGCTTCCCCGCCATACGCAGAGGACTCGCCGGTCGCGCCGGCCGATCCGTACGGCCGCGCGAAGGTCCGGATGGAGGACGAGCTGCTGGCGCGCGCCGGCCAGCTGCGACCGGTGGTGCTGCGGCTGGCCAACGTGTACGGGCCGCGGCCGGACGGCACCGGCGGCTTTGGCGTTGTGGCGCACTGGTTGCGGGCGATCGCCGAGGGCCGGCCGGTGCGGCTCTTCGGTGACCCGCGGACCGTCCGCGACCACGTCTTCGTCGGCGACGTGGTCGACGCGATGCTTGCCGTACGGCGGGCCGCCCCGCTGCCGTCGGTGCTCAACCTCGGGTCGGGCCGGCCGGTGTCGCTCGCGGACCTGTTCGAGGTCGTACGCGCGGTGACCGGCACCCGGCCGGAGGTGGAGCGGCTGCCGTCGCGCGGCCGGGACCGGCCGGCGGTGTGGCTGGACGTGCGACTGGCCCGGTCGGCGCTGGACTGGTGGGCCCGTACGCCGCTGGAGGCCGGCATCGCGCAGACCTGGCGGGCCCTGTTGGACACGTACTCGGCAGTCAATCGGTGAGGACCAGATGGCCAACTTCCTGATCAGCACCATGCCGGAGACCGGACACGTCTATCCGGCGCTTCCGATCGCCGCGGCGCTCGTCCAGCGCGGGCACGACGTGCGCTGGCACACCGGTGCGGACTTCGCCGAGCGGATCCGGCGGACCGGCGCGGCGTACCTGCCGATGCGGCACGCGCCGCGGTTCCAGGACCTCAGCAGGCGGCCGAAGCAGGGCCGCGGCTGGCCGGCCGTGGCCGGTGCGCTGACCCGGCTGTTCGTCGAGCCGGCGCGCGGGCAGCTGATGGACTACCAGGACATCCTGTCCGACTTCGCCGCGGACGTCGTGCTGAACGAGTCGACCGCGGGGCTCGGTCCGCGGCTGCTGTACGAGCTCGGCGGACCGCCGTGGGCCCGGCTCGGCGTGACGCCGCTGCCCAGCCTGCCGACCTCGGTGATCCCGCCGCTGGTGTCGCCGTCGGTCTTCGCCGACCCGCCGCGTGTGCTGCCGTACTCGGAGGATCCGGCGACGCAGGAGCGTTATCGGCGGTTGAACTGGGAGGCCGCCAACGTCCACATGGCGCCGCTGACCGAGGCGTTGAACGAGCTTCGGGACAGCGTCGGGCTGGGGCCGCAGCCAGCCGGCGAGACCGGCTTCGCCGCGACGATCTCGCCGTTTCTGCAGGTGCAGACCGGCACGCCGGCCTTCGACTATCCGCGGCCGGAGCTGCCGCCGCAGGTGCACCACGTCGGTCCGCTGCTGCCGCCGGACCCCGGCGTCTTCGAGCTGCCGCCGTGGTGGGAGGACGTGGTCGCGGCGGACCGGCCGGTCATCCACGTCACGCAGGGCACGGTCGCGGTGGACCCGTCGAGCCTGCTGCGGCCGACCATCGAGGCGCTGGCCGACGAGGACCTGCTGGTCGTCGCGACCGGCGGCGAGGCCTGCGAGACCGGTCCGCTGCCGGCGAACGTACGGATCGCGCGGTCTATCCCGTATCCGCTGCTGCTGCCGCATGTCGACGTGATGGTGACCAACGGCGGCATCGGCGGGATCCTGGCCGCGCTCGCGCACGGCATCCCGCTGGTCGGCGGTGGACGTACGGAGGACAAGCCGGCGATCTGCGCGCGGATCGCTCACACCGGCGTCGGGATCGACCTCAAGACCGGCACGCCGTCGGTGGCGCAGATCGGTGACGCCGTACGCCGTGTGATCGGCGATCCGGCATATCAGCGCGCCGCCTCGCGCGTACGGGCCGACTTCGCGCGGCACGATGCGCCGGCCGAGGCGGCCGACCTACTGGAACGGCTGGCCGCGAGCCAGGCGCCGGTCGTCTAGCGAATGCTGATCCAGCCACGGTGGATCCGCCAGGTCTCGCCGGTGGCGGTGGCTCCGCGGACACCCTCGGCCACGTCGAGCAGCTGGTGGCTGGCGAGCGCGGCGAAACCGTACGTCCGATCCGGATCCCAGCCGGGCTCGGCGCGCAGCCGGCGCGCCAGCTGGCCGAATCCGGTGGGGCCGCTGGCGACGACCCACGCGTCCGGCGCGTCGCGTACGAACCGCCGTGCCTGGCGCAGCCACGACGCGGCGGTCTCCGGCCAGTCGACGACCGCGGCGATCGTGCCGCCGGCGTCGGTCCAGGCCGCGACGAACGCCTCGGCCGTCGCCGTGGAGCGTTCGTCGCGGCCGTGGCCGACGGTCACCAAGCGCGCCCGCTGCGCCGCGAGCAGCCGCATTATTAACTCTGTCGGAGAGACCATGGTCCGATGGTCGCCGCGCCGGCGGTCGCACGCTGGCGGCCATCGGACACCGAGGTCGTCAGAGATCCAGGCGGTATTTCCGCTCGACGTGCGTCTGCCGATAGCCGAGTGCCTCGACGATCGCCAGCATCGGCGTGTTCTGTTCGGCCACGTCCGTGAGCATGCCGGCGAGGCGCGGATGCCGATCGCGTACGCGCAGGATCGACGCCGCCTTCATCCACCGGCCGAGGCCGTGGCCGCGGTGCTCCGGCAATACGCCGGTGCCGTAGTTCTGCGCGTCGCCTTCGCCGCTGCCCGGCACCACGACCTCGGTGAACCCAGCTATGGATCCGTCGACCATCGCGGCCACCGTGTGCAGGACGTCACCGCGCTCGGCGACCGCCTTGGCCGCGGCGCGTACGCGCTCCACGTCCCAGCTGACATGGCCGAAGTCCATGTCGCCGGTCGGCATGTCGTCCATCGCGCGGCGCGCGTGTGCGAAGGACTCCTCGAGCTCGGCCGGCACGGCGCCGGTCCAGGCACGCAGCCCGTAGCCGTCATGCGGACGCTCGACGAGCGCCCGGATCTCCGGGAGATCCACGGAGTCGAGCGCCAGACGTGCGTACAACAGCGTCAGCGCCGGCCGGAACCCGCGAGCGGCCAGGAAGCTGGCGCCGGGAGTCTGGTCGCGTGCCTCCGCGATGACCGTACGGCGGCCGAGCTCGCGGCCCCTGCTGAGCGCGCGGTCGAGCAGCGCCGAGCCGATGCCGGTCCGCCGGTTGGCGGGGTGGACGCGTACGTCCAGCTCAGCCAGGTGCTCGCGGCTGGGGTCGGTGAAGACGCGCAGGACCGACGCCGCACATGGAGAGTCGTCGGAGTCGGCCGCGAGCCAGGCCAGCCGATAGCCGGATGGCGCCTGGTCAGCCTCGGTCCATGAGGTGATGCGTGGGCCAGTCAATGGGACAGTCAAGTTGTCTCCTGAAGAAAGCCGAAATGGACACTCTGGTTTCCGGCTCTCGCACAGTCGTGGTCATCCGCGCACACCTCCTCAGCTCGACCTGGAGAACGTAGCGGTCGGCGGTGATCACGGCAAGGCGTTTACGGACTCACCGACCAGCGCCAGCAGCGCGGCCGCGGCCGGTGTCGGCCGGCGATCGGCGGCGGTGACCGCGAGCAGCTCACGTGGGATCGACGGGTCGGTCCGGATGGCGGTGACCCGGTCGGCCGCGGACCGTACGGCGTGCTGCGGGATGAGCGAGATCCCCATGCCGGTCGCGACCAGGTCGACCAGGTCGGTCATCACGTCGGTCTCGCAGCAGACGCGGCGACGCAGGCCGATGTCGCGGCAGATGGCGTCGATCCGCGCGCGCAACGCCGAATCGGCGCGATATTCCACGAACTCTCGGTCGGCGAGATCGGTCAGCCGCACCTGCCGCAGTGCCGCCAGCGGATCATTCGACGGCACCGCGAGCACCAACACCTCCGAGCCGAGCGGATGCTCGTCGACCTGGTCACCGCGATCGCCGAGCGGGCGGTCGACGAAGGCGACGTCCACCGAGCCAGCCACGGTCTCATCGACGAGCGTCGCGACGCCGGCGTGGTGCAGCCGGAGCGTGACGCCGGGATGCCGCCGATGAAAGCGTACGAGCACGCGGCCGAGGTCGATCCGGCCGAGTGTCTGGATGGCGCCGATGGTGAGCTGGCCGCGGAGCAGGCCGTGCACACCGGCGACCGCGTCCTTCCCCTCCTCGGCGGCGGCGAGCGCACGTCGCGCCGCCGGCAGCAACGCGCGGCCGGCCTCGCTGAGGTCGACGCGGCGTGTGCTGCGATAGAACAGCGCGCCACCGAGCTCACGCTCCAACGCGCGGATGGACGCGGACAGGCTCGACTGGGTCAGGTGCAGCTGGCGAGCGGCGCGGCTGAAGTGGCGGAGCTCGGCGACGGCCACGAAATGGCTGAGCTGGCGCATCTCCATTCAGTGATCGTATCGATAAGTGCATCAGGAATTACGTGTTGGCGCCGATGAGTGGAGATCGCGCAGACTGTCCTGGCAGGCACGGATCACGGAGGCAGCCATGGCACGTACGGACACCGCACCTCGCGCGTTGTCGACGTCAGGTCAGGCCGTGGCGGTGGCGTACGTCTTCGGCACGGTGCTGACCGGCTCCACGCTGCCGACCCCGCTGTATCCGCTCTACCAGCGCGAATGGCAGTTTGGCAGCCTGGTCACGACACTGGTCTTCGCCGTCTACGCGGCCGGCGTGCTGGCCGGGCTGCTCGCCTTCGGCCGCGCCTCGGACCTGCTCGGCCGCCGGCCGGTCATCGTCACCGCCGTCGTGGTGTCGGCGCTGAGCGACCTGATCTTCCTCACCGACCTCGGCCTGCCCGCGCTGTTCGCCGGCCGCGTGGTGTCCGGCCTGTCGATCGGCCTGATCACCGCGGCCGCCACGGTGTCGATCATCGAGCTGGCGCCGGCCCGTCACCGTAGGCTCGCGACGATGGCCGCGACCGCGGTCAACATGCTCGGCCTCGGCTGCGGACCGCTCCTCGCCGGCGTTCTCGCGGATCTTGCTCCGGCGCCGCTTCGACTGCCCTTCGGCGTGCATCTCGCGCTCCTCGGGATCGCGGCGGTCCTCGCCTGGCGGATGCCGGAGACCGTACGCGGCGCCGAGCGGCCACGGCTCGGCAACGCCGTACGACCGCAGCTGCCGGCGGTGCCGCGCAGCGTACGCGCGGTGTTCGTGCCGGCGGCCGTCGCGGTCTTCGCCGCGTTCGCGGTCTTCGGCCTGCTGACCGCCACCGGCGCCGGCCTGCTGGCCGGCCTGCTCCACCAACCGGCGCACGTGGTCGTCGGCGTGCTGATCTTCGCCATGTTCGCCGCGTCGAGCGTCGCGCAGCTCGGCTCGTTGCGGTGGCCGCCGCGGCGCGCGCTGCCGGCCGGCTGCCTGCTCCTCGTGCTCGGTGCGGTCGCCATCGGCGCGGCGATGCCGGCCGGCTCGGTGGTCCTGCTGGCGGCCGGTACGGTCCTCGCCGGCCTCGGCCAGGGCCTGTGCTTCCGGTCGGCGATGGCCACGGTCACGCAGCACAGCCCGGCCGAACGTCGCGCGGAGACCGTGTCGGCGCTGACCGTCACGGCGTACGTCGGCATCTCCGTGCCGGTCGTGCTCGTCGGCACCGCGACGACGACCATGACCTTGTACGACGCCACGACGCTGTTCGCCGCGATCGTGGCGGTCGTCGTGCTGGTGGCCATGGCCGTGATCGTCCGCGTTCAGAGCTCCAGCCGGATGCCGTAGTCGCGCAGCCAGCTGTTGACCTGCAGCAGCATCTCGACGTTGGCGCGGCTGCGCCAGCCGTTGGCCAGGCTGTCCGGATCGTCGAGTACGGCGCGCGCGCCGGGACGGTCGATCAGCGCCGCCGCCGGCGCGCCGGGATCCTCCAGCAGCTCGGTCAGCTCGGTCCGCAGCACCTTCGCGTAGGCAGGGTCGACGCTGACCGGGAAGGGGCTCTTCGGCCGCTCCAGCACCGACTTCGGCAGCAGGTCGGCCACCGCGGCGCGCAGCACACTCTTCTCGCGGCCGTCGAAGACCTGCATGTCCCACGGAGTGTTGAAGGCGTACGTCAGCAGCCGCGGGTCGCAGTAGGGAAAGCGCGCCTCCAGACCGACCTGGCCGCTCAGCCGCTCGTCGTTCTTGATCAGCGTCTCCGGATAGCGGGTCAGCTGCATGTAGGTCATCTCGCGCATCCGTCGGTTGAGCCGGTCCTCGCCGGGAATGCCGGGCACCTCGGCCAACGCCTCGTGAAACCGCTCGGTGCAGTACGCGGGGATGTCCAGGCGGCGCAGCAGCCGCGGCTCGATCAGGCCGTTGCCGATGCCGTCCGGACACGCGCGCTTCTGCGCCAGCGCGACCCACGGAAACGTGTCGGCGTTGGCAAACTGTGGATCCTGCAGCCACTTCAGGCCGCCGAAGAGCGAGTCGGCCAGCTGGCCGGTCAGCGCCACCCGCGAGTGGTTGGCCGCCTCGCGATAGAGCAGGTAGAGGCCGGTCTGCATGTCACCGAGCGGACTCGGCACGTCCCGGGCGCGCAGCGTCGCGGCGCGCATCACCGGGTCGAGCAGATCCTCCGTGCTCACCATCACCGTCGTGTGGTCGGCGCCGATGTGCTTCACCAGGTCGGCCACGTACGGCGCGTCCAGCGACGTACGCACCTCGTCGGGCTGGAAGTTCTCGGCGAGTCCGCGATAGTCGACGGTGAACGTACGCACCGGCCCCTCGCCGCGCGCCTTCAGCACCTTCGCGACCAGCGCGGTCAGGCCGCTGGAGTCCAGGCCGCCGGAAATCAGCGAGCAGATCGGCACCTCGGACATCAGGTTGAGCGCGGCCGCGTCCTCCAGCAGCTCGCGCACGGTGCCGATCGTCGTCTTCAGATCGTCGTTGTGCTCGTACGCTTCCAGGCCCCAGAACTTCGCGACCGTCAGGCCCTGCCGGCGCACGCGTACGAGATGACCGGCGCGCACCTCGTGCAGGCCGCGGAAAACGACCTTGCCCGGCGTACCGGACTGCGACAGCACCTCGCGGAAGCCGTCGACGTCCACCACCGCCGGCACCATCGGATGCGCGAGGATCGCCTTCGGCTCCGAGCCGAACAGCACACCGGTCGGCGTCGGACAGTAGATCAGCGGCTTCGCACCGACGTGGTCGCGCGCGAGCAGCAGCTCCTCCTTGCGTACGTCCCAGATGCCGAAGGCGAACATGCCGTTGAACCGCCGCGGGCAGTCGGCACCCCATTGCAGATACGCCCGCAGCACCACCTCGGTGTCGCCGCGCGTCCGGAACGTGTGGCCGTGCGCGGAAAGTTGCGCACGCAGCTCGGCGGCATTGAAGATCTCGCCATTGAAGACGACGACGGCGAGCGGCCTGCCGTCCTCCTCGACCAGCATCGGCTGCCGGCCGCCGTCGCGGTCGACGACCGCCAGCCGCCGGTGGCCGAGCACCGCGCGCCCGCTGACCCACAGCTCTTCGGCGTCCGGCCCGCGGCCGGCCAGCGTCGCCGCCATCGCGCGTACGGTGGCCGCGTCCCGGCCCAGGTCACGCTCGAAATCCACCCAGCCCGCTATGCCGGACATCCGCGTTCTCCTTTCGCTCCACCGGTTCTTCCACGAAGACGGTCCAGTCGGCCAGCAGGTGGCAGCGGCCAAGATCCTGCAGGCCGCGGAAGACCCACCGGCCGACCGTCGCCACCAGCCGGCCGGCGGTCACAGCTCACCGACCACCTGATAGATGCCGTAGGGCCGGCCGCGCGTGGCATCCTCGTACGGCCGCAGCTGGGACGTCTGGTTTTTGTGCCGGGTCCCCTCCTCCCATGCCTGGAAGGACGGCAGATCGGTCCACTCGCTCAGCACCGCGAAGCTGCCACTGTCCAATGTGGACTCCAGCAGCTCCGCACCGAGCAACCCGGCGGTGCCGGCCAGCTCCTTGTTGACCCGCTCGTACGCGTCGAGCACGATCTCGCGATCGCCGGTGGTGTAGTAGACGATCACGCGTACGCGTCCGATCATCGCGCGGCCATGTCGAAGACGACGTGCATCGTGGCCATCGAGCCCTGCTCGCGATACGGATGCAGTTTCTGCCGGTGCTCCAGGTGCTGCGGACTGCGTTCGAACGTACGGAACTCCGCCTCGGTCACCCAGTCGCTCATGATGTAGTAGAGGTTTTCCTCGTCGCCACTGCGTAAAAGCCACTGGCCGCGGTTGGCCGGATGGCCGGAAACGGTGTCACCGACCGAATGCCAGGTCTTCTCGAATTCGGGCCCCATCCCCGGCTTGATCCGCATCCGCAGCATCACCCGAAAACTCATCACATGCCTCCGTCGACGTTGATCGTCTCGCCGGTCACGAACCGGGACAGGTCGCTGGCCAGGAACAGCACCGCGCCGGCCACGTCGCCGGCCTCGCCGAGCCGGCCGACCGCGGTCATCGAGCGGTATTTCTCCCGCATCTGCGGGGAAAGTCCGGCGGCCTGGTCGGTGTCGATGATCCCCGGCGCCACCAGGTTGACGCGTACGCCTCTGGGCCCCAACTCCTTGCACAGCGACCGGGTCAGGCCGATCATGCCGGCTTTCGCGGCGGTGTAATGCGAACGCAGCGGCACGCCGACCAGCGCCACCTTCGATCCGACGCCGACCACCGACGCGCATTCACCAAACAGGTCGAGAGATTTGTTGACCAGCAGGTAAAAGGCGGTCAGGTTGCTGTCGACGACCGCGCGCCACTGGTCGAGGCCGAGCTTGCCGACCGGCACGTGGCTGATGGAGCCGGCGTTGTGGACGAGCACGTCCAGCGAGCCGAGCCGGCCGCGGCACTCGTCGACCAGCCGCTCGACCGCCGCCGGATCGGCCACGTCGGCCTGGATGACGCTGTGTTTTCCGGGCGTCTCGGCGAGATCCGTTTCCAGCCGCGCCGCCGCCTCCTGGTTGCCGCGATAACAGGCGACGACGTTGCAGCCGGCGCGTGCCAGCTCCAGGCTCACCGCGCGGCCGATGCCACGCGTACCGCCGGTCACGAGCGCGTTCTTGCCGTCCAGTCTCAGGTCCATCAGCTCCGCCTTTCGTCAGAGAAGTACGCCGGTGGTCACGACGTTTCCCAGCAATGCCAACACCGCCAGCGCCGTACGCACCTGGTTCCATTTCGTCCAGTAGCGGCGCGGGTCGCGCTCGGCGAAGTCGGCCGGCAGGCGGTCGGGGTCGAGCGAGCGCAGCCACCGGTTGACCGGTACGTTGCGCGTCACCGACACGGTGACCACGGATGCGGCCAGCAGAGCCGAAACTCCGGCCAGCACCCGACCGCCGACGGTCGGCGCGGCGACCGCGACGAGCACGTCGGCGATCACCGTCACCACCAGGCAGGCCGGTTGGAAGGGGTCATAGCGCCCAGCCGCGAAGGCATGCGCACGCACGTACTCGTCGGCCGGCAGCGTCTTGTAGAACGGCACGACGCCGATGCTCGTGCCGACCAGTACGCCGGCCGACAGTCCGATCGCCAGCAGCGCGACCGGCAGCGCGATCCCCGTCATCCCACCGCGGCCTTCTCGATTTTCTCTTTGATGGCGGCCATCTGCACCGGCGAGTTGGTGCTGATCCGCTGGGTCATCTGTGCCAGGCTGACCGGCGAGTCCGGCCGCATCCGGAAGTCCTGGACCCAGTCCATCCGTACGCCGCCGTCCACGTCGTGGTAGGTCCAGCGGATGTCCATTTCCTCAAACCAGCCTTTTTCGATCCGCCGCGCGACAACCGTACGCGCCTGCCGGTCCACGACCCGCTCGGAGACCCAGCTCCACGTGTTTCCCTGTGGATCCGGATGCATCGTCAACCGGAAGCGAACGGTGTTCTCGTCCTGCTCCAGCACCTCGGCGGCCGCGTACTCGGTGAACAGGTCGGGCCATGACGCCACGTCGTTCGTCATGTCCCAGACCAGATCCATCGGCGCGTTGATGACGACCGATGCCTCGGTGTGGCCCGGTTTCGTCGTCATGTCAACGCACCGCCGTCCGGTCGTTGACAAAATCCAGCACCATGCGCGGGGTCTTCAGCCCGTTGGCGACGGTGTCGGACACCGGCACACCCCAGTCGCGCTCGACCCGGCTCGCGATCTCCAGCACGGCAAGCGAATCCAGCTCCAGGTCGGCAAACGGCGTGTCCAGGATGTCGCCGTCCAGCTTGAGCTGGTCCTCGTCGACACCGGCGCTGGCGATCATCAGCTCGCGGAGCTCGTCCAGACTGCGTTCGGCCATCACACTCTCCTTTCGTTGTGTTCACGGACAACTAGCGCGGCGTTGAAGCCGCCATAGCCGCGTGCGACCACCAAAGCCGTACGCACGCGCAGCTTGCGCGGCCGGTCGCGCACCAGGTCGAGCTGGCAGTCGGCCGACAACGCGCGTACGCCGACGGTCGGCGGCAGGACACCGTCGCGGATCGCCATCAGCGCGTCCACCAGGTCGAGCGGCGCCCCGCCGGCGTAGAGCCGGCCGGTCATCGTCTTCGGAGCCGTCACTGGCACCGCGTAGTCACCGAATACTTCCGAAATCGCGACAGCTTCGACGGCGTCCAGATACGGATCGCCGGCGGCGTCGGCAAACACGGCGTCCACATCGGACGGTTGGATGCCGGCGTCGCGCAGAGCGCCGGTGATCGCCGAGCCGAGAGCCGGCTGGCGGTCGCTCCATGGCGGCGGATCGAAGCTGGCCGCATAGCCGGCGATTTCGCCGTACGGCTGGCGATTTCTTCGCGCCGCGGACTCCGCGTCCTCGACGATCACGATCGCGCCGCCTTCGCCAGGCACATAGCCGGCGGCCGCACGGTCGAACGGCCGATAGGCCTGGTCGGGATCGGTGGCACGACTCAGCAGTCCGTTGCTGAGCTGGCAGATCAGGCCGTACGGACTGAACGGCGCGTCGGTGCCGCCGCTGACCACGATCCGCGCTCCGTCGGCGAGCACCCGGCGTGCCTGTGCGAGTGCCTCCAGGCCGCCGGCCTGCTCGGCGACCACGACGCCGCACGGACCGCGCATGCCGTGCCGGATCGAGATTTGTCCGGTCGTCGCGGCGTAGAACCAGGCGATCGACTGGTAAGCACTGACGTGCCGCGGACCGTTGGCCCACAGCCGCTGGATCTCCTGCTGGCCAAACTCCACGCCGCCGGACGAGCTCGCCGTGACCACGGCCATCTCGTACTCCGGCAGCTCCGCCGGCGTGATGCCGGCGTCGGTCAAAGCGAGGTCGGTGGCGGCCAGCGCGAGATGCGTCCAGTGGTCGGTCTGCGGGATCAACCGGCCAGGAACACGTTCCTTGGTCACGAAATCCGGCACCTCGCCGCCGAGGCTGACCGGATACGACGACGCGTCGAAACGCTGCAGCGGACCGATCGCGCTTTTGCCGCGCAGCGTCGCCGACCAGTGTTCCTCGAGGCCGATGCCGGTCGGCGCGAGGACGCCGATGCCCGTGATGACCGCGGTCACGCGGCACTCCGTTCCGGTGCGGTGAGCACCATCGCCGTCTGAAAGCCGCCGAAACCGCTGCCGACGCTCAACACGACGTCGGTTTTCTGTTCTCTGGCGACCAAAGGCACATAATCGAGGTCGCACTCCGGGTCGGCGGTGTGCAGGTTGGCGGTCGGTGGCACGACCCCGTGCTCGATAGCCAGCGCCGAGGCGGCGACCTCGATGGAGCCGATCGCGCCGAGCGAGTGGCCGACCATCGACTTGATCGAGCTGACCGGCACCTCATACGCGTGGTTTCCGAGGCTCCGCTTGAAAGCCGCCGTCTCGTGCCGGTCGTTCTGCTTGGTGCCCGAGCCGTGCGCGTTCACGTACGAGACTGCCGCCGGGTCGAGTTTCGCGGCGTCCAAAGCGATCCGGATCGCCTCGGCCATCTCGCGGCCGTCCGGTTTGAGGCCGGTCATGTGATACGCGTTGCTGCGGGTCGCGTAGCCGGCGATCTCACAATAGATGTGCGCGCCTCGCCGGCGCGCACTTTCCAGCTCCTCCAACAGAAGCACGGCGGCGCCTTCGCCGAGTACGAACCCGTCGCGCTCGCCGTCGAACGGCCGGGACGCGTGCGCCGGATCGTCGTTGTTGGCCGATGTCGCTTTGATCGCGTCGAAACAGGCGACGGTGATCGGCGAGATCGGCGCGTCCGTCGCGCCCGCGATCGCGACATCGGCCGACCCTTCGGCGATCAGCCGCGCGCCATAGCCGACGGCATCCAGGCCGGACGTACATCCGGTGGAGATCAACGAAACCGGGCCTTCCGCGCCGGCCGTCCAGGCCACCTCCGCGGCCAACGAGCTCGGCACCAGATAGCGATAAAGCTGCGGCGCGCCGTAGCTGTGGTCGACCAGCCAGTTGCGGCCGGTGTCGCTGACGACGACGTACTCCTCCTCCAGCCCCATCGTGCAACCGACCGCGCTGCCGAGCGTCACGGCCGTACGCGACGGATCCAGCTCGGCCAGCTCCAACCCACTGTCCACAATGGACTCGCGCGCGCTGACGACGGCCAGCTGTGCGGCCCGGTCCATCCGGCGGATTTCCTGTCGGGTCAGGCCTTCCGTGGCCGCGTCGAAGTCGCACTCGGCGGCGATCCGCGACCGGAACCCGGTGGCGTCGAACAACGAGATGGCGCGAGTGGCCGTACGGCCTTCGGTGAGCAGGCTCCAAAAAGCCTTGCGGCCGGTGCCGCCGGGAGCCACCACACCAATGCCGGTGACCGCGACGCGCCGACCGGTCATTTGGCGTCTCCGACGGCCTGGACCGGCTGGTCGGCGTGCGGCAGCGGCTCGGTGTCGACGTGACCCAGCTCCGGCCGCGGCGCCAGCGGGCCGAGGTGGATGACCGCCTCGGCGGTCTGCGTGCCGTGATTTTCCACCCGGTGGCGGACCTTGACCGGCACCATCACGGCCTCGCCGGGTCCGACGACGACCGGCGCGCCATCGAGACGGACGGTGACCTCGCCGCGTACGACGTAAAGGAACTCCTCGGAATAGGGGTGATAGTGCTCGGCGACGAACTCCTCCGGCGCCAGCCGCAGGAAACCCATGAACCCGGACGTGGATCCCACCGTCTTCGGGCTGAGCAGCACGCGGATGTCGCCGCCGCGGCGCCGGTTGGGCGCGATGTCGGCACAGGCGATCTTGCCAGGAAGATCAGTGGGTCGGGTGGCGTCCACCAGACACTCCTCTCGGTGCGGCTCCGTCGTAGGCACACTCCCCGCAGGGGCTAGAAACCCGCTCGGAAGGGGCTTGAAAGTCGGCGCTCAAGGCGCGGTCGAGGACGTGTTGGCACGATGCGGACCCGGACGAAGGGAGAAATCCGCATGCTCGCACCGATCCTCGGCGCGCTGGTGCTGCTCACGAGCGGCGTGGCGGCCGGTGTCCTGTTCACCCACGCCGTCGGCGTGTGGCCGGCGCTGCGGGCGATGTCACCGGAGCAGTACGTCGCGGCGCACAAGCTGATCGGCCGAGCGTACGACCCGATGATGCCGATCATGGTGATCAGTTCGACGCTGCTCGACATCGCGCTGGCGATCATCGACGACCGGCCGGCCGCACGAGCGCTTTTCGTTGTGGCGGCGGTGTTTCTGGTCGGCGTGTCGGTTGTCTCGCAGTTTCGTAACGTGCCGATCAACAAGCGCGTGAAGGCGCTGCCGGCCGGTGCCGTACCGACCGGCTGGGACGATCCGCGCCGGTCCTGGGGCCGGTGGAACCTGGCTCGTACGTCCTTCGCGCTGGTCGCTTTCGCCGCCACCGCGGTCGCGCTGACTTTCCACTGACGGAGGAGAAAACATGACCCGTGGCCTGACCGGCGCACCGCCGCGACCGCTCGACCAACGCCGCCGTGACGTCCTGGCGGCCCTGGCCAACGATCGCAATGGCTGGCTGTCCACCGCCTCCGCGGACGGTGTTCCGCATCTCGTTCCGCTGGCTTTCGTGTGGGATGGCGAGAAAATCGTGATGTCGACGCGCGAGGACTCGCGCACTGCGCGGAATCTGCGCGCAAATGGCCGCGGCCGGCTGGCGGTCGGCTCGCCGACGGATGTCGTGTTGGTCGACGGTGACGTCACGATCTCGGCGCCCGACGCCGACGTACCAGCGGTGGCCGCCGAGCTGCCGCTGCATCCGTCGCGGGTGCCTGGTTGTGTCTATCTTTTCCTGACTCCGAAACGCGTCCAGGCCTGGCGGGACCGCGGTGAGATGCGCGAGAAAGTCGTCATGGCCGCCGGTCACTGGTTGGACCAGGCCGCTGGCTTGTAGCGTGACGGCTGCCATGGAAACGCCCGCATGGCCACCATGCGTGCATCCAACTTGAGTTTTGACCTTTGGGTTGGTGAGTGGTTCCGCGCCACTGGACGCCCGACAGCTGGCAACGTGAGGTCCCGGCTGACCCACCCCCTGCTCCCAGAGCTGCTCATCCGGGTCATCGGCCGGTGGCGCAGCGACCGGGTGATGTCCTTCCAGTCATCGGCTGCGCGGACCGGCGCGGAAGGTGTCATGGCGTCCCGCTAAGTGGCGAAAGGGGTCCACTCAATGGGATCCACCGGTCCATGTAACGCTAAATGTCTGTCTTGTGAGGCTTACCGGTGAGATCAATGTCGAGTTACTGGCGCTAGACGCACGAAACATGGCTTTCACGCCTGCGTGACCGCCAGCCCCTGTGGTGGGTGTGACTGCCGAGGCCAGTAATGCCGTAGTGACCGCTCGCCGGGCCGAGCTCAATGTCCAGAGGGCGCCAATCGCCCGGTTTGATGTCTTCTTAAACAAGTATTGCCGGGTCAGGCCGTCTCACCCGCATGGTTGGCCACAGCAGTCACACCAGCACCGCCCTAGCCGCCGCTGGACGTTCACAAAGAGCCCCTTACGTGCGCCTGGATCGCGGCGGCGCGGCGCGTCGTTGCGTCCCATACTGGTCCGCCGCGACAGCTCACACGAGCACAACCCAGAACCTGCCATGCGGCTGCGGCACGCCGGCACCGACCGCAAAACAGACACAGCCCCAAGACCGCCAGAGCCAAACAGGTTGAAACTCAAGTCCAACGCAAGCATGGTGGCCATGCGACTGGGCTGGCGGCTGGGCGAGGCCAATGAGTCAAGCGCCTTCGTTGGTTGCTTCGGGTGAACCGCACTACTACTGAGCGAAAACGCTAGCTTGGCACCGGATCTGTGGCTGGGGCTCGCGTCGCGGCTATCGGCAACGAGCGTTGCAGCATCGACATCGCGACGCTTGCGACGATCGCGACAATCGCCACGGCGAGCCATGGTACGGCGGCGCCGAGCGTGACGAGCTGGGTGTAGAGGACCGGCGCGACCGTGTTGGCCACCGCGAAACCGAGCTGGAAGGCCGACAGATACTGCCCGCGCGACCGCACCGGCGCGGTGGCCGTCGCGATCGCGTTTCCGGTCGATGCCGACAAAAGCTCGGCGGACGTGTAACCGAGGGTGGCGATGATGAGGACCGGCGCCACGACGACCGCGGGCACATAGAGCGCGCCGGCCGTGCCGAGGCCCCAGAAAGCCCAGAGAAGTCCGCACACCGCCATCACCCTCGTACGACGGAAACCGCGGATGAGACGTACGGCGATCGTCTGACAGGTCGCCAGCAGCACGGTGTTGACGGTGAACACCGCACCGGCGATCCACGCTGGCGCGTGCAAGCTGTCGTTGACAAACAATGGAATGCCGACCGACAGCAGCGCCACGCAGGTCGCGTAGACGGTCTGGATCGCTGTCAACGCGAGGAAAGGCCGGTCGCGGTACGGCGTACCAGCCTCCTCCTCCGCCGGCTCTGCGGAGCGGCGCGGATTGCGTACGCGCCAGGCAAGCAAAGCGGCCGACAACAGGAACGTGAGGCCGTTGAGGACGACGATGAGCCGCTGAGCGCCGTCAGTGTCCAATGCCAGCAATGCCGCGGCCAGCAGAGCACCGCAGGCCACGCCGATGTTTCTCGTGGCCGCGGCGATGCCAAACCAGCGGTCGCGCTCGTGCGGCTCGGTGAGGTCCGCGACCAAGGTGAACGCCGACGACCAGTAGATCCGCAGGCCTACGGCCACTGTGAGCGCCGCGACGAACAGGCCGGCGGCGTTGGTCACCATCAGATAGCCGAGAAATCCAAGGCCCTGCAGGACAAGCCCGACCAGCACCGGCTGACGTGAGCCGTATCGGTCGGCGACCTGCCCGATGACGAACGGAAGTGGCAGCGCGACGAGGCTGGCGGCACCGAGACACCATCCCACCGTCGCCAGGTCGATGCCGCTGACCTTGGTGAAGAACAGCAGAGATACCGGCAAAAACGTGCCGGTGCCGACCATGTCGATGGTGATCGTCGCGGAGAGCCAACGCAACTGGCCACGCCGGTCGCTCATCTGTCCGCCATCCATTCCGCGATCCGCTTCTGGTAGTCGGCGACCAGGTTCGGTTGCCAGCGACGGAAATATCCGCACATCCGGACGTTGTAGAGGCCGACGTGCGCGTCGATTCGTTGCCACGCCTGGTCATCCAGCGGATGTACGTCCGCGTAAGCGCGCAGGAACGGCTCGCGTGTCTGCGGATGCCAGTCGAACAGCAGGTCGGTGATCTTGCCGAACTCCTCGTACTGGTCGGAAAACCGCGCGTGCTCGAAGTCGATGATCGCGGCCACCTCCGCGCCGTCCTCGGCGAGCAGGATGTTGTCGAGGTAGAGATCCAGGTGCACCAGCGTCGGTTCGACGACACCGATCCGCTCGACGGCCGAGCGCACCACGGTCTCCACACTTTTCCAGCCGCCGACCACATCCAGCGACACGTCCGTGGTTTCCGCCAGCGCCTGACGCAGAATTTTCTCGGCATAGTCGGCAATGCTCGGATACGGCCGGTCGCCGAGTACGTCGGTGAGCGCGTCACCTTTCGTCTGGTGCAACCGCGCGACCAGCTCGCCGATCTGCGCGGAGACTCGGTGACGCTCGGCCGGCGTCAGATGCGGCCACGCCTCGGTCGCCATCCGTCCTGGCACGTACTCCTGCACGAGCACCGGACCACCGACGATCTCGTCGAACGGTACGAACGAGCGAAACCGCGGCACCGGCAGGCCGGCCTCGACCGCGCGGTTGGCGGCCGCGACGAGATGGCGGAAGTGGCCGGGATCGGTGATCCGCCGCGGCACCTTCAGCAGCAGCCGGCCGTCGTCGGTGTCGACCAGCCAGTGGTCACCGGAGTGACCGGCGGCCACCGGTCGTACGCACCGCACCTCAATGCCGGGACAGGCCCGCTCGACGGCCTGCCGTGCCAGGCCGTCCGGCATCACTCGATCGTTCACCTCGCCGATCCTGTCGAGCCAGTCCAGCCGGCGCCAAAGATTTCGCTCAGCCAGAATGTTGAGGTGATCCGATACGAGTTCACCGTCGCCGCGCTGGCCGCCACGCGGTTCGGCTGGTCGCCGTTGCTGGAGGTGCGCAACGCTCTGCGTGTGCTGCATCCACTGCGGCGCAGCGACCATCCGGTCTATGCCGGCTGGCGGCCGCGTACGCTCGCCGCGCTCGCCGACTCGACGGTCGACCTGGCGTTGCTGCACACCTTCGTCGCGCCGTCCGGCTATGTGCCGGGGTTCCTCGCGCCGGCTCCGCCGCCTGGCACGCCGCCGGAGCTGTCCGCCGAGCTCAGCCGGGTCTGCGCGACCGACGCGGCGACCGTCGTGCGGCATATCCACGAGGCGATCCGCGTGATGCCGCACGGCACCGGCAAACGTCGCGCCGACCGTCTCCGCGGTCTCGCCGAAAATCCCGAAGAGGCTCGCGACCGCGCGGTGGTGGCACTGGAATCCTTCTGGCAGGTGGCGCTGCAACCGATCTGGCCGGGGATCCAGGCCGTGCTCGACCGGGACATCGCCGTACGGTCGGCGCAGCTGGCACAGTATGGACCGGCGGCAGCCTTCGACGCACTGCATCCCGGCGTACGGTGGCAGGCCGGCACGCTGATCACCGACCGGCCGGCGTCGCTGCACGTACGCGTCGACGACCGCGGCATGGTGTTGCTGCCGTCGGTCTTCGCGGCCGACCTGATCGGTGGCGCGGCCGATCCGGAGCTCCAGGCGACGCTGACCTACCGCGCGCGAGGCACGGCGGAGCTGTGGTCACTGGCGGCCAGCGCAGGCCCGCGGCACGACACCGAGCCGCCGGCGGGTCTGGTACGCACGCTCGGCCTGTCGCGTACGCGCATCCTGGTGCAACTCGACAGTCCGCTCACGACGACGCAGCTGGCGGAGTTTCTGCGACTGGCCGCCGGCAATGTCTCCACACATCTGACCGCGCTGCGCGGCGCCGGCCTGGTCGCCAGCCACCGGCGCGGCCATCGCGTGCTCTACGCGCGGACCGTGCTGGCCGACCAGCTGCTCACTGCGGCGCGTCCCGGATCACCGTGAAGAGCCGGGCGAACATGTACGTGCCGGGTCCGACGCGGCCGCCGGGGCCCGGCGAGGGGAAGGTGTTGTCGACCGTGAGCCGCTCCCCACAATGCGCGCAGCATGTCACCGGCGTTGTGTCGTGGTCGCAGTCGATGTGGTGGAGGATCGCCGGCGGACCATCCTTGCCGTACCAGCGGTCGCCCCAGTCCATCAGCGCGAGCAGCACCGGATAGAGCTCCTTGCCCTTCTGGGTCGGCACATAGTGCTCGCGCGGCGGATGCTCCTGGTAGCGCTCGCGGACCAGCACCTGCTCCTCGACCAGCCGGGACAGCCGCGCCGCCAGCACCTTGCGAGAGATCGCCAGGTCGTAGGCGATGTCGTCGAAGCGCGTCAGGCCGGCCAGCACGTCACGCATGATCAACGCTGTCCAGGCGTCGCCGAACAGGTCGGTCGCGCGCGCGATCGAACAGGCCACGCCGGCCAGCGGGATCCTCGTCACACCACCACACTAGTCGAGTTCCCTCAGGGAACTCGGCTTGATAAGTTCCCTCAGGGAACTCATCGAGGAGGCGCGCGCGATGGCACCACTGATCCAGCTGGACTCGGCGGCCGCGGAAGCGATCGACGGACGGCACGTCCGCGCGGTCACCTTCCAGGCCGTCCGGATGGCGTACGTGTCCGACACGCTCACGGCGACCGGGTTGCCGGCGGCCGGCAGCCGCGCGCTGGTCGTCGGCAGCGGCCGCGGCCTGGTCGCCGCCGGCCTACGTGAGCTTGGCTTCGACGTCGTGGCGATCGATCCGTCGGAAGCGGCGACCGCGCTGGCGCGGCAGGCGTACGGACGCACCGGCATCGACTTCCGGACGGCTCCGGCGGAAGATCTCGGCCTCGCGGACGCGCGCTTCGACCTCGCCTACTACGAGGACACCTTCGAGGTCACCTCGCAACTGGACCGCGTGCTCGCGGAGGCGGCGCGCGCGATCCGGCCTGGCGGTGTGCTCGTCTACGACACGGTCACGCGGAGTCTCCTGTCGAGACTGGTCTATCTCGGCGCCTTCCAGGCCATCCCGATGACCCGGATCGTGCCACCTGGCCGCTACGCCGCGGCGCGGCTGCGTACGCCGGCGGAGATGACCGCGGCACTCGCTCGCCACGGACTACGCAACGCCGGCATCCGGGAGTTTCGGCCGAAGGATCCGCGGCGGCTGCTGACCGCCGTGCTGGCGCGTCGGCGCGGCGAGGTCGGCGACGCGGAGATCCCGTCGATCGTCAACCTCGAGCTCGCGTCAGGCGATCGCGTACACGTCACGTATCTCGGCCACGCGATCGCGGAGTGACCTAGCTCATACAGTGCCGCCGGTGGTCGGTCGTGTCCATGGGGCATGAGAGCGACCAGTGCGCGACCGGCGCTGCTGTCCCCCGTCGAGCCGCGGGTCTGGCCCGGCCGCCGCGCGCGCGAACCACGGGTCGTCGACCTGACCGTGGTCATCCCGGTCTACAACGAGCACGAGCGGCTCGGCGCGACGCTGGCCGCCGTACGACAGCATCTCGACGCGTCCGGCGAGAGCTGGGAGCTGCTGGTCTGCGACGACGGATCGACCGACGAGACGGCCGCTTTGGTGCGTCCGGTGGCCGCGGCCGATCCGCGCGTACGGCTGCTGCGGAGCATCGTCAACCGCGGCAAAGGCCACGCCGTGAGACGTGGCGTCGCGGCCTCGCACGGCCGGCGGGTCGCGTACTGCGACGCCGACCTGGCCACGCCGATCGGCGAGCTGGCGCGGCTGCGTGACCGGCTCGACCGCGGGTTCGCGGCGGCGATCGGCTCGCGCTCCGGTCGCGACAACCGCGTCGAAGTGAGCCAGCATCCGGTGCGGGTCGCGCTCGGCCGGGCGGGCAACCGGCTGATCCGCCTGCTCGCCGTGCCGGAGATAGCCGACACGCAGTGCGGCTTCAAGATGTTCGACGGCGACAAGGCGCGACGCGCGTTCGCACTCGCGCGGATCGACGGCTGGGGTTTCGACGTCGAGATCCTGCACCTGTTCCGGCGGTCCGGCTGGCCGGTCGCCGAGGTGCCGGTGCGCTGGTCTCACCAACCGGGGTCCAAGGTGCGGCCGCTGGACTATCCGCGAGTGCTCGCGGACGTCGTACGCGTGCGGCTGATCCACGGCACGAGGAGGCTGCCGTGACGATCGCCGCGGACCGCGTGACCGAGCCGCCGCAGCCGACGGCGATCCCGCGCACTCCCAGATGGCCGGTCGACGTGGCGGTGGTGGGCGCGTATGTGCTGCTGTCCTGCTATCTCTACGCCGGGCTACTCGCCGGTGTCGGTCCGCGCTATCTGGTCGACAGCAACCAGGACCAGACCCAGTGGGAATGGTTCTTCTCGGCGACCGCGTACGCGCTCGCACATGGCGAGAACCCGCTGATCAGCGCGCTGCAGAACCATCCACTCGGCGTGAACATGATGGCCAACACGGCCATGTTGGGCCTGTCGGTGCCGCTCACGCCGGTCACGCTCGCGTTCGGGCCCGCCGTCACCTGGACCGTGGTGTTGGTCGGCGGCGTCGCCGCGACGGCCGCCTGCTGGTACGCGCTGATGGCGGGCCAGCTGCGCATCCCGCGCGGGGCCGCCGCGATCGGAGCGGCGTTCGCCGGCTTCGCGCCGCCGATCGTGTCGCACGCGAACGCTCATCCCAACCTCGCGGTGCTGTTCGTCCTGCCGCTGATCGTCGGTCGTTTCCTCCGGCTCCGCGAGCGACCGGTCGTACGGACCGGCGTCACGCTCGGCCTGCTGGCCGCATACCAGGTCTTCCTCGGTGAGGAGGCACTGCTGCTGTGCGCCACCGGCCTGGGCCTGTTCACCGTGGCGTACGCCGTGATGCGGCCACGCGAGGCGCTGGCGGCCGCTCGGCCGGTGCTCTCCGGGATCGGCGTCGCCGTCGCGGTCTTCGTACCGCTGGTGGCGCTGCCGCTCGGCTGGCAGTTCTTCGGGCCGCAGAGCTATCGCTCGCTGCTGCACGGAAACGCCGGCAACGACCTGGCCGCGCTGCTCGCGTTTCCGGCGCGGTCGCTGGCCGGCGACCCGACGGCATTGCAACTGTCCTTCGGCCCCACCGAACAGAACTCGTTCTTCGGCTGGCCGCTGGCGATCCTGCTGGTGGTGGCCGCGGTCGCCACCTGGCGGATGGTGGCGGCGCGAGCGCTGGCGATCACGATCCTCGCGGCGACCGTGCTGTCGCTCGGGTCGTGGCTGGTGGCCGCCGGCCACACGACGCGGATACCCGGGCCGTGGCTGCTGTTCTCGCATCTGCCGCTCTACGAGTCGGTGCTGGAGTCACGGCTCACGATGATCTGCGTACCAGCGATCGGCATCCTGCTCGCGCTGGCGATCAGCCGGCTGCGCACCGAGCGGCGGCGGCACATACGGCTCGCGTGGAGCGCCGGACTCGCGGCGGCCCTGCTGCCGATCTTCCCGACGCCGCTCGCCGCCGCCGACCGGCCACCGACGCCCGCGTTCTTCAGCCAGGGGATCTGGCGCGACTACGTGCCGGCGCGGAGTCGGCTGCCGGTCATCGTGCCGGTCCCGGTGCCCGAGCCGGCCGACGCGACCGCCCTGCACTGGCAGGTCGAGGCCGGCATGGGGTTCGCGCTGCCGGACGGCTATTTCGTCGGACCGTGGGGACCGCGGCGGCAAGGTGCGTACGGCGCGGAGCCGCGCGCCACCGCCGACCTGCTGCGCAGGGTCAGGGACACCGGTCAGCCGCAGGCGATCGGTGCCGACGAGCGGGACGCGGCGCGTACGGACTTCGCGTACTGGCAGGCCGACATCGTGGTGCTGCCGCCTGGACCGCGGGAGGAGCCGCTGCGCCGGACGCTGGACGACCTGCTCGGTCCCGGGCGCCAGGCCGGTGGCGTCCGGGTCTGGCCGGCGCGGGTCCGATGACCAGCGCGGACGGCGTGTTCTCTGGTCCGGTGTTCGCGGGGATATCGGCGGAGCCGGCCGATCGGCGAGGATGGGACCGGCCGGCGAGCGGAAGGAGCGGGGTGCGAGCCGACGACGAGCAGGCCTACGTCGACTACGTGACCTCCGCTTTGCCTGCGCTGCGCCGGCTCGCGCTGCTGCTCTGCCGCGATCCGCACCGCGCCGAAGACGTCGTACAGACCGCGATCACGCGGCTCTATGTGCACTGGCATCGGGCGAAGGCGGCCGGCAACCTCGACGGCTATGCGCGTACGACGTTGGTGCGGTCCTTCCTGAACGAGCAGCGGATGACCTGGGCCCGCGTGCGGCTGGTCGGCGCGCCGGTCGAGACCCCCAACCTGCCGGCCGCGCAGCCGCCGGACGTGGAAACCCGTACGGTCGTACACACCGCACTGTCGCGGGTCGCGCCGAAGCAGCGAGCGGTGCTGGTGCTGCGGTTCCTGTACGACCTGCCGGTCGCCGAGGTGGCCAGGGTCCTCGGCTGTTCGGAGGGCAACGTGACCAGCCAGACCGCGCAGGGCCTCAAGCGGCTGCGCAAGCTGCTCGGCGACACCGCGGTCTCCGCGCTCGGAGGGAGGTAGCCATGCCGGAGCTGGGACACGACGAGGTCGACGGAAAGCGGCTGCTCGCCTCGCTGCGCGGCGTGGAGCCCGACGATCACACCTCGGTGGACGTGTCGCGCGCCGTACGCTCCGGCCGCCGGCAGGTGCGGATGCGCCACTCGGTGCTGCCGGCCGCCGGCGGACTCGCCGTCATCCTGCTGGTGGCGACGCTCGCGCTCGTCGTCCAGCAGACCCGCGGCGCGCAGCAACCGGTCGCAGGCCGTGGCGCGTTTCCGGTCGCCGAGCAGGCCTTCCGGATCGGCTCGGCCGGCGGTCTCACGCCGCTGACATACCAGACGGGCCGCTTCCGGCAGCGCGTCGAATTGGGGCCGGCGGACGGCAGCGGCCTCAGCGGGATCACCGCCGCGGTCACGATGTATGCGCGCGGCGCGGTCGCCTCCCCCACCGGCAGCCCCACCGACCCGGTCGACGGCCGGCCGGCGTACTGGATCACCGCGGACGGCGCCAACCCGGTCGAGCTGGCCTGGCAGTACGCGCCGGACGCCTGGGGCTTCGTGACGGTGACCGGCCGCGGCGCGAGCCGCGACCGCGCGTACAAGGTGGCGCTGAGCGTCACCACCGGCGCCCACGACCCGGTGACGGCGCCGGTCGTCGTACCACCGAGCACCATCGGCGATGGCTATCGGATCGTCGGCTATCGCAGCACGATCGGTCCGAAGGTGCGGCCACACCGCTATGTCGAGGTGCTCTACGGCATCGACGATGAGGGCGGTTGGATCGCGGCCGGGTTGACCAGTCCGGGGCAACGCGGCGCAGGCAGCTCGACGGTCGGCGGCCGACCGGCCGTCGAGACGGCCACGTCGGTCACGTTCACCGATGGCAGCGGCATCTTCGCCGAGGCGAGCGACCCGGCGTACCTGTCGTCGTACGGCGGTCTGCCGGCACTCCGTCGCGTCGCCGCCGCGGCCACCACCGCCCCCGGGTTTCGTTGGCCGGAGGTGCCATCGCCATCGCCGACCGACAGCCACCCCGCCGGGCAGGCACCGACCGCCGGCTCCACCGAGCCGACGCCGACCCCGACCCCGAGCTAGCCGCCCGGCCGGCCGGCGACCCGACCAACCCGCCGACCTAGCCGACCGGCCAGAAACTGTCGGCCCGCGCTGGCAGGCTGATATTCGGGGGGCCGAAAATCGGCCGGAAAATGGTCCCCCCCGAAATCGACACTGCCACGCGCCACCGACAGTTTCAGCGACTGCCGCGGATCCTCAGGCGACCAAAAGTCGGCCGGCGGCTCAGGCGAGCGGCTGGCTTGGTCGCATCGGCGTACGAGTCCTGCGCGGGACACCGGCGTGCCAGCGGCGGCGCGACCAGCCGGCCGGTGGTGGGTTGGTGGCGAGCCACTCCTCCAACAGGTTGCACGCGACGCGTACGCCGTTCTCACTCCGGATCCGCCGGCCGAGGTCGGCCGCGGCGCGTTTGATCGAGTCGGTCGACAACGCTTCCGTCACGGCCGCGGCGAGCGACTCCTCGGCCACGCCGCCGATCGGGATCGGCGCCGGCGCGGCACCGAGCCGATGCGCCCTTTCGGCCCAGAACAAGGCGTCGACGAAAAACGGACAGACGATGTTCGGTACGCCGGCGCGCAACGCGGCCGCCGTGGTGCCGGCGCCGGCGTGGTGCACGATCCCGGCCATTCGCGGAAAGAGCCACGCGTGCGGCACGTCCTCGACCGGAAAGAACTGGTCGGTCGCCGGCAGCCCGGACGGGTTGCCGAGCAGCACGCCACGTGCGCCGGCGCGGCCCAGCGCGGCGCGTACGGTGCGATCCAGCTCGACCGGATCCGCCGGCACCATGCTGCCGAAACCGACGTAGACCGGCGCCGGACCGGCGGCCAGAAAACCGGCAAGGTCGGCCGGCGGCTGCCAGTCTTCGTTGTCATCCTCCAAAAACCAGTATCCGGTGATGCGTACGCGCTCCGGCCAGTCACGTGGCCGCGGCGCGACGGCGGCGCTGTAGCCGCACAGCCGCGGCACCCGGTCGGCCGCGATCGCGCGCTCCGGGCCACCCCACCACGGCAGCGGGGCCAGGCCGAGCACGTCGGTGCGCCACCGGTTGGTGCCGGGCCGGCGGATCCGCCAGGTCAACTGCCGCGCGACCAGGTGGCTGGCCCGGTTTCCCCACCATCCCAGCGATCTGCGGCCGGGGACCAGCCAGCTCGGATGGCCGCCGCTGGGTTGCCGCGGCAGGTATTCCACCATCGCGCACGGAACACCGTTTGCCTCGGCGATGTGATAGCCGGCCACCCCGGTGTGCGAGAACAGCACCACGTCGGCGTCCCGGCAGGCCTGCGCCGCGGCCGCCTGGAACGGCTCGACCATCGGCACCACCACCTGGCGAAAACCGCGGATCGCGGCCAGCGAACTGTGTCCACGGCCCGTCCACCGCTTCGCCTCCGCGCTGCCCAGATGCGCGGACATGTCGATGTCGAGCGGAAAACACTCGACACCCGCTTGCTCCACCAGGCCCCGATAGCTCTTGCTGGCGACCAGCCGCACGCGGTGTCCGCGCGCGACCAGTTCCCGGCCCAGCGCCACGTACGGCTCGGTGTCGCCGCGGCTTCCACTGGTGACTATGACAATCATCATGAGTCACATTAGGCAACCGTTTTCTTGGATATCGCTGGATTTCCAGTCGCGGCGATGCGCAGATCGCCCAAACCTCACCTAAAATCGCACGCCACCGCAAACCTACCAAGCGAGCGGCAATGCCACCGGCCGGGGAAACGCGAGGCCGGCCTGCCAGGAGATCTCCGCCGTCGGCGCGGCGAGTCGCAGGCCCGGCAGCCGCGTGGTCAGCTCGGCCAGCACCACCTGCAGCTCCAGCCGTCCGAGCTGTGCACCGAGGCAGTAGTGGATGCCGTGTCCGAAGGCGATCTGTGGGTTGTCCGTACGCGCCAGGTCGATCCGCTGCGGATCGGCGAACACGTCCTCGTCGCGGTTGGCCGAGTTGAACAACGGGATGACCGCCTCGCCGGCGCGGATCGTCACGCCGTCCAGCTCCACGTCCTCGGTGGCGATCCGCATGGTGCCGGCACCACCGCCGATCTGGCTGAAACGCAGCAGCTCCTCGACCGCCGACGGGATCAGCGCCGGATCGGCGACCAGCCGGCGATAGAGCTCGGGTTGGTGCAGCAGGTGGTAGGCGAAATGCGTGATCGCGGCCGTCGTCGTGTGATAGCCGGCCGCCAGCAATGTCATGCAGAAAGCCAACAACTCCTCGCGATCGAGCCGGTCGTCCTCGGCGTGTGCGCGGCCGAGCACACTGAGCAGGTCGTCGCTGGAGCCGCGCAGTTTCTCCGCGATCAGGCCGGCAAGATACGCGCGGAGGCTACCGACCGCTGCCTTCAGCTCCTCGGTCGGGCCACCGGCGATGGTCAGCATCGCGTCGGTCCAGCCACGGAAGCGCTCCTGGTCGCCGGCCGGCACGCCGAGCATCTCGCAGATCACCGTCACCGGCAGCGGCAACGCGAGTGAGGACACCAGATCGGCCGGTGGCCCAGCGCCGACCATCCGGTCGACCAGCGCGGTCGTCAGCTCGGCGATGTGCGGCCGCATGCCGGCGATCCGGCGGGAGGTGAACGCGCGCGAGACGATCTTGCGCAGCCGGGTGTGCTCCGGCGGGTCGGTGATCACCAGCGACTTCGAGCCGCGCTGGATCGGCATCAGCCGCGGCGCGTCCGGCCGGGTGATCGCCTCCTTGCTGAACCGCGGGTCCGTGCAGACCTGCTTCACCTGCGCGTACCGGCTGACCACCCAGGCGGTGTGGCCGGTCGGCAGCGCGACCCGGCCGACCGGCTCGGCGGCACGCAGCGCCGCGTGCTCGGCCGGCGGGTCGAACTTGTTGGTCGCCGGAAAGGGAAATCGCATCACGGGCTTCGCGGTCGTCATGCGACGACACTGGCACCGCCGGCTCGACGGTGTGTCGAGGAGATCTCGAGCAGATTCGTGCGATTTATTCCCGACCCGGCCACGAGCGGACGCCGGCATGCTTTGCCGGACACGGAAAACCGGCCGACCACAGGAGTGAGAGATGGAACGTGCACTGATCGTCGCGCGGATGCGGCCGGAGTCGGCCGCAGAGGTGGCGCGGCTGTTCGGCGAGTCCGACGCCACGGATCTTCCCCGGGTCGCCGGCACCATCAGCCGTACGCTGCTGCGCTTCCACGACCTGTACTTCCACCTGACCGAGGTGGCCGACTCGCGCTCGGCGACGATCGCGGAGATCCGCGAACATCCCGGTTATCTGAAGCTGAGCCGCGAGCTGTCCGCGCACATCAGCGCGTACGACCCGCGGACCTGGCGGTCGCCGGCCGACGCGATGGCACACGAGTTCTATCGCTGGGAGGCCGGCAGCTGAAAAGACCGGCTCACCGAGAATCGAATGTGCAAAATAGGACCACTTCCGGCGCCGAAAGTGGTCCTATCTTGCACATTCGACTCGGCCGCAGGGACGGTCAGACCGCTTCTGAGGTCAGCATCCGGTGCTGCAGTTGGCGCATGCTGTGGTCGGGTTCCACGCCGAGCTCGTCGATCAGCGTCCGGCGCAGCTTCTGGTAGACCTCCAGCGCCTCCTGCCGCCGGCCGGCACGGGACAGCGCGGTCATCAGCTTCAGGTGGAACCACTCGTTGAGGCGGTGTGTCGCGGCCAGCTGCTTGAGGTCGCCGATCAGCTCGCGGTGCCGGCCCATCCGCAGCTCGCTCTCGATCCGCAGCTCGGTGACGTGCATCCGGGCCTCCTCCAGCCGTACGCGGTGGGTCTCCAGCCGCGGACCGGTCGCCACGTCCGCGAGGGCCGGCCCCCGCCACAGCGCCAACGCGGCGCGCAGCGTGTCCGACGCGTTCTGCAGCTCGCCGCGGTCCAGCGCCGACCGTCCCTGCGCGGCCAGTTTCTCGAACCGGGCGACGTCGACGTCCTCGGCCGGTGCGACCAGTCGGTAGCCGCCGTGCCGGGTCAGCAGCACGTGCTCGGCGGCCCATCCTCCGTCGCCGCAGCCGAGCGTCTTGCGCAGGTGATAGATGTACGTCTGCAGGGTCGTCTGCGCGCTCAGCGGCGGCCGGTCCGACCATAACTCGTCGATCAGCGCGCCGGTCGAGACGACCTCGTTGGCCGATGCCAGCAGCAGCGCCAGCACGGTCCGCTGCTTCGGCGCGCTGGGTCTGACGACGTTGCCGCCGATGCCGATCTCCAGGCTCCCCAGGACCTTGAATTCCATCCGAAAACAACCTCTCCGTTGACCACCGTGATGTTTCCTTTATGTTTCAAGGAAACATCTGGATAACATTTCGCTTCCGGCACGCACAGGCGAGGATCGCCGGCGCATTTCCACCCGCCGCAGTCATCGTGCAATTGACAGATCTGGTTGTCGTCTGGCGCCGATCTGTTTTTCCTCAGGTTCAACCGAGGTGGCCATGAGATCGTTTGCATCGCGATGGTTCAGCGAGCCTCAAAACCGGTCTGTACCAGCAAAACCGGCGCCCCGACCGCAATGTTTACGCATTACGTCAAATAAATGCCGCGGCCGCCAACGAAAATCTCGGACGCCGAGAGAAATCTCCTTTTGACATATGGCATATGTCACCGCGTACGGTCAGTCCGGCAGGCCAAGCAGACAGAGCCGCACCAGGTCGTCCAACCAGAACCGCGGCTCGGCGTCCGGAGAATCGACCCGGCTCACCACGTGCGTCTCCAGCAGTTCGTCGAGCGCCGGCAGGTCCGGGTCGCCGGCCAGCTCGGCCAGGGTCACCGGACCGCCGCCGCGGCGGGCCAGCCGCATGACGAGTGCACGTTCGGCGCGGCCGAGCCGGCACAGGCCGCGTACGAGCGACGCGCGTACGTCCAGATCCCCCGCGGTCAGCTCGGCCAGCCGGCGGTCCTCGTCGGCCAGCCGGTCGGCCAACGCGGCGATCGGCCAGTACGGCCGTGCCGCGAGCCGCGCGGCCGCGATCTTCACCGCGAGCGGCAGATGCGAGCAGGCCGCGACCACCGCCTTTGCCGCCACCGGATCGGCGGCGACCCGCTCACGCCCGGCGACCTGGCCCAGGATCTCCACCGCCTGCCTGGTGGTCAGCGGCCCGACCGGCAGATGCCGCGCGTCCAGCAGGCCGGTCAGCCGGCGGCGGCTGGTGACCAACACGGCGCAGCCGAAGCCGGGCAGCAGCGGACGCACCTGGGCCTCGTCGGCCGCGTCGTCCAACACCAGCAACGACGACTGGCCAGCCAGCGCCGACCGGTAGGCGGCGGTCCGCTCGGCCGGGTCGTCCGGGACCTGCGTGACGCGCAGTCCGCGCAGCACGGCGGCCTGCACGTCGTACGGCTGGATCGCGTTGCCAGCACTGAGATCCACGTAGAGCTGGCCACCGGCGAATGCAGGTCGCAACGCGTGCGCCGCGCGTACGGCCAGCGTCGTCTTGCCGACACCGGCCGGTCCGCTGATCACGACGACGGCGGTGCCCGGCGGTCCTTCCTTGGCGAGCTCGGCGCAGATCTCGGTGAGCTGCTGGCGGCGGCCGGCGACATGCGGCACGTCCGGCGGCAGCTGGTTGGGCGCGCACGACCGTCGCGCCGGCGTCTGGGAGACCGCCAGCACCTCCGGCTCCGGCGGACGGTCCAGCGCCGGATCGCCGGCCAGGATCGCCTGATGCAGGCCCTGCAAGGCATTCCCGGGCTCGAGACCGAGCTCCTCGGCGAGGGTCGTACGGGCGCGGCGAAACACCTCGAGCGCGTCGCTGCGCCGCTGCGACCGATAGAGCGCGAGCATCCACTGCTCGTAGAACCGCTCGCGCAGCGGGTTGGCCGCGGTCAGCGAGGCCAGCTCGCCGAGCAGCTCGGTGTGCCGGCCGAGCTCCAGCTGCGTGTCGATCAGGTGCTCGTGGACGACCGAGCGGGTCTCCTCCCAGCGCGCGATGTCCTCGGCGAAACCGGCCGAGTTCAGGCCCTGCAGCGGCTGGCCGCGCCACAGCTCCAGCGCCGAGCGCAGCCGGTCGGCGGCCTGCTCCGGCTGGCCCTCGTCGAGCAACCGGCGGCCTTCGGTGGCGCGGTGCGCGAAAAGCTCGACGTCGTATTCATCCTCGGCCACCTGCAGCGCGTATCCGCCGGCCCTGGTGCCCAGCCGGTCGCCGCCGGTCGGTCCGGTCAGGCGGCCAAGCCGGCGGCGCAGCAGCCGGACCCGGTCGCGGACCTGTCCAGTCGCCGTACGCGGCGGCCCGTCCGGCCACACCGCGGCGACGATCCGCTCCACGCTGACCGCGCGGTTCGGCGCGGTCAGCAGCACGGCCAGCAGTAGCCGCTGCCGCGATCCGCCGAGCGGGATCGGTCCGCGGTCGTCCACGGCCTCCACCGGTCCGAGGACCCGGAAACACGCCGCCGCGCAGGCCACCTTCACTCCTGTCCGTCCACCATCGGAGTTGGTAGGACGACCATGCCTTGAACCGGTTCAATTCGGGTTCGACCTGCGGCGGCGAGCAGATCGAACAATTCTTGAACCTCTTGTAACTTCCATTCGACGGCACGGACCGGACGGCGCCGACAATTATCGTCAAAGCTATTTGTACCGGACAAACTTTCGGTCGATCCAGGGTCAATCGGTGTCGAATTCCCGGATCAGGCCGTTCCCGCCTATGTAGCATCGAATACTGCGTTTACGTTCGGCTGATGCCGCCAAGGAATCCGCACGGGGGTGCAGATGATCGGCACTGAACCGATGTCATTTCGCGTACTGGGACCGCTGGAGATCCGCGCGCCGGGTGACCGGCTGGTGGAGGTGACCGCCGACAAGCAGCGCCGGCTGCTCACCACATTGTTGTTGCACGCCAACGAATGGGTCACCGTCGAGCAGCTGATCGCCGCCGTCTGGCCGGACCGGCCGCCGGCGTCGGCGCGCGGCAACATCAAGACGTACGTGCACGGGTTACGCCGGCTGCTCGCACCGGACGACCGCGGTGGCGGCCGGATCGACAGCAGCGCCGGCCGCTACCGGCTCAACGTCACCGGCGCTGAGCTGGACACTGAGCTTTTCGTCGAACTGATGGAAAAGTCGCGGGCCGCGGTGGAGCGCGGCGACACCGCGGTGGCGACCGACCAGCTGCGCAGGGCTCTGGACCTGTGGCACGGCCAGCCGTACGCGCCACTGGCCGGCCAGGACGCGGTGCTGGCCGCGCGCCGGCTGGAGGAGCTGCGCTGGGTCGCGCGCGACCGGCTGGCCGACAGCCTGCTCGCCGGGGAGCGGGCCGCCGAGGCGGTGGTCCTGTTGCGGCCGCTGACCAGCGAGGACCCGCTGCGCGAGCCGACCTGGGAACGGCTGGTCGTCGCGTTGCACCTGGCCGGCCGGCGCTCCGAGGCGCTGGCGGCCTACGGCGAGGCGCGCCGCGCGCTGGTCAGCGAGCTCGGTGTCGAACCGGGTCCGCAGCTGCGGCAGCTGCACCAGCGGATCCTCGCCGGCGGCGCGGCCGAGCCGCCCGCGCAGCCGCGGACCCTGGTCCGCGACCCGAAGCCGAAAGCCCGACGGTCCTGGTGGCAGCGGGCGTCCGGCCGGATGCACCACCGGCTACGGACCGCGATCCTGCTGGTGGCCGCGGTCTGCGTGCTGACCAGTCTGGCGGTGCTGGCCGCCAACCACACGTTCGCCGATCCGCCGCTGCTGGCCGCCGAGCCGGTCAGCTCGCCGAGTCCACTGATCCTGATGGACAGCCGGCCGGCCGACCAACCGGCGCGCCGGCCGCTGCCCGGCTGGTCCTATCCGGGCCTGCACGCCGGGCCCGGCACCGAGAAGGCCAGCACCGGCCGCACCGGACAGGTGCTGTTCGGCGTCGGCCCCAGCCTGGCCGCGGCCGCCGCCAGTCCGCTGACCCGGCAGGCGCGCGTGTCGATGCTGAGTGCCTCGTATCAGCGGCCGGCCGACCTGGCCGCCTTCACCGGCACGCACCGCGCCGACGTGGACCGCGCCTATCGCAGCGGCCGTGCGATCAACGTGGTCGTACGCGACAGCAGCGAACGGCGGCCGCTTCGCACCGCGTACGGCCCGGCCTGCGGTGCCGTCGACCCTTTGTCGCCGAGCTATCCCGAACACATCCGCCGGCTGGCTCACGCGCTCGCCGGCAGGGCGACGGATCCGCCCCTGCTGATCACGCTCTTCGGCCGGCTCGAACACCTGACCTGCAACGCCGACGCCGTCGGTGGCCGGTTTCGCCAGGACGCGGCGACCACGGCGTACTTCCGGGCGCTGAAGGACCGGTTCTGGACGCTGCGCAAGATCATCCTCACCGAGGCGCCAAACGCCCGCGTCGCGATCGGCTGGGAACACTGGCAGGCAAGCTTCGACCAGCCGTCGACCGGCGGCGGCCTGTCGATGTTTCCGTACTTCGCCGACGTGCTGCGCGGCTCGGACTTCATGAGCTTCGAGGCGATCGACGACCTGAGCAACGTGGTGTTCGTCAAGCAGATGGTCGACCAGCTCGGCCAGTACGGTCCCGTGGTGGTGACCAACTACGGCCCGCACCGGGGCTTGGTGCCTGGCGTCTTCGAGCGTGACGTGGAGAGCCTGTTCGACGCGCCCGGGATGCTCGACCAGCTCAGCAACGCCGGCCTCTACGGGTTCAGCTTCACCGACGACCAACAGATGCGGACCCATCCGGAGGCGCTGGTGCTGATCCGCCAGGTCGTCGACAACCGCGGCCTGGCACTCGCGCCGGGACCCACGACCGCTTAGAAAGCTACGGCCTTAGAGGCTGTGTGTTGTTGACCATGGGGTTTTCGCGCACGTCAAGCTCAAAAGTGCGTGACAATCCCATGATCCAACGCCCTGCTCGCGCTTTCCTCGACCGCGACGGGCATCCAACTGTCGAGCACCAGGTCAAGAACTCAAGCTGCCCCAACCCTTGGAATAGACCATCTAGTCGTCGACGGCGCGGCCAGTCGGCAGCAGCAGCGCGCCGATCGCCGCGCCATAGCCGAGCAGCAGGTAGGTGGCGAAACTGGACTGGCGGTCCGCCGACATCAGCGGATAGTACGTGCCGTTGACCAGCAGGATCAGGCCGTCCAGCAGCAGTCCGGTGCCGGCCAGCCCGGCCATCAGCGCGAGCCGGTCGGCCGGCGCCGGACCGACCCGCTTCCGGAAGTCGACACCGATCAGCCACACCAGGCCGCCGGTCAACACGGTCAGGCCGACCAGGACCGGGACGGTGAGCGGGGTCCCGGCGGCCGGGATCACCCAGTTTCCGGCGATCACGAACAGCGCCGTCCCGATCACCCAGACGCCAAAACCGTACGAGAGTGGCAGGAGGAAGCGTTTCATGAAACGAACGCTACATGAAACGGTCGTGGTAGAAAAGAGCCATGGGACGCCACCCCGATCCGGACCGCCGAGCCGCGCTACTCACCGCGGCGGCGCGCTATCTCGAGCGGCACGGTCTCGCCGGACTGTCGTTACGACCGCTCGCGGCAGCGCTCGACACCACTGCGCGTACGTTGCTCTATCACTTTGGTTCCAAGGAACGACTCATCGACGAGGCACTGTCCGAGTCACGTGAACGCAGTCCGCTGCGGGCGATCCTCGACAGTGAGCCGACCGGCTCATTTCAGGACGTCATCGTCGGAATAATGGCGCAGGTCTGGGAAAAGTCTACGACGGATCCGGCGCGGTCGTTTTTGCTGTTGTTCTACGAAACGTACGCGGCGGCGTTGCGCAATCCGGCCGACTACGGCGATTTCCTCGGACACGTCGTCGCCGAATGGCATGACCCATTCGCCGCCGCCATCGAAGCGAACGGCGTTCCCAAAGACGCGGCGAGATCGTTCGCGACGCGAGCGATCGGCACTCACCGTGGCCTGCTGCTCGACCGGCTCGGCTGCTCCGACCCCGAGCGCGTGGACGCCGCGCACCGCGACTTTCTTCGCCAGTGCGGCGAAGAGCTCACCGGGCTGCTGTCTCGCTGAGGATGTCCAATGTGGACCGGGTGGCCGGGTCCGGATGCCGGTTGCCGGCGCGGACGTACGCGCCGACCTGCCGTCCGCCGATGCTGGCCGGCGTGACCCGGACCGAGGTGTCCACTGTGGACGATGGCACCACGGCGGCGCCACGGCCGGCGGCGACGAGCGCCAGCACGGACGGGAACTCGACGCAGACGTCCTCGATGGCAAGTGGGATGCCGGCCTCGGCCGCCAGTCGGCGCAACGCGTGGTCGCAGGCCGTGTCCGGTGGTCCGGCGACCCACGGACGGCCGGCGAGGTCGGCGACCGAGGCGAGACCTGCCGGCCAGTCCGGCGGCACGATGAGCCGGTATGGGTCGACGAACAACCGTCGCAGCCGCAGGCCCTCCAGCTGGGGCTGCGCCGCGGCGGTGTCGTATTCGGTGAGCACGATGTCGAGGTCACCGCGCCGCAGCGCGGCCAGCGCCGGCGGACCGTAGCGCTCGACGACCGACGGACGGATTGCCGGATGTGTCTGTGCGAGACGGCGCAAAGCCGGCGCAACCAGCACCGCCATGACGCTCTGAAAGGCCGCGATCCGCACCGGTCCGGCAACCCTGCCGGTCAGCTCGGCCAGCTCCGCCTCGGCCTGGCGCAACTGCGCCGCGATCCGCTCGGCATGCGCGACCAGCAGCCGGCCGGCGGCGGTCAGCGTCACCTGCCGGCCGGAGCGATCCAGCAGCTCCGCGCCGACCTCACGCTCCAGGACCCGCAGCTGCTGCGACACCGCCGGCGGACTCAGATGCAGCGAGGCCGCCGCGCCGGCGACGCTGCCGGAGGTCGCCAGCGCCCGCAGCACTCGCAGCCGCCGAGGATCGATCACGAGTAAGCTTTTCTTCCGTACGGATGAAGATAGTTCACCTTTACTTTATCGTACGGTGGTGCCGACAATGGCGACATGATCGTCAGGACCTGGTCGGCGCGCGCCGACACCGCCGGCGCGCGCGAATATGCCACCTATTTCAAAGAAACCCTGCAACCTCAGCTTCGCGAGCTGCCCGGCTTCCTCGGCGCGTACCTGCTCTCCCGCGACCTCGGCGGTGAGGTCGAGTTGACCGCGCACACGCTCTGGAAGTCGCTCGAGGCGATCCGCGCCTTCGCCGGCGACGACATCGGCGTCTCGATCGTCGAGCCGGAAGCGCAGGCGATGCTGGCCTCGTATGACCGCACCGCGACGCACCGCTCGGTGCTGTTCTCCAGCGCTTAGGGCCTGTCTCCATTCCGGGGGGGTGAGAGTCGAGATCCAACCGTCGTCCGCCGGTGCGGCGGAGCCGCCCGGCGTGGCAGCGCCACGTGGGCGGTTTCGCCGTGCCGCCAGGCGGCCCGAGACAGATGTGACAGCGGCTCGGCTATCGCCGCGTGGGACTTCGAAACAGGCCCTAGTACGGTCGCAGGCCGGCTTCGCCCGGGAACGGCATCGGCGAGATGCCGATCTCGTCCATTCGGTCGAGATAGACCTGGTAACGCCGTCGCGCCTCGCCGTGCTGGCCGGCGCCGCGCAACACCGCGACCAGGCCGAGGTGCGCCTGCTCGTCGTAGCCGTCGCGTTCCAGGATGCGCAGGTTGTACTGCGCGGCGTTGTCGTATGACCGAGCGATGGCGGCCGTGGACGCGAGCGTGCGGAGCAACTCGACGTAAGTCGCCTTCGCCTCCTCGCGCAGGCTCACGGCCCAGTCGTTGTGCTGGTCCTGCTCCAGGAAGTCGCCGGTGTAGAGCGCGGCCGCGCGGCGGAACGCGCGCGTACGCACCATCTCGGTCGGATGCTGACCCATCAGCGCGTGCCGCGCGGCGGCGAGGAACTCCTCGACGTCGACGCGGATGTTGGTGAGCGCGACGGAGTGCTTGCCGGTGCTGACGAAGTGGCTGGCCGGATGCAACCGGGCCGGGTCGAGCACCGAGCGGATGGTGGACAGCGCCACCGAGAGCCGGTTGGCGCACCTGGCCGGGCTCTCCCCCGGCCACAGCGCGTCGATCAGCGCCTCGCGCGGGATCGACCGGCCTCGCCGCGCGACCAACAGTTTCAGCAGGTCACGCGCCTTCTTCGAGTGCCACTCCACGGCCGGTGCGGCGCGGCCACTGGGCAGGACGCGAAACCGGCCGAGCGTCTGGACCGCCGGCAGCTGCGCCCCGGGCGGTGGTACGGCGGCGAGCGGCGCACCCCCCTCAGACGCGCCGTTCACCGCCTCACCGAGCCACCACATCGGCAGCCGGCCGGGGGTCGACCGCGGCGCGCCGGAGGTGCACACGCGCGCGGCCGGCGCCGGTGCCGGCGGCGTGAAAAAGCTGATGTCTGCGGCCCCCGCCGCGTACGCTGTCATCGTTTCTCCCCGTAGTTGCGATGAAACTGGCTCCAAACCGGCCCGGCTCATGACGCCACCAGCTGGCGGCGGAGCGCGGCCAGCGACCGGGCTCTGGTCGGTCCGATGCTGCCGACCGGCATGTTCAGCGCCGCCGACGCCGCCGTGTAGCTCGGCGTACGCGACGCCATCAACAACGTCAGCAGCTGGCGGTCGCGGTGCGGCAGCCGGTGCAGCGCGGCACGCACCTGCGCGTTCTGGTCGAGCGCGGCGACCTCGTCCTCCGGCGTACGGTCGTCGTCCGGCGCGTCCAGCTGGTCGTAGGTGTCGACCAGCCGCTCGCGGCTGCGGCCCCGTACGACCGTGACGCTCTCGCGCCGCGCGATCGTCGCCAGCCAGCCACCGATCGCCGCCGGCTCGCGCAGCATGTGCAGCCGCTCCAGCGCGCGCAGCCAGGTCGTCTGCACGACGTCGGCGCTGGTCGCCTCGTCGAGACCGTGCGAGCCGGCGATCCGGTGCAGCCGCGGTCCGAACCGCCGAACCAGCTCCTCCCAGCTCGCGGTGTTGCCAGCGGCCGCCTCGGCGGCCAGCTGGGCGTTGCTCGGCTCCAGCGGCTGACCCTGCTCGGCACTTCTGGGCGTCGGGACGTTGGTCCGCAGGTCGATCGTCACTGCCGGCGGCATGGCAGGCCCACCTTTCCGCTGCTGTTTCCGCAGGTCGCCAGTGCTCCTGCGAAGGCGTTAACGGGAAATGTGCCAGCCCCGGGCAGCGGTCGAATCCGGGAAAACCCCAGGGTCCCGGCCAGGGGTACGCGCCAGGGGTCACGAATCTAAGCAAATGCTATGAAACAGCCGCGCGTACTCACGTTTCGGAGCGGTTTTGGGCTCCTCTGCAACGTTGCGTCACGGGCCGGTCGGACTTACCGGTGCGCGCCTTCTGCTCACCAGCGCAGCCCTCTAGGCTTCTCCTGTGCTGGTGGGCCGGACCGCGGAATGTGCGAACCTTCGCGCGCTCCTGGCAGCTGCTCGGCAGGGGGACGCCGGCGTCCTGCTGGTACGCGGCGAGATCGGCATCGGCAAGACCCAGCTGGTCGACTTCGTGGCCGAGGAGGCCGCCAACGACGGCTTCACGGTCCTGCGCGCGTCCGGACACGAGGCCGAGAGCGAGCTGTCCTTCGCCGGCCTGTCCTGGCTGCTCGACCCGCTCGCCCGGCTGGCGCCGGAGCTGCCAGGTCCGCAGGCCGACGCGATCGCCGGCGCGCTGCACTGGGGACCGGTGACCGGCGGCGACCGGCTCGCGGTCGCCGCGGCGACGCTCACCCTGCTCGCCGCCGCCGCGGAGGAACAACCGCTGCTGGTCGTCGTCGACGATGTGCACTGGCTCGACCTGCCCTCGATGGAGGCGCTGATCTTCGCCGCGCGGCGGCTGAAGGCCGAGCGGATCGCCGTGGTGCTCGCTGCGCGTACGCCCGACGACGTCGCCTCCGGTCTCAACCGGTGGATCGGCACCTTGCCGGAGGTCATGGTGCCGCCGCTGGACGAGTCGTCGGCCTGGGAACTGCTCGACGGACAGAGCACCGGCCTCAGCCGCCGGCTGCTGGCGCAGCGGATCCAGGAGTCGGCCGGCAATCCACTGGCTCTGCTGGAGTTCCCGCGGATCAGCGCCGAGGTCTCGCCGGTGCAGCCGCTGCCGATCAGCCGCCGGCTCGAGCTCGCCTACGGCAGCCAGATCGCCGCGCAGCCGCAGTCGACGCAGCGCGCGTTGCTCGTACTGGCCGCCGTCGGGTCGCAGCCAGGTGTCGCCGAGGAGGTCCTGCTGCCGGCGCTCGACGCCGAAGGCCTGTCGGCGGCCGACCTGGAGCCGGCCGAGACCAGCGGCCTGGCATACATCGACGACCAGGGGATCCGGTTTCGCCATCCGCTCGTACGCTCCGCGCTCTACCAGGCCGCCTCGCCGGCCGACCGCCGTGCCGCGCACCGGGCGCTGGCCGAGGCGTTCCGGCGCATCGGCGGTCCGCGGGCCGCCGAGCGGCGCGGCTGGCACCTGGCCGCCGCCACCATCGGCACCGACGAGGCGGCCGCGGCGGACATGGCGGCCGGCGCCGACGCGGCGCTGGAGCGCAACAGTTTCGCGACCGCGCTGGAGCTCTATCGCCGCGCGGCGCGGCTGACGCCGCCTGGCGAGCTGCGGGTACGGCGGCTGATGCAAGCCGGCTACGTGAGCATGCCGGCCGGCCAGATCGAGCTCGGCCAGGAGCTGGTCGACGGCATCCTGGCCGAGACCGACGACGCCAAGCTGCGCACCGAGGCGCGGTTTCTGTGGGGCCGGCTGGGCATGTGGGGTGGCCAGCCGCGCGAGGCCAGGGACGTGACGCTGGCGACCGCACGCCAGGTGGAGACCGACGAGCCGGTGTGGGCCGCGTTCATGTACGCGCAGGTCGGCATGGCGACGGTGATGATGGGTGAGCAGCGGCTCGCCTTCGAGGCGGCGAGCAAGGCGGCGGCGCTGGTCGAGGGACTGCCGCCGGAGGCGACGCCGCTGGTGCACGTGATCCACGCGCTGACGCTGGCGATCGGCGGCGACGGCGAGCGGGCCCGGCAGATCCTCACCGACAGCGAGCGGTTCCTGCTGGCCGGCGACCCGACCAGCGCCGAGCATCCGCTGCTGATCGGCGCGCAGGCGTGGGAGTCGCTGGAGGGGTTGCCCGAAGCACGCCGGCTGCTGGAGTTTCAGATCCGCTCGTCGCGGGCCGCGAGCGCGGTCGGGATCCTGCCGTTTCCGCTGTCCCGGCTGGCGATGCTGGAGTTTCGCACCGGCAACTGGCAGGCCGCCTACTCGTACGCGCACGAGGCGCTGGAGCTGTCCGAGCAGACCGGCTTTCTCACCGAGCTGCCCAACAGCCTGGTCACACTGGCCACCATGGAGGCCGCGATGGGCCGCGCCGACGACTGCCGCGAGCACGCCGACCGCGCGCTGCGGCACACGCAGGGCCTGGAGGTGTGGGCCGTACGCGCGACCGGCGCGCTCGGCATGCTCGACCTCGCCGAAGGCCGGCCGGCCGAGGCAGCCGGCCGGCTCGCCGAGGTCGCCCGGTTCAGCGCCGAGCAGGGGCTCGGCGACCCGGTGTTGCTCACCTGGGCTGGTGACCTGGTCGAGGCGTACGTCCGCGCCGGCCAGCCGGAGCGCGCGGAGCAGCCGTACGAGGTGCTGGTCACCGAGGCGGCCAACAGCCGCCGCCCGACCGAGATCGCCATCGCGATGCGCTGCCGCGGACTGCTCGCCGACTCCGCCGACGACATGGAGAAGGCCTTCGCCGAGGCCATCGAATGGCACGGCCGGTCCAGCCAGCCGTTCGAGACGGCGCGGACGATGCTCTGCTATGGCGAGGCCCTGCGCCGGCACCGGCGGCGAGCCGCGGCGCGCGAGGCGTTGGAGGCCGCCGCCGAGCAGTTCGAGCGGCTCGGCGCCAAACCGTGGAGCGACCGGGCGCTGACCGAGCTGCGCGCGACCGGCGCGACCGCGCGGCCCCGCCGCGAGTCGCCGTCCGGGCAGCTCACCCCTCAGGAGCTGCAGGTGGCGCTGGTGGTGGCCGAAGGAGCGAGCAACGCCGAGGCCGCGGCGCAGCTGTTCCTGTCGCCGAAGACCATCGAGTATCACCTGTCCAACGTCTATCGAAAGCTCGGCCTGCGGTCCCGCGGTCAGCTCGCCAAGGCGATCGGCGACCAGGCCTTCGCCGGCGCCTGACCTCACCGGCTCGACCACGACCGTACGCCGGCGGCGGCACGACCTGACCGCAGCCGCTCACCGGCGCGGTCCACCAGGATGACCCGCCGGCTCGGATCAGGCCCGGTGGCGGCCGCCCCGTGCCGGCCGCCACCGGCCATCGCCCCCGGCCGGCCAGCGTCGATGGCTCTCTTGATGGCCCCCAACCGAACGCTGGCCGGTGCCCCCGCGGAGCCGCCCCCGTTGCCGGCCGGCGTCCCCGCGGGGACCTCCCCACGCCGGCCGGACGGCCCCGCGGGACCGTCTCCGCCGGCGGCGCTGTCCGCCGGCACGTTCACACGGTCGTACGACCGCGGCGAGGTCCCCGCGAAACCGCCCCCGAGTCCACCAGGCGACTCCACAGGGACCCCGCCAGGCGCTCGCAAGGTCCCCCGTGGGGCGTCGTACACCCCGACCCTGTCGAGCTCATCCGGAGTCCTCCTGATGGGGAGGTCTCCGGGCGCATTACCTGGCTGTCGCGCCGCTGCCACGAGCGGCTGGCCGCTCCAACCGCCGCTCATCTGGCGACTTTCCGCAGCCACCGCGGCAGCGGCACCGGCCCGCCGGTGCTGCGATAGCGCTTCCGGTAGACCTCCCACAGGTGTCCGAGGAAGAAGGCACCGAAGCGGCCCAGCGCGGCGGCCTGCTCGGCCGGCGATCCGGCGGTGGCACGGAAGCTGGCCAGTTGGCGCAGGAACCCGGCCATGGTCAGCTTCAGCACACCGGCCGCGACGACCCGTCCGTCGTCGGCGCGCACCTCGGTGACCAACCGGGTCGTGTCCGGCCACATGTCCCAGCCGGTGTCGTGCCGGACCGTCTTCACCCCGTGGATCTCCAGGTCACGACCGTTCGCGTCGGTGACCCGCAGGTCATAGACCATCAGCTTGGTCGGCGGAGTGCCGGTCGGTACGTTCGGCTGCAACGAGGTGTCGACCAGGATGTTGAAGGTGCCTTCGCGGATCGCCAGCTCGCCGCCGAGCGCCGCGCACCGGACCGTGCCGGAGACCGACGCGACGTGCTCCGGGTCGCGTACGAACCGCGCCGTGTCCTTCACGACGACGTCCATCTCCAGCGCGAGCCGCGCCGGCCGCCCGGCCGGCGGTCGGTCCAGCCGTACGGTGCCACTCATGACCTCGTGGAAGCTCACCGCGTCCAGCGACGACGTGCTGCTGACCGCCGGCACCGGCCCCGGCGCCGGCCGCGCGGTCGGGATGCCTTTGCGCGCACACCACGCGCGCGCGTCGCGGATGCCAAGCTCGACCGCGTGCTCGAAGCTGGACTTGCGGAAGTTGAGCAGATAGTGCAGCGGCACCTCGGCGGAGAGCACGTGCACGGTGACCCGGCGGCCGAACTCACCCGGCCGGCCGGTGTCGATCGCGGCGTTGCTGCGCTCGATCCGGTCCAGCATCGCCTTCAGCCGCGAGTTGGCGACCGCGTCGATGATGGTGAAGTACGACCCGACGAAGCCCGGCGGCGTCGTGCCGCGCGTACTCACCGACCAGACGACCCACAGCTCGGTGGCGCCGCGCCGGATCGCTTCCTCCAGATTCGCGTCGCAGGCGAAGACCGCGTCGATGTAGGTGTCGCCGCCGCTGCGTACCGGCGGAAACCACATCGGCAGCGCGATCGCGGACAGCAGCAGGTCCTCGGTCATCTCGGCCGCCGGCCGGACCTCGTGCTCCTGCTTGGTGACGTTGAACAGGTTGAAGGTCGCCTCGCGGCCCGTCGCCCGGATGGCGTGCCAGTCCAGGCCGAAGCGTGGCAGCGCAAACCGGCGCAGGCCGCCGAAGCTCAGCAGCGACGGGCTCCACGGACCGTGCAGGAGGCCGCGTACGTTTGGCGTGCCGGCCAGCAGCGGCTGGTACGCGCGCCAGTTGTCGGCGATCTCGGTGCCGGTCATCCCCTGGCACCACATCGCCAGGTTCAGCGTGCCGCCGCTCGCGCCGTCGGCCAGGTCGAACTCGATGCCGGCCTCGTCCAGCCACACCTGCAGCACGCCGGCCTGGTAGGCGACCTTCAGGCCGCCACCTGCCATGATCAGCGCGCGGCGGACCGGCGGGCTGCTCTCGCCGCGGGGCTTGGGGACCGTCATGCCGCCGGCTCCAGCAGGTGGTCGGTGAACCGTTCCGAGAGCGCCGCGATGGTCAGCGACGGGTTGGCGCCGACCGGCCCCGGCATCACCGAGCCGTCCACCACGTAGAGGCCGGGGTGACCGAACACTTCGCCGTACGCGTCGACGACGCCGTGCTCCGGGTCGGTCGCCATCGGCACTCCGCCCAGCGGATGCGGCGAGATGATCCGGTGCATGTGCCGCGTCGGGTTGATCACGAACCGGCCGCCGAGCTGCTCGGCGATCGCGGCCATCGACGCCTCCACGCGGGCGAAATAGTCGCGCGAGGTGTCGTCGCACCAGTCCAGCTCCAGCAGGCCCTGCTCCAGCCGCAGCCGGCCGTCGGGAACGTCGCGGCCCATGCCCAGCAGCGGCAGCGCTCCGGAGGAGAAGCGGCCGTCGCCGACCAGGCCGGCGATCTGCGTACCGATCTGGCTCTGCCGCGGACCGCCGGCGAGCTTGTGCATCAGCCGTTCCATCGCGAACTTCGCGATCCGCTTGCTCGGCCCGATCACGCCGCCGGTCTCGGCGATCCAGTCCACGAAACCGGGGAAGCCGCCGTCCTGGATGTAGTAGCCACGACCGTTACCGCCGTCGAGCGTGTCGGGCACGCGGATGGTGCTGGTGATGACCGGACCGGTCGAGGCGTTGAGCGTGTCGGGACTCTCCAGCACCAGGCCGAGCAGGTCGCCGTTGCCGCAGAACCGGGTACCGAGCGCGGAGCTGAGGTTGGGCAGCGAGTCGCGGTTGCGCAACAGCAGGTACGTCGAGCCGAAGGTGCCGGCTCCGAGGATCAGCGAACGGCAGCGCAGGACGTGCCGCGGCTGCCGGCCGGAGCCGCGCCGGATCCCCTCGTTCTCGGCATGATGGCGCACGTAGCGCACCTCGTAGCCGCCATCGACCGGGAAGAACTCCTTGACCTCGCTGCGGTCGTGGATCTCCGCGCCGGCGCGTACGGCCGCGCTCAGATAGGTGAAGTCGAGGCTGTTCTTCGCGCCGAAGTTGCAGCCGAAGTCGCACTCACCGCAGAGCCGGCAGGACTGCCGCTGCGCGCCGTGGAGATTGTCCGACGAGTCCGGCACCGCGTCGCCCGGCCGGCCACCCTCGGCGTGGAAGGTGACCGCCAGCGGCGGCCGGAACCAGTCCATCCCCAGCTGGCCGGCGGCCTTGCGCATCGCCTGTGTCTTCGGCGTACGGTCCGTGTGCGGATACGGGTTGCCGGTGGCGCCGAGCATCTTCTCGGCGCGGTCATACCACGGCTCCAGGTCCTCCCTGGTCACCGGCCACGACTCGAAACCGCCGGCCGGGCCGGTGTCGCGTACGAACCACCGCTCGTCCTTGCGGAGCATGACGTTGGCGTAGATCAGCGAGCCGCCGCCGACCCCGCTGGCCACGATCGACTCCAGCCGGCGGAAGGACCAGATGTCGAACAACCCCTGCATGCCTTCGCTGGGGTCCCAGAAGTTGCGGGCCATCTCGTCCGGCCGGCGCGGGAACGAGCCGGGCGGATAGGTCTTGCCTCGCTCCAGCACGCACACCGACCGGCCGGCCTCGGCCAGCCGGCAGGCCGCGACCGCGCCGCCGAACCCGGAGCCGACGACGACCGCGTCGACCCACCGCACCGCACCGTCCTGCCCGTGGCCGGATACACGCGCCATTTCTCCACCCCTGTCGCCTGACCGGGCCGGCGCGTGCGCCACGCCTCCGTCCCGGTCCTTGTCACCTATGACGCGGCAGGGGCTCCCCCTGATACAGCCAAATCCCCCACCGATGTCCCCGGCGGTCGGGTCCAGGATGCCGCACGGCGGCCGGCCGGGCCCCGAATGTGCCGCTGACCGGTACCAACGGCCCCGATCCGGTCCGCACGGTCACCGTACGTCCGTGCCGCCACCTCGTGACGCGGGAGCTGTCGGATAGGCTCGGCCGCCTATGGGGACGCAGGCCGAGACGACCGAGACCGTACGCACCGAGACCACCGGGTCCGGTCCCGGCGCACCGGCCGGCGGACGCTGGTGGGACATCGGCGCCGTCGTCGCGTACGTGCTGGCCGGCTTCTATGTCACCGCGCGGCTGTGGGTCCACCTGCCGGACCGCACGCTCGGCTCCAACCCCAGCGACCAGTCACTGTTCGAGTGGATGCTCGCGCACGGCGCGTACTTCGTGGCGCACGGCGGCAACCCGCTGTTCTCGGACCGGCTGAACGTGCCGGACGGCGTGAACCTGATGGCCAACACCTCGGTGCTCGGCGTCTCGGTCCCGCTCGCACCGGTGACCTGGCTGTTCGGCCCGCACGTGACCTTCGCGGTGCTGCTGGTGCTGGGCTTCGCCGGCGCGGCGACCGGCTGGTATTTCCTGCTGTCCCGGCGGCTGGTCCGGTCCCGCTCGGCGGCCTTCCTCGGCGCCGCGTTCTGCGCTTTCGCGCCAGGGATGATCTCGCAGAGCAACGCACACCTGCACATGTCGGTGAGCTTCCTGGTGCCGCTGATCGTCTGGCGTACGCTCGCGCTCACCGACGCGGACTCCGTGCGCCGGTCCGTACGCTCCGGCGTCGTCCTCGGCCTGCTGATCGCCTGGGAAGCCTTCATCGGCGAGGAGACGCTGCTGTTGACCGCGCTCGGGGTGGGTTCCTTCACGGTACTCATCGCGATCCTGCGGCCCGACCTGCGGCGCCGGTGGAAGCCGTTCGTCACCGGCCTCGGCGTCGCCGGCGTGCTGGCGGTCGCGCTGCTCGCGTATCCGCTGTGGTTCCAGTTCTTCGGTCCGCAGGCCTATCACGGGTTGCGGCCGGACATCCAGGAGTACGGCGCGGACCTCGGCGCCTTCCCGGCCTTCGCGCGCGAGTCGCTGGCCGGCACGGCCGCCGGCGTACGCGGCCTCGCGTCCGGACCGACCGAGGAGAACGCCTTCTTCGGCTGGCCGCTGCTGATCCTCTTCGTCGCTCTGGTGGCCTGGCTGCGCCGCAACCGTACGGTCATCGCGCTCGCCGTGGTCGCGGTCGTCGCGGCACTGTGCGCACTCGGCCCGTGGGTCCTCTGGCACGGTCGGGCGATCCTGCCGGGACCGTGGATGCTGATGCGGCACGTGCCCCTGTTCGATTCGATCGTGCCGACCCGCTTCGCGCTCGTCGTCGTGCCGGCGATCGGGATCGTACTGGCCATCGCCTGGGACCGCTGGCGATCGACCGCCGCTCTCGCGCCTCGCTCGGTGACGCAGTGGGCCATCCCGATCTTCATCGTCGCCGCGCTCGTCCCGGTCGCGCCGACACCACTGCCGACCGCCGCGCGGCACCCCGCGCCGGAGCTGATCGCCAGCGGCCAACTCGCCAAACTGGTGCCAGCCGACCGTTCGGCACTGATCCTGCCGCCATCGCGCTCCGGCATCCCCGACGCCCAACAGTGGGCCGCCGCCGCTGGACTGAGCTTCCGGATCACCCACGGCTATTTCCTCGGCCCGTCCGGCGACCCGGCCAAACGCTGGGGAATCTTCACGTCGCCGCCGCGGCCTACGTCGACGCTGATCAACTCCGTGTACTCCACCGGCGTGGTCCCGCCCATCACCCCGGCCATGCGTACGCAGGCGGTGACCGACCTACGATTTTGGCGGGCGGCCGTGATCGTACTGCCGAAAGCCAACCACGAGGACGCACTGAAGCAGGCGACCACCGAGCTGGTCGGCTTCTCTCCAAAACGCGTCGGCGACACCTGGCTCTGGGACGTACGCACCCTCGCCTCCTGACCTCACCCTCTTTGTGGTTGCCTCGAATGTGCAAATGGGGGCCACTTTTGCCGCCGAAAGTGGTCCCCATCTGCACATTCGATTCGGAGGGGGCCGCCGGCCACCGCCGCAGGAGTCAGCCCTTGACGGCGCCTTCGCCGACACCTCGAAAGAAAAACCGCTGTAACGCAACAAATAGCACCACAATCGGCAGCAACGCGATCATCGCTCCGGCGGCGATGGTCCGCGGGTCGGCGGAGAATGTGCTGTGCAGATACGCCAGGCCGACGGTCAGGGTCAGCTTGTCCGGACTCTGCAGCACCAGCAGCGGCCACAGGAAGTCGTCCCACGCTCCGATGAACGACAGGATCGCCACCACGCTGAGGATGCCTTTCACGCTCGGCAGTCCAATGTGGACCAGGCGCTGCCAGACGTTCGCGCCGTCGATGATCGCGGCCTCGTCGATGTCCGGCGGGATGGCCATGAAGGCGTTGCGCAGCAACAAAACGTTGAGCGCGCCGATCATGGACGGCAGCGCGACACCGAGCAGGGTGTCGGCCAGGCCGAGCTTCACGATCGTCTGGAACTGCGAGATGATCGTCACCTCGGCCGGCAGCACCAAAGTCGACAGGAACAGGCCGAAAACCAGCTTCCGGCCGCGAAACCTCAGCCGCGCCAGGGCGAAACCGGCGATCGTCGCGCCGACCAGGTTGCCGCCGACGTAGAAAACCGCGACCACGATCGAGTTCGCGGCAAACTGCCAGACCGGGATCGTACGCGCCACCTCGGCGTAGTTCTGCAGCGTCGGCTGCGACGGCAGAAACCGCAGCGTGGCGGTGAAAACGTCCTCGGTCTTGGCCTTCAGCGAGGTGGACAGCTCCCACAGCAGCGGTCCGATGGTGATCGCCAGCACGGCCAACAATGTCAGATAGCGCGCAACGATGCCGGCCGGCGTCGACTTTCCGAAGGTACGCGAGCGGCTCATCGGTCGGCCGACCTGTTCAGCCTGGCCAGCGCGATCATCGGGCCGACCGTGATGACGAAGAGGAAAACGCTGAGCGCGGACGCGTATCCCAACTGGCCGTTGCTGCCCGATGCCGCGCCCTGGATCAGCATCACGATCGACACGTCCTGTCCGCCGACGCCGCCGGTCGAGCCGCCGAGGATGTAGAGCTCGGTGAAGATCCGCATCGCGTTGACGCAGATCAGTACGGCGACCAGCGTCATCGTCGCACGTACGCCTGGCACCGTGACCGTCCAGAACCGGCGGACCAGGCCGGCGCCGTCCACCGCCGCCGCCTCGTGCAGGTCACGGCGTACGTTTCCGAGCGCCGACAGGAAAATGATCATGTAATAGCCGAGACCTTTCCACACCGTGAGCGCGATGGCACTGAACAACAACAGCCACCGGTCGGTGAGGAAAGGAACCGCGCCGTGGACCAGGCCGATCGACTGCGCCAGGCCGTTGATCACACCGCGGTCGTCCAGCAGCCACTGCCAGATCAGCGCGACGACGACCGCCGACGCGATCACCGGGAAATAGAAGACGGTGCGAAAGAAGCCGATGAACGGCAGCTGCTTCTCCACCAGCAATGCCAGCAACAGCGGCAAAAATGTCAGCAGCGGAATGCAGACCACCATGTAGAGCACGGTGTTGAAGACCGCGTCGTGCAACTGCGGGTCGGCCAGCATCTGCAGGTAATTCCGCAGGCCGACGAACTGGCCGCCGGTGAGCGTACGCACGTTGCTGAACGACAGCACGAACGTGTTGATCGCCGGCCACAGGCTGAAAATCGCGAGCCACAGCACCGCCGGGATCACCAGGACCCACGGCGTGAACCAGCGGTGCAGCGACACCGACCGCGACCGAGCGGACGGGTGGCGCCGCGGCAGCGCCACCCGTTCTTCCTTCAGCACGGCCAAAGCGCTCAGCTACCCAGCAGCTGGTTGCACTTGGCCACCGCGTTGTCCAGCGCCTGCTTCGCGGTTTGCTTGCCGGTCATGGCCAAGGCGACCTGCTGGCTGAAGTAGGTGTCCATCGCACTCGTCCACATCGGCGGAGTGACGTTGACCGCGGTCTTCAGCGACTCGTACGCGAGCACACCGGCGTCGCCGGCCGGCGTGCCGTCGCTCTTGCTGTATGCCGGGTCCGAGCCGGCCGCCGCCGTGCCCGGCAGGAATCCCGGTGCCAGCTTGATAAACGCCTCCTGGTTGGCGTTGTTCGTCACGTACAGCGCGAAAGCAAGTGCCAGTGGCGCGTTTTTGCTCTTCGCCGACACCGAAATGCCCTGGACGTACAGCGGCGGCGTGCCGATCGCCTTGCTGGGGACGATCTGCTTGGCCAGGTTGGGGTTGGTCTGCGCGGTGCTCTGGATGTAGTTACCCGTGCCGGTCGTCCAGCCGACCACCTGCTTCACGAACAGCGCCGAGTTTCCCTCGTAGGTCTTGGTCAGCACGTCACGCGGCAGATAACCGGCCTTGTACGCGGCGGCGTACTTGTCGACGACGGCGATCGCGGCCGGCGTGTCGAAGACGAACTTCTTGCCGTCGTCGCTGACGATTTTGGTGCCGGAGTTGACGATGTCGATCAATCCCGGCGCGCGGCTCATCAGGTAGTCCTTGCCGCCGGACCGGTCGTGCATGGTTTTGGCCTGCGCGATCAGCTCGTCGAGAGTGGTCGGCAGCCTGGCCGGATCGAGACCGTCTTTCTGCAGCAACGCCTTGTTCCAGTAGTTCACGTCGGTGCCGAGATACCACGGGAAAGCGTACGTGCCGGTGGCCGCCGGATACTTGTACGCGCTCAGGCCGCTCTGCACGTAGTCCTTCGCCAGCGTCGGCACGTTTTTGGACAGGTCGAGCAATCCGCCGGCCTGCTGCACCGCGTACGCGATGTCCGGCGGCAGGTTGACCACGTCCGGCAGGCTGCCGCTGGTGACCTGGCTGGAGACCTTGTCCGGATAGCCGTCGCCCGGCTGGTCAATCCAGTTGATCTTCGTGCCGGGGTGCTGGCGCTGGAAATCGGCGACCAGCTTGCTGAAATACGGCGTGAACTTGTCATTTTTCAGCGACCAGGTCTGAAAAGTGATCTCGCCCTTGAGCGGTCCGCCGGTGGCGACCGCCTGATCCCCGCCGGAGCCGCCGCCGATGCCGCACGCGGCGAGGCCGCCGGACAGGAGGATGGCTGCCACCGCGGCGAGCCAGGGTTTGCCGCGCATGATTCTTCCTCTCTCGGGACGACGTCCGGAGGCGGAGCTAAACTGATCTAGTTGCCGCACTATGGCGCCGCGCACACAGGCCTGTCAAGGCCGTCCGGGCGGTCACGGCGCGTACGATGACCGGGCTCGGATCTTCACTCGACTCAGCAAAGGGACCCAGATGGCACGGCCGACGATCGGCGACATCGCGCGCCGGTCCGGCGTGTCCAAAGGTGCGGTGTCCTTCGCGCTCAACGGCCGGCCAGGGGTCAGCGAGGCGACCCGCAGCAGGATCCTGGCGATCGCCGAGCAGATGGGATGGCGGCCGCACAGTGCCGCACGCGCGCTGCGCGGGTCCAAGGCCAACATGGTCGGCCTGGTGTCCGCGCGGCCGGCCCGTACGCTCGGCGTCGAGCCGTTCTTCGCCCAGATGGTGTCCGGCCTGCAGGCCGGCCTGTCCACCCGGGGAGTCGGCCTGCAGCTGCTGGTGGTCGAGGACATCGAGGCCGAGGCGGCGGTCTATCGGCGCTGGCGCTCGGAAAACCGTGTCGACGGCGTGGTGGTGTTCGACCTGCGCGCCCGCGACCCGCGGATCGAGGAGCTGGAGCGCTCGACACTGCCGGCGCTGGTCTTCGGCGGCCCCGGAAAGCACGGCTCGCTGCCAAACGTGTGGATCGACGACCGCGAGGCGATGCTGCAGATCGTCGAGTACGTGGCGGCGCTCGGCCACACGCGGATCGCGCACATCGCCGGCCTGCCGGAGCTGTGGCACACGCAGCGCCGGATCCGCGCGCTCAAAAGCGCGGCGAGCCGGCTCGAGCTGGCCGACGCCCGGTCCTGGCCGACCGACTTCAGCGACGCCGAAGGAGCCGCCGCGACCCGCCGGCTGCTGTCCAACCGGCCACGGCCGACCGCGATCGTCTACGACAGCGACATCATGGCGGTCGCCGGACTCGGCGTCGCGCTGGAGATGGGCCTGCGCGTGCCAGAGGACCTTTCCGTGGTGTCGTTCGACGACTCGCTGCTCGCGCGGCTCATGCATCCGGCGCTGACCGCGCTGACGCGCGACACTTTCGCGGTCGGCGAGCTGCTCGCGACGACGTTGCTGACCGTCATCGAGGGGGAGGCGATCGCCAGCCTCAAGCTGGCCACGCCGCAGCTGGTCGTACGCGAGAGCACGGCGCCGCCGGCCGGTTGACCGGTGCCGGCACTTGCCGAGATTACTAAATCGCTTTAGTGTTCTGGTCGGCCGCGCGCGGTGCCGGCCGTTGGCTGAAGGGTGCGCGCCGGTGTCGTCGGAACGGCTGCTGCGAATCGGCGAGACAGGACGCGCGCCGATGCTCGGCGCCAACTACGTGCCGTCGGCCGGCTGGTTCTACAGCTGGCTGGATTTCGACGCCGACAACGCCCGCCGCGATTTCGCCGACCTGGCCTCGATCGGCCTCGACCACATACGGATTTTCCCCATCTGGCCGTGGATCCAACCCAACAGAGGCCTGATCCGCAGGCGGGCCGTCGATGACGTACTCGCACTCATCGACTGCGCCGCCGAGTTTGACCTCGCCGTCGCCGTCGACCTTCTGCAGGGACATCTGTCGAGTTTCGACTTCGTGCCGTCCTGGCTGCTCACCTGGCACCAGGCGAGCCTGTTCACCGACGCGACGGCGCGCGCCGGCATCAAGGCGTACGCGCGTGCGGTCGCCGGCGAGGTCAGCGGCCGGCCGAACGTTTTCGCGATAACGCTGGGAAACGAGGTCAACAACCTGTGGCCGGCGAATGCCACCACGCTGGAGGGCACGTACGACTTCACCGCCGAGCTCGTCGAGACCGTCCGCACCGCCGCGCCGGATGTCGCCTGCCTGACGTCCTTCTACGACGACGTTTGGTATGACCCGGCGCATCCGTTTCCGCAGTCCGCCGCCGTCGACCTCGGCGACGTGACGACCGTGCATTCCTGGACGTTCAACGGAGTCGGTGGCCTCGACGCGCCGCTCGGACCGGCGACCACGACGCACGCCGACTATCTGGTGGAGCTGGCCGCGGCGGCCGGCCAGCCGGACCGTGCCGTGTGGTTGCAGGAGGTCGGCGCGGCCGAGCCGGACATCCCACCGGACACCGCCGCAGCGTTCGCGCACGCGACGATCGACGCCGTACGCGCGAACCCGGCGCTGTGCGGCATCACCTGGTGGTGCTCGCACGACATCGACCCGAGGCTACTCGACTTTCCGCGGCGCGAGTATAGCCTCGGGTTGTTCACCGTCGACCACCAACGCAAGCCGGTCGCCGACGTGCTGGCGCTGGCCGCGAACGAGCCGCCGACGCTGCCGGTCGCGCGCGACAGCATCAGCTGCCCGGTCGATCCGCGCGATCCGGCCACCCGCGACCAGCTCGCCCCCGGCAGCGAGTTTCACCGCACCTGGACACACCGCCGCCAGTCCGGCCCGGTCGCGATCCTGCCTCCGTCCCGATCCTCAGCAGTCGCCAGCTAGGGTCTGTTTCGAAGTCCCCCGTGGATGAGAGGCGAGATCCAAACGTCGTCTGGCGGTGCGGCGGGACCCGCCGGGCGTGGCAGCGTAACGTGGGGGGTTTCGTCGGGTTTCATGGTTGTCGCGTTGTGGGGGTGGGTGGGTGGCGTCCCGGTGGGTGACGGGAAGGTCCAGTATGTGGGACGAGAAGACCTGTGTAACGCTAAACGTCTGTCTTGTGAGGTTCAGTGAAGATGTGAATGTCGAGTTACGTGCGCTGGACGCACGTAACGGGGCCGTCACACCATCACGACCGCCGGATGCTGTGGCGGGTGTGGCTATTGACGCTAGTAATGCTGTTGTGACTGCCGCCCGAGAATAAATGTCCGGTTTGATGTCTTGTTAAACAAGTATTACGCACGTTAGGCGCGCTCCAGCACGATCGTTTGGCGTCCATGCCGACGGGTGCTTCCCCAAGGTGACCGAGCAAGCCCAGAAAACTCAGCCCCGCGAAACCGCCGCCCGCACCCGAGTTGTTGATCATGGGGTTGTCACTATTGACCTAGTGTCCCGAGTCTGAAATTCGTGACACTAGGCGTTGGCTTCGGCCTCGCAGAGGGCGCGAGCCTGGTCCATCGTCGCGAAGGCCGCCTCGTCGCTTCGCCGGCCGAGGCCACACGAAGCCGCTACGTCGACGGGATATCCGACGATGCCGTCGATCGTCTCGAGCAGGCGGCGCTGCTCGTCGACCGTACGGTCCTCGTGCAGGAAACCGGCGACGAACCGCGTCCCCTCGGCCAGCCGCAGTCCGGCCAGCGGCGCGTAGAAGGCCCGGTCGGTGACCGGCGGGTCCTCGCCCGCGGCCAGCGGCGCGTGAACGTAGCGCAGCTCCCGACCGGCCGGCCAGCCGTCGGCGATGGCGTTGGCGAGGCGGACGAGCGGCGCCGCCGACTTCAGGCCGCTGAGCGCCTTGTGCCCGAGGTCGCCGAGGCACAGGTGGATGCCGAAGCTCGTGCCGTCCGGCGCGGCGGCGACCGTACGGTGCAGGCCGGCCGCCAGGCGTGCGGCGACGATGCCGCCGAGCGGGCCGGCCTTGGCGACGAAGACGGTCTCGGCCGGCACCTCCACCTGATAGACCACACCGGACGGCGACTCGGCGTGGATCGCGGTGATGTCGCGCACGGTCGCCTCGCGGAACGGCTCGCGGTGGCCCAGCATCCGGGTCGGACCGAGGGTGAACATGGTCATGTCCAGGTCGCCGGGGATGCCGACCTGGAAGTCCAGTCCGGTGTCCAGCTGGTCGAAGACCGGCCGGTTGACCTGGTACCAGTGCAGATAGCCGAGGTCCAGCGACTCGCCGCGCAGCTGGTGGCCACGGCGTACGCGGTAGTTGAGCTGATGCTTGTAGTCCGACCAGTCGCCTTCGTGCGCGACCTCCAGGTCCGGATGGTCGCGGAAGCTGTTGATCAGGCCGACGATCCAGATCCGCCGGTCGCCGGTCTCGCCGTCCGGCAGCTGCCGCAGGTGCGGTCCGAGCCGGTCGACCGCCGCACGCATCGCCTCCTCCGCCGACGCGCCGGGCAGCGTACCCAGGAGCAGCGCTTTTCGTTCGGCCATCTGTCTCACTCCTCCACCGGAAGCCACGGGCGCAGACCGTCCCACAGATCCCGCCTGATGTATAGGGGTTTGCGGCTTTTTCCGGGGATATTTCGCACAGATTCGCTTGGTCGACTGCACGCCGTCACCGTGCGTACGGCCCGTATGCTGGCCCCCGTGAGTGAGACGGTCGTTGCCGAGATCCAGCCGGGCATGGTGCTGGACCAGCGCTACCAGATCACCGGACTGATCGCGCGCGGTGGCATGGCGACGGTCTTCCACGCGGTGGACAACCGGCTGGAGCGTACCGTCGCGGTCAAGGTCATGCATCCCGCGTACGCCGCCGACCCGTCGTTCGTCGACCGGTTCGTCCGCGAGGCGCTGAGCATCGCGCGGTTGTCGCATCCCAACGTCGTCGCCGTCTACGACCAGGGCAGCTTCCACGGCCTGGCATATCTGGTGATGGAGTACGTGCCCGGCAGGACGCTGCGCCAGCTGCTGGTCGAGCGCAAGCGGCTCACGCCGGCCGAGGCGGTCGCCGTGCTGGAGCCGCTGCTGGCCGGCCTGGCCGCCGCGCACCGGATCGACATGGTGCACCGCGATGTGAAGCCGGAAAACGTGCTGATCGCCCCGGACGGCACCGTGAAGGTCGCCGACTTCGGCCTGGCCAGGGTCGCCGAGGCGAGCGCGCAGACCACCAAGGGCGTGATGATGGCGACCGTCGCGTACGTGGCGCCGGAGATCGTCACCGCCGGCCACTCAGACCCGCGCGCGGACGTGTACGCGACCGGCATCGTGCTCTTCGAGATGCTGACCGGCGAGCCGCCGTTTCAGGGTGACTCGCCGGTGCAGGTGGCCTACCAGCACGTACACGGCGAGATCCCGGCGCCGTCGGAGCGGGTCGACGGCGTGCCGCCGGAGCTCGACACGCTGGTGTTGCGTGCGACGCGGCGCGAGCCCGGCGAGCGGCCGGCGGACGCCGCGGCGATGCTGGCCGACCTGCGCGGACACGCCGACGAGGTCGACACGCTGCGCGTCGGGCTCGCCGAGCCGGCGGCGAACAGCGCGCCGACCGAGCCGACGCGCCATGACACGCTGATCTACCGGCCCGACGACATGCCGGCCGGCCCGACCCGACCGGCGTACCTGCGCCAACGGCCGGTGCACGAGGACCCGCCACCGGACCTCGACGAGCCGCCTCCACCACCACCGCGGCGCGTGCCGTCGCGGCTGCGCTGGTGGCTGCTCGGTGCGGCCGCCCTGCTGCTCGTGCTGGCCCTCGCGATCGGCATCGGTTGGTGGTCGACCGCGTCGCGCTACACGAGCGTGCCGCAGCTGACGGGTCTCTCGAAGGAACTCGCCGAGTCGCGGCTGCGAGACACGAACCTGCGTGTCCAGTACGGCACCGCCGCCTACGACGAGAAGGTGCCGGCCGGCAACGTACTCACGCAGCGGCCGGCGCAGGGCACGCGGCTGGAGCGCAACAGTGTCGTGACGCTGGTGCTGTCGAAGGGGCCGGAGCGCCACGCCGTGCCATCCGTCGTCGGCAAGGCGCAGGACACCGCGCTGCAGGCGATCCGCAACGCCACGCTGGTGCCGGTGACCTCCATGGCGTGGAGCGACAAGGTCGCCGCCGGACGGGTGATCTCCACCGATCCGAAGGCCGGCACGAAGCTGCGCCGCGGCACCGACGTCAAGGTGGTCATCAGCAAGGGGCCCGATCCCGCGCAGCAGCTCAACAACGTCGTCTGCTCGCCGTTGATGCGCAAGCTGGAGAAGCTGCTCGGTGGCAAGAGCTGCAAGGACGACAAGAACAACGACGGCAACAGCGGCGATGGCGGGGACGACTCCGGCAACTGACGCTCAGCGGAAGATCCCCTCGCGCAGCGCCACCGCGACCGCGCTTACCCGGTCGCTCACGTCCAGCTTCCGGTAGATCGCGCGTACGTGCGTCTTCACCGTCTCCTCGGCCAGTACCAACTCACGCGCGATGGCGCGGTTGGACATGCCGGCGACCAGAAACCCCAGCACCTCGCTCTCCCGCTGGGTCAGCCCGACGTGCGCACCTGGCCAGTACTCGCCGGACTGCAGCCGCGCCGCCGACGCGACCGCGCGGCCGGCCATGGTCGGATCGACCACGGTCTCACCGTCGGCAGCGCGCTCCAGCTGCCGCACCAGCTCGTCGCCGCCGATCGACTTCAGCAGATAGCCGGCGGCGCCGGCGCGGATGGCCTGGAACAGATACTGCTCGTCGTCGTACGCGCTGAGCAGCACCACGCGCCGGCTCGGCGTCGCCTGGATCAGCCGCCGGCACAGGTCGAGGCCGCTGGACTGCCCGCGCAGCCGCAAATCCGTCACGACGAGATCCGGGTCGAGCGCCGCGACCAGCCCCTCGGCCTGGTCAGCGGTCACCGCCTGCGCCAGCACGCGTACGCGGTCGCGAAACCGCGCGAGCACCGCTTTGAGGCCCTCGAGGACCATCTCGTGGTCGTCGACGAGCACCAGCCGCAGCGGCGTCGACATGACCAGAGCTTAGGGCCTACGGCTGTCAACGGCTGAGCAGCTGGGTGCCGGTTCGGGCGACCAGGATCGCGGCATCGGGGCGATGTCGTCGCTGATCTTCAGAATCGCGGCGAACATCAGCACCGCGAACGGCAGTCCGGTCAGGTAATAGGCGACAGCGACGGGCACCGTCGCCACCGGCGACGGCGGCAGGAGTGGCGGCGGCCGGCGGCGCCGGATCAGGCCGTGGCAGCCGATCGCGACCAGCGCCAGGCCGAGAACGAGCCACAGGTACGAGAGCCCGTCGACCCGCATCGGTAGCAGGCCATGAAGTCCCGCGGTGATGGCGATGCCGGCGGCGATGTTCGCGATCAGCTCTGTCCCCGGCGAAGGTGACGGCCACGGCAAAACCGTGAGCTCTGCCGAGCGCGTTGGTGACCAGCATCATCGCGATGGGGTCGATGCTGTCGGCGGCGGCCATCGCGAGCACCTGTACGACCGTCGACGCTGTCACCGGCCCCATCAGCTCACGCCGCGACCGGCATCCGCCACGGGCCTCGCAACGTCAGGCTGCGCCGCAGCCCCACCGGTCCGGACAACCGCAGGCGAGGCATCCGTTCGGCGAGGACGCGCAGCGCGATCTCACCTTCCATCCGGGCGAGTGGTGCCCCAAGGCAGTAGTGAATTCCGCTGGAGAACGTCAGGTGCTCGACGCCGCGCTCACGGGTGATGTCGAACCGGTCCGCGGCCGGGAAGACCTCCGGGTCGCGGTTGGCGGCGGCGATGAGCACCAGCACCATCGAGTCGGCCGGAAGGCGCCGGCCGGCCAAGTCGACCTCGGCGTGGCTGACGCGCTCGGTGAGCTGTACGGGTGGCTCGTAGCGCAGCGTCTCCTCGACCACTCCGACGGCCAGATCGGGGTCCTCGCGCAGAAGGGACCACTGTCGCGGATGTGCCAGCAGCAGGCGGGTGGCGTTGCCGATCAGGTTGACGGTGGTTTCGAAGCCGGCGATGAGCAACAGCTGGCAGGTCGCGACCAGCTCCCGAACGGTGAGCCGGCCGTCGGCCTCGGCGGCGATGAGCATGCTGACGACGTCCTCGCCGGGCTGGCGACGCCGGCGCTCGATCAGCTCGGCGAACATCGCCGTCAGCTCAGCACTGGCCGCGCGCAGTTCGTGCGCGAAGGCGACCGAGCGGATGCCGTCCAAGGACTGGCCGATGACCTTTCCCCACCGTGCCAACCGGTCGGCATCGGCATCGCGGATTCCCAGCAGGTCACAGATGATGGCGATCGGCAGTGGAGCGGCGAAATCCGCGACCAGGTCGAAGCCGCCGTCGGTCGAGGCTCTGCGCTGCGCCTCATCGAGCAGGCGATGCGCGAGTGCGTACACCCTGGCTCGATAGCCCTGCATCAGCTTCGGCCGGAACGCCGGTGCGGCAAGCCGCCGCAGGCGGGTGTGGTCGGGTGGATCGAGCCCGAGGAACGCGTCCGCCAGCGGACGGTAGGTGTCGTCGATCGGGCCTTGCGACGTCGACACGCGCTGGACACCGAATCCCGGATCGCGGAGCACCTTGGCACACAGCGCGTGGGAGGTGACGGCCGAGTAGCCCGTGCGGCTGCGATACACCGGCCCCTTGGCGCGGATGCTCTCGTAGAGCGGATACGGATCGGCGATGTAGCGCTCAATGTCGAGCCGGCAGACATCGTCACCGAGGCCGGCCAGGGCGTAGGTGGCCAGCCGCCGCGCGGTCAACCGTACGGCCAATCGGAGGTCATCGACCGAGGTCATCGGCGTCCTCCGTACGATCGCCGGCGACGCCGCGCAGCAGGCTGGACAGCACCAGGTCCGGCGCCAGGCGTGGCGCCAGGTAGCCCAGGTCGATGGCCTCCCACGCACCGTAGATCGCGTTGAAGGTCGTGGTGGTGATCCACCAGCTCGGCAGGTCCTGGCGCAGGACACCGGCCGCCTGACCGCGCTCGACCAGCCTGAGGACCGGCCGGTCGACGGCCAGATAGCGGGCCTGCAGCTCCTTCTCGGCGTCCAGAGTGCGCTCACGCAGCAGGAACTCCAGCCGGGGGCCGAGCGGAATGAGGATCGTCACCAGTCGCCGCAGCGCCGCGGCCGCCTCTCGCCCATCGACGTCGAGCCCGGCATCCACGAACGCCTTCTCCACCGTGTCCAGCGCATCGTGAGCAAGCGCGACCAGCAGCGCCCGCCGCGTCGGATATCGCTTGTGCAGGCTGGTGCGGCTCATCCCGGCAGCCTGCGCCACGTCTGCCAGTGACGCGGACGGGTCGGCCAGCAGCTGCTCGGTCGCGATCTCCAGCAACGAGGCAGGCGACGACCGTCGAACACTCATGGTTCAGTGTTTACATCGACGTTCAGTTCTGGTCAACACCGCCAACCCGCGCAGCGGCGACCGAGGTGGCGCGAGAACTCCTCGTCGAACACCTCGGCGGCCGCGCGTGCCACTGGATCGGCCGACGACCGTACGGCGTACAGGTCGGCCATGCCGCCGACACCGGCCTCGATGCGCGCCAGCGCCGGCGACCGGCTGTGTGCCAGAGCCGCGGCGACCATGCAGGCCGAGTCGTCGTACGCGACGAACGCGCCGTCACCGAGCGCGGAGCCGGCCAGCCGCAGCTCGTCATAGTCCAGCGGCACGTCGAGGTCGACCAGCGGTCCGGCCGGCACGGCCGGATACAACGCCTTGACGCGACCGCCGTTCGCGGCACCGCCGGCCCGGTCGATCAGCGAGGAGGCCGGCCGGCCAAGCGGCAGCTCGTAGAGACCGGGCCGGCGTAGGTTGCCGCGTACGGCGAAGACCGCCACACCCGGCGACGACGGCGTACCCGCCGACCGGAACCAGTCGGCCCCTTTGCGCGCGATTCGCGGCAGGTGCGCGAAAGTCTCGGCGGTATGGACGACGCCGGTGGCACCGGCGACGACACGTGCGTCCAGACCGTGCAACTCGCCGGCCATCTCCGACAACACGTCACGCCATCGCTGTTCGCGACTGACAATGCGAACATTGGTCGCATGCACTGCGACCGCCGCGATCAGCATGCCTTCGATGACCTGGTATGGGTTGCAGCGCAACAAAAAGCGGCCCTTGTCCGACCGGTCGTCACAGACGACCGCTGCGCCGGGTGGCGCGCAGGACCATTTCGTCGCGACCGGAAATCCGGAACCACCGCGACCGCGTAAACCCGACGCGGACACCTCGGCGGCCAGCCACCGCGACCCGAGCTCACGCGCGATCGCCAGGCCGATCAGTCCCCCACGCCGGTGGTAGTCGCGAAGGTCGGTCACCGGTCCGGTGAGCGGCAGGACGGCCCGTGGCCTGGTACGCGTGATCATCGCGGGCCTCCCTTCGCCGGGAGATGGCGGCGACGGTGCCCTGCAATCACCTGAATCGGGTCCGTACCAATCGAAACCGGACCCTGAGCGAGTCAGACTAACAGTCCGTCACGCCAAACCGATCCCCCGATCGGGGGATCGTCGAGGGGGAGGCGCATGGCACGGTGGCGACCACGGTCGTACCGACACCGACGCGGGACTCCACGTCGAGCTGGCCGCCGATCAGCTCGGCGCGCTCGGCCATGCTTCCCATGCCATAGCCGCCGGCCACCTCGGCGAAGCCGCGGCCGTCGTCGGCGACCCGCAGCTCGATCTCCGCCTCGCGGTGCCGCAACGTGAGCTCGGCGTGCCCGGCGCCGGCGTGCTTGACGACGTTTTGCAGCGCCTCCTGCGCGATCCGGTAGAGCGCGATCTGCACGTGCTCGGGCAGCTGGCATTGCTCGACCTCGACGCGTACGTCCACACCCGGCACCGACCGCGCGAGGCTGGTCAGGCCGTCGGCCAGGCCGAGGTCGTCGAGCACCGGCGGCCGCAGATGTTTGACCGCCGCGCGTGCCTCGGCCAGCGTGAGATCGGCGTGCTCGTGTGCGCGTACGAGCTGGGTCGCGGCGAAGTCGCGGTCCGCGTTGTCGCCGCCGAGCGACTCCATCGCCGCGTCGAGGTGGAAGCGCAGGCTGCACAGCCGCTGCGTGATGCCATCGTGGATGTCGCCGGCGAGCCGCCGCCGCTCGGCCTCCTGCGCCGCGATCACCTGCTCGGTGAAGCGCTCGTGCGCGCGTTCTCTGGCGGCCAGCCGGCGGTGCATCCGGGCCTGGTGGATGGCGCCGGCGATCAGGCTGCCGATCGAGGTCAGCAGCCGCGAGTCCCGTACGGTGAACTCGCGGCGCTCACGCGTGTGCACGTTGAGGACGCCGACCAGGCCGCCGGGCGAGCTGGCCATCGGCACCGACGCCATCGACGTGTAGTCCTCGCCGCGCAGCTGCGGAAAATACCGGTAGCGCGGATCGTTTTCCTTGCCTTCCATGATAAAAACCGGCCGCTGGTGATAAGCGGCCCAACCGGCCACCCCCTCCCCCAGCGGCAGGCTCACCGTACCGACCTCGCGGTCGAACGGCGGCGTGGCGCCGGCCAGCGTGAGCGACCGGTCGGTGTCGTCCAGTACGTGCACGAAGCACACGTCGGTGGCGGTCGCGGCGACGATCAGCGCGGCCACCCGTGCGGCCAGCGCGTCGATCGCCGGCCCGGCCGAGATCGCCTCGATGATGCCGACCAGCAGCGCGTTCTCGCGCTCCGGGTCGGCCAATCCCAGACCGTGTGCGGTCATCCACTCAGTGTGCCACCAGGAAGGCTAGATCCAGCCAGCTTCGCGTGCGATGCGGATGGCGTCGAGGCGGTTGCGCGCCCCGAGTTTGCCGATCACCGCGGACAGGTAGTTGCGGACCGTACCGCTGGACAGCCGCATCCGGATCCCCACCTCGACCATCGGCGCACCGCTGGCCACCTCCTTCAGCAGCAGCGCCTCGCGTACGGTCAGCGGACTTTCGCCGCGTTCCAGCGCCGCGCCGACCAGCTCCGGGTCGAGGACGAACTCGCCGCCGTACACACGGCGGACCGTGCTGGCCAGCTGGCTGGCCGGCGCCTCCTTGGTGAGCAGGCCGCGGATCGGCACGGCCAGCGCGTCGCGTACGCGCGCCGGACTGGAGCAGGCGGTCAGCATGATCGTCCGGCAGTCCGGCAGCCGCTCGGCCAGTGCGGTCGCGGCGGCGACCCCGTCCAGGCCCGGCAGCCGCATGTCAAGGACGGCCACGTCCGGCCGGCTGCGCAGCGCCGCCGGCAACACCTCGTCGCCTCGTTCGACATCGGCCACCACGGCGATGCCGTCCTCCTGTGCGAGCAGCGCGACCAGCGCACCGCGAACCATGTTCAGGTCCTCGGCCACCATCACCCTGATCGGCCGAGTCTTGGTCATCGTCAGTACATCCACCATGGAACCCCTGCATTCCGTGTATTACGGCCGGCCGCCGATCGGCGGCCGGCGGCTGGCCACGCTTCGTCGCGGATCCGACCGCGGGTCGTCACGCCTTTCCGGCCCCAACACGGAAAACCGCCCACCGACCCGGGCATATCGGCATGCTGCCGATACGGTCCGGCGCTGGCAAGCTTTTCGGCTGCCTTCGAAGGCCTCAGGTGCGCTTCAACCGTTCCTTACCCGGCGCCGAAATGTGGGATGATCGTTGGTGTGGGAACGTTCGCGGGAACGTCTCGATGAGCCTGCGCATCGAGTTCTCCGCGGCGGATCTGGCCAAGATAACGATTTCGCGCACGCCAGATCCGTTCTGGGAAGTGTTGTTGGCTCTCCACCTGATAAACGCGCGTCCGGTGTCGGCCGCGTTCCAGCAGTGGACCGGTCCGGTCCCGATAACCACCGCGACGAAACGACTGCTGGCACTCGCGCCTCCGCGCGGTTACTCGCCTGATTTCCTCACCCCGGCCGAAGGCGCCGGCGGCGTCGACGCCGGCATCGACGCCATCATGTCCACGCCGCGCAGCCAGTTACGCCGGGAAATAGGAAAACTGCAGGCAGGCCGGTCGGCGACCGGATCATGGCTCGGCGATCTCGCCGACGGCGACAAGGCGGCCCTGGGCGGCATCGCCAAGGCGATCCGGGACTTCCACCGGGCCGTACTCGAACCGCGCTGGCAGATGCTGCAGGCCACGGTCGCCAGCGATCGCGCCAGACGCGCCGAAACCCTGATGAACCGCGGCATCGCCGGCCTGTTCGACGCGCTGCATCCGAGCCTGCGCTGGCGGCCGCCGGTGCTGGAGCTGACCGGCCAGCACGTCGACGGCGAGCTGCGGCTGGCCGGCCGCGGACTGCGGCTGATCCCGTCGTTTTTCTGCTATGGCGCGCCAACCGTACTGGAGGACGACTCGCTGCCGCCGGTGCTGGTCTATCCGGTCAACGAGATCCCCGGGTGGCTCGAGCCGGTCGGCGAGCCGGATGACCGCACGGCCCTGGTCGCGTTGCTCGGACCGACCAGAGCGAAGGTCCTGGTCGCCGCCGCCGACGGCTGTACGACGACCGAGCTTGGCCGGCGCGCCGGGATCTCGCCCGCGTCGGCCAGCTATCACGCGACCGTGCTGCGCGAGGCCGGCCTGGTCACCACGCGACGCAACGGCATGTCGGTGCGGCACGACCTGACCGCACTCGGTCTGGCCGTCCTGGACCGCCGTCTCCCTAACTAACCCGTCGACTGTCGCAAATTGCGACAGTTGCGACCGGTGGCTGCTCGGATACCGTGATCGGCGCAGGAGGCGCTCTCGTACGCAGCACTGGAGGCAGCACAGATGATCTTCATTACCGCGAAGTTCAGGGTCCGCCCGGAAGACGCGGACCGCTGGCCGGAGATCTCCGCCGAGTTCACCGCGGCGACCCGCGGCGAGCCCGGCTGCCTGTGGTTCGACTGGTCTCGCAGCCTCGACGACCCCACCGAGTACGTGCTGGTGGAGGCGTTCAAGGACGGCGACGCCGGCGTCGCGCACGTGACCTCCGACCATTTCAAGAAGGCACAGCAGACGCTGCCGCCGCACCTGGTCGCCACTCCGAAGATCGTGAACACGACGCTGGAGCAGAACGACTGGTCCGAGCTCGGCGAAATGGCCGTCAAGGACTGAGGTCGGCGAGGCGGCGGCGCAGGTGCGCGGCCTGGGGTTCGTTGAGGTCCAGCCGCAACGCCTCCTCGTACGCCGCACGTGCCTCCACATCGCGACCAAGGCGGCACAACAGCTCGGCTCGCGTCGCGTGCCACCAGGGATAGGCCTGCAGATCACCGATGCTGTCCACAATGGACAGTCCGGCCGCCGGGCCGTCCCGCTCGCTGACCGCCGCCGCACGGTTGAGCCGTACGACCGGAGTGTCGTGCACGGACAACAGCACGTCATACCAGGACACGATGGTGTCCCAGTTGGTCGGCGCGAGCGCGTGGCAGGCGGCGATCGCGGCCTGGACGACATAGCTGTTCGGCCGGTCGGGCGTACGCCGCAGCGCCGCGCCGACCAGCTCGACGCCTTCCTTGATCGCGCGAGCGTCCCACCGCGACCGGTCCTGGTCGGCGAGCAGAACGACCTCGCCGGACGGTCCGACGCGCGCGTCGCGGCGAGCGTTCTGCAGCAACAAAAGCGCCAGCAGGCCGAGGACCGTCGGCTCGTCCGGCATCAGCTCGGCCAGTAACCGCGCGAGCCGGATCGCCTCGACCGTCAACTCCACGCGCACCAGGTCAGCGCCCCCGCCGGCCGAATAGCCTTCGTTGAAGATCAGGTAGACGGTCGCGGCGACACCGGCGAGCCGGTCGGGCAGCTCGTCGGCGTCCGGCACGCGGTACGGGATGGCCGCGCGCTGGATCTTCTGCTTGGCGCGGGTGAGCCGTTTGGCCATCGTCGCCTCCGGCACCAGCAGGCCACGCGCGACCTCGGCGGTCGCCAGGCCGCCGAGCGTACGCAGCGCCAGCGCCACCTGCGCGTCCAGCGACAACGCCGGATGGCAGCAGGTGAACACCAGCCGGAGGAGATCCGGACGCTCGTCCTCCGGCTCGCTCGTCCAGTCCATCGCCGCCGCCTCCTTGCCGGCGCGCCGCGCCTCACGCCGGATGACGTCGATGGCGCGCCGCTTCGCGGTCACCAGCAGCCAGCCGCGCGGGTTGTCCGGCACGCCGTCGCGCGGCCAGGTCTCCAGAGCGCGGACGACCGCGTCCTGGGTCGCGTCCTCGGCGAGGTCGACGTTGCCGGTGACGCGGATCAGCGTCGCCAGTACGCGCACGCCCTCGTCGCGGACCAGCCGCGCGACGGCCTCCACGGTCAGACGCGAGGGATGACCGGACGCACCTCGACGGCGCCGTCCCAGGCCGCCGGCAGGCCGGCCGAGACCTTCACCGCCTCGTCCAGGTCAGCGCATTCCAGCAGGTAGAAGCCGGTGAGCGCTTCCTTGGTCTCGGCGTACGGCCCGTCGCTGGCGACCACGTCGCCGCCCTTGCCGCCGGCCACTCGTACGGTGGTGGCGGTGGCGGTCGGATAGAGCGCGTGGCCGCCACGGATGACCGCAGCCGCCGCGGCGCCGAACTCCTGGTATTCCTTCAGCTCCTCGGCCTGTTCCGGCGCCGACCAGTCGACGTCCTTGGTGTAGGTGAGAGCCACGTACAACGGCATCCGTTCCTCCATAGTCCGCGCCGGCGCCGATCGCCGGCATTCAGAGTAAGGACGAACGGCCGTCGCCGCCGATGGACACTTTCGCCGACATGAATCTCCTCGGCACCCCACGGGATGCACGCATGGTGGCCATGCGACCATCCCCGGCCGGTGGGCTCACTGCTGGCGGCCATACGCGCGTACGGCCAGCGGACAGAACACCACGAACAGCGCGGCACACCAGATCAACGTCGTGACGACCGCGCCACCGGCCGCCGTGCCGTTCAGCAAGCCGCGGCACGCGTCCATCGCGTAGGTGATCGGATTGACGCCGGTCCACGCGTGCAGCCATCCCGGCAGCGTGCCGACCGGCGCGGCCAGACTCGTGCCGAGCTGCAGCGGCAGAAAGCTGACGAAGCTGATCGCCAGCACGGCGTTGGCGTCTTTCACCAGTACGCCAACGAAGACCGTGACCCAACTCAGGCAGAAGCCGAACAGCACGGCCAGCCCACACGCCTCCAGCACCGCGAGGAAGCCGCCTTGCGCGCGGAAACCGAGCAGCGCGCCGAGGCCGAACAGGATCGCGACGCCGACCAGATAGCGGACCAGATCGGCGAGCACGGAGCCGAGCAGCGGCGCGAGCCGGCTGATCGGCAGGCTGCGAAACCGGTCCGTCACCCCGCTTTTCAGGTCGAGGTTGATCGCCGTACCGGTGGAGACCAGTCCGGCCAGGCCGGCGCTCATGACCAGGATCCCGGGGAACAGATAGCGCAGGTACGCGCCGGTCGAGCCGGCCACCGAGCCGCCGAACAGATACAGGAACAGCACCAGGAACAGCGCCGGGGTCACGACGCCGTTCATGATCACGCCGGGGCTGCGGGTCGTCTTGGCCAGGCTGCGCCGCGCCAGGACGAGGCTGTGCCGCAGCCAGCCGAGCGGCCGGTGGTCGTAGGCGATGGTGGTCATGCGGCCTCCTCCGAGGTCGGTGATCCGGTGAGTGCGCGGAAGACCTCGTCGAGGCTCGGCAGCCGCAGCGACAGCTCGCTGACACCGATCCGCCGCTCATGGAGTCGCGCGGCGATCGCGAAAAACGCCTCCTCGCCGGCTGGCACGACCAGCTGGCCGGCGGGCTCCGGATGCCGGCCGGTGACCTCGGTGAGGATCGTCGCGACCTCGTCCAGGTCCGCCGGATCGTCCGGCCGTACGGCCACCGTGTGGCCACCGACCTGCCGCTTCAGCTGCGCCGGCGTACCGGTGGCGATGACCCGGCCGTGGTCGATGACGGCGATCGCGTCGGCGAGCGCGTCGGCCTCCTCCAGATACTGCGTGGTGAGCAGGACGGTCACGCCGTCGGCGGCCAGGCCTCGGATCGTCTGCCACAGCTCGTCGCGCTTGCCGGGGTCCAGACCCACCGACGGCTCGTCCAGGAAGACCACCTCCGGCCGGCCGACCATGCTGGCGGCCAGGTCGAGCCGCCGGCGCATGCCGCCGGAATAGCCGGCGACCGGCCGTTTCGCCGCGTCTTCCAGGCCAAAGCGACCCAGCAGCTCGTACGCCCGCAGCCTGGCCCGACCGCGCGGCAGGTCCAGCAACTGGCCGATCATCACCAGGTTGGCCAGGCCGGTCAGCTCCTCGTCGACGCTGGTGTGCTGGCCGGACAGCGCGATCCGCCGCCGCACCTGCGCCGGCTGGCGTACGACGTCGAAACCGGCGACGCGCGCCTGGCCGCCGTCCGGACGCACCAGTGTGGCCAGGATCCGGATCACTGTCGTCTTCCCCGCGCCGTTGGGTCCGAGCAGTCCGAGCACTCGGCCGCGGCCGGCGGCCAGGCTGACCCCGGCCAGTGCCTCGGTCCGGCCGAACCGTTTCGTCAGGTTCTCCGCCTCGAACACGACACTCCCTTCAGATGTTCTGATCATCTGGATGGTGAGAGTATCCTATGGCTCGTGAGGCTGACACGGGCACAACAGCAGGAGCGCACTCGCGGCGCCGTACTGACCGCCGCGCGCGTGGAGTTCGCCAGGCACGGATACGCGGACGCCAAGATCGACCGGATCGCCGAGCAGGCCGAGCTGACCCGCGGCGCGGTTTACTCGAATTTCCCCAGCAAACGCGCGCTGTATCTGGAGGTGCTGACCGACCTGGTCGGCGGTCCCGGCGAGGTCGCGAGGTCGACGCCGCCGCCGACCGAGGCGATCGGCAACTTCGCGCGCGTCTGGCTCGAGCGCCTGCCGCTGGCCGGTGACTCGCGCGCCGACGGCCACCTGCAGCTGCGGTCGCTGAACGGCGTGCTCGACGACGAGCGCGCGCGGACGGCCCTCGCCCAGGTCACCGAGCTGGAAGCGTTGATGTTGGCGCTGGCGCTCGAATCGCGGGTGCCGCGACGGTGCGTACGGCTGGCCGGGCTGGTGCTGACGATGCTCAACGGCTCGGCCCGGCTGGCCGACGCGGCTCCCGGCTTCGGCGATCCGTTCGACGTGACGCGCGCCTGCGAGCACCTGGCCGCGCTCGACCTCGCCGACAGCTGGCAGCCGGCGCATTTGCCGTACGTGGAAGCGGCACAGCCGTGCGACGAGGCCTTCGAACCGCCGGCAGCGGTCTTCGACGAGATCAGCGGCCGCGCGGTCGGGCTTGGCGCGGACGGCGTGATCGCGGTGTTGGGCAGCGAGCGGCTGTCGGCCACTGAAGAAGTCGTACGCGCCGCTGGCCCTGGCGACGAGGTGACCGTGGTGGCGGTGACCGGTGATCCGGCCGAGACCGGCCGGCTGGTCCGGCTCCGGGTCCGCGACCTCACCGGCTGCCTGCGACGCGTGTTCGCGCCGGACGCCTGGCCGCGTTTTCGCCTCATACTGGGCGAAGACGTCGGTGTCGGAGCTGACGCGACGGACGCGACGGAGACCGCCGTACGCCTCCACCGGGGCCGGATCGTGGCGCGCGCCCACGGCCGCGGCGCCGGTCACGCGGCAGCGAAGGTGTCGTCATGACGATCCTGCACACACTGCGATGCGTCGGTTTTGTTGCACCAGAACGGCTCGTGGAGGTGACCGGCCTGGCCGAGGCCGACATCGAGGCGGAGCTGATCGACCTCGCCGCCGCCGGCCTGGTCAGCCGCGAGTTCGGCAGCTGGGGTCTCACCGAGGCCGGCCGCGACACCGACGCACGAAATGTCGCGGCAGAGCTGGAAAAAGCCGGGACTCGAGCTGACCTCGCCGCCGCGTACGACAGATTCCTGCCGCTCAACAAGGAAATGCTCGACGTGTGTACGGCGTGGCAGCTCCTGCCGTCCGACGGCGCCATGAAACTCAACGACCACACCGATCCGGCATATGACGCTCTGGTCCTGGACCGCCTCGCCGACTTCCACCACCGCGCGGATGTCGTCCTGGCCGAGTTTTCCGCCGCGCTGCGACGATTCGAGCGTTATCGCGTCCGGCTGGCGGCGGCCCTCGAGCAGCTGGATCGCGGTTTCACCCGCTATTTCACCGACGATTTCGCGTCCTATCACATCGTCTGGTTCCAACTGCACGAGGACGTGCTCGCCACCCTCGGGATTCCGCGCTGAGGCTCACAGTCCGTTGGAGCGGGCGATCAGGTCGCGCGCAGTGCCTTCGGCCTGGTCATAGCGGTCCGGAAACTCTGAGCGCTGCACGCTCTGCGCCACCTGGCCGGCGGTCCAGCCGGGGTTGTTGGCGGCGTTGGGGATCGCGTAGTCCAGGAACTTGTTGGTGGCATAGACCGGATCCATGACCTGGTCCGGCGTCCCCCAGCCCTGGCTCGGCCGCTGCTGGAAGACGCCGAGCGAGTCCTGGTCGCCGCACGGCAGGTTGTTGGCGTGCGACTCGACCCACGCCGTCTCGAACTCGGCCAGCCGGACGCGGTCGTCGACGCCGCGCTGGTTGCCGATGTCGCGCAGCGTACGCAGAATGTTGTCGTCGGCGGTGGACGGGATCGACGGGCAGTCCTTCGGCGCGACCGGCACGGCGTACGCGACGCCGGTCGTGCCGGCCAGCATCGCCGCGGCGAGCACACCCACCAGCAGAGCTTTTCTCATTGCCACACCCCTTTCAACCGTTCAGCACTTCGTACATGGCTTGAATCATGGTTGAAAAGGGGGTCGGTCCCCTAATTAATCGGTTGCCGCACTAGGTAGCTCCTTCGACGGCAGGTGCGCGACGATCAGGCCGACGGCCGCGATGATGAAGTTCTGCAGCGCCGGCTGCAGGCCGTTCCAGCTCTTGGACTGCCACATCTGGAACCACTCGCCACCGATGACGATGAAGCCGCCGGCGAAGAGCAGGATCGACATTGTCCAGCCGAGGGTGGAAAACCGCCGCGCCAGGTCGCCGTGCGCCGGCTGCCGGAACGACCGGATCCACCACACGCAGGCGAGCGTCAGCACCACGGCGGCGGCCGCTTCCCAGGCGATGATCAGCGCGTACGCGACGACCGCCAGCACCGGCGCGGTGATCCGCCGCCAGGTCACGTCCGGGTCGCCGAAGGTGGTGTCCATCGCCAGCACGTGCCTGACAAACTGCCAGTTGGTGCCGAAGTCGGTGAGGTTTCCGACCACGACGAGGGTGAAGTAGACCGCGGTGATGCCGGTCAGCACCGCCAGTGCCGTACGCAACGTGCCCAGTTTCCCCAGTGTCGTCATGCCGCCGATTATCCGGCCGGCGCACCGCCGAAGCCGAGCCGGTTTCCGTCCGGATCCACGAAGATCGCCTTGCGTACGCCGTTGTCGTACGTTTCCGTCTCGGCCGGCCGGTGACCCCGCTCGGCCATCGCCGCCAACCGCGCGTCGAAGTCGTCCACGAAGACGGTGTTGTTGGCATGGCCGGCATGCTCCGGCAACACCTCGACGTAGACGTATCGATGCTCGGCGAGCTCCCACACCGCTTCGACATCGTTGGGAATGAAGGCCGGTGGCGCGCCGAGCAGGCCCTCGTACCACGACACCGCGGCGCGGTAGTCGCTCACCGGAATCCCCGCAAACAAATCAACTGCCATCCAGACACCTTAGTCATGGATGAGCCCAAGGTCGGCGAACATCCGCCGGCTCCACGACAGCGCCGTGTCCAGGTCGTCCCACTGGTCGTCTTCCTCGCTGAGAAACGGAAAGACGTACGGGTCGGTGATCTCCGGCGGCAGGTCGTCCGGCTTGCAGTCGTACGGTGGCCGGCCATAGTTGGCCTTCTTCATCGCGCTCGCCACCTCGACCGGCCGCCCGTCCCACACGCCGAACCAGAGCCGCCGCAGCATCGCCGGATGCGCGACCGCGAAGATCAACCGTCCCACGTCGAACGGCTCTCCTGCCTCGATCACCCGCGCCGCCGCGGAAAAACGCTCCTCTTTCAGCCAACCGGTGTAGGCGACCCAGATCTCCACGCTGTGGCCGGCGTCGATGATCGCCGCGCACAACGTGGCCAGCGCCAGACCGCGGTTGGTGATCACGTCGTGCCCGATCCGGTGCGAGTACGTGGCCGGGATCAGGAAGGTGACCACCTTGCCGCGCCGGGAGGTCGCGCGCGGCACGGCGTCGACCATGCACTCCGGGATGCCGGACAGGTACGCGCCGATGTCGACCTCGGAGCCGGTGACATCCCACGACGGTTCGAGGATCGTCGCGGCGTGCGACAGCCCGGAGTGCTCGCGCAGCTCGCCGATGCTCACGTCGGCCTCCTCCAACGCGAGCGGCCAGCCGTCGACCGCGAGGTCGATCGCCTCGGCCCAGGACGCGCCGTGCCAGTCCGACTCGCAGGTGCAGCGGCTGTCGCACTTGTCCGCCATCGCGGTCGGCGGCGCGGTGGCCGCGTCCAGAAACGCCTGCCAGGACAGCATCGGCGGCAGGACCAGCTCAAGCATCGAGCCCCAGAGCCTTGCGCTGGCTCTCCGACAGTCCCCTGCTGACCCGCCAGTCGATGACCTGCTGCACGGTGGCGCCGGCCTGCAGCAGCTTCGCGCCGTCGATGCTCGCGCGCGGCGACAGGATCACCGGCAGCTTCTTCTCCTCGGCCGTACGCCGCAGGTCGCGGATGCGCGCGACCAGGTCCTTCGCGGTCTCCTGGTACGACGGCGCGTGCCGCAGCGCGATCCGCTCCTCCAGGCCCTCGTCGATCGGCACGTCGATCACCACGAACCGGTCGAGCGTGGCCGCGTCGAGAGTCTGCCGGCCGACGTACTGCCGGCTGGCGCCGGTGCCGTAGGTGTTGCCGGTCGCCACCAGCCGGAAGTCCTCGTGCGCCTCGACCATCCGGTCGGCGAACGCGCAGGTGCCCAGCGCCAGCGCCTGGTTGAGCTCGGCGAGCAGGCCGGGATGGCCGTTGTCCAGCTCGTCCAGCAGCATCACGCCGCCGTGCTCGAACGCCTGGCGAAACGGCGTGTCGTGGTACGCGCCGTGTGCGTCGAAATAGCCGAAAACCTTGCTCATCGGCGTGGTCGGTCCGAGCGACAGCGCCTGAAAAGGCACCTTCAGCGCCTCGGCCGCGTGCTTGGCGAGCATCGACTTGCCGGTGCCGGCCGGACCGACCAGCAGCACGTGGCAGCGCGCGTTGAGCGCGATCAGCAGCTCCGGCAGCACCTGGTGCGTGTCCGAGCCGAGCCGCACCTTGCGCTGGCGCGGCAGATGCACCTCGACGATGTTCGGCGTGAACTCGGCGAGCTTGCGGTCGACCGCCTCGTCCACGCTGGCGCCGATCGCCGCGGTCGCCTTGTCGCGCTCCGACTGGAGCGCTCTGCGGGCCTCCTTCGCGATGTCGGCGGCGGACGACTTGACCAGCCCCGGCCTGGCGTCGTCGACGAGCGCGGCGACCTTCCTCCTCACGTGGTCGGTCATCACGGTGTAGAGGCCGCCGACATCCGGCGTCGCCTGCTCGACGGCCTCTTTTGCCTGGTCCGGCAACAATTCCGCGGCCGTCTTGGCGACCAGCTCGGCGAGCGTGTCGCGGATGTCCCCGGCGCGTACGGCCTCACGCGCCGCCTGCTCGGTCGCCTGCCGGATCCGCTTGGTGAGTGCCTCGGTGGCTTCGCGGACGAGCTCCGCGCGTACGGTCGCGGCTTCCTTGGTCGCCGCGGCGGTGGCGCGCGTGACCACCTCTGCGGCGAGCCGGTCGCACTCGGCCTCCAGCGTCTTGGCGACCGTGGCGCTGACCTGGTCGGTCGCCTGGCGGATCACCGTCGTGGTCGCGTCCCGAGCCGCCTCGGTGACCTTGTCGTCAACCGAGGCGACCAGCTCGGCGCGTACGTCCGGCGCCGCCTCCCGCACGGCCCGGTCGGCCAGCTCCGGTAGCAGCCGGTCGGCGGTGTGCGACAGCACACCCGGCAGGTCGGCGTCGATCGACGCGCGTATCGCGGCGATCGCGGCCGAATGCGTCGCGGCCGGGTCCGGAGTCGCGGCCTGGACGGCGGTGGCCGCCATCGCCGGCAGCAGCAGCTGCGCGTATCCGCGGATCATGTCCGGCAACCTGACCTGCATCTCGCCGGCCATCTCCAGCAGCACGTTGCTGTGCGTCAACGCGTGCCGGGTCACCTCCGACGCGATCTGCGCGACCTCCGCGCGCTGGCTTTCCCGCATGGATGGCATCTAAACCGGTTCCGCTCGGGACGGGTCCCGGACGGCAGCTAGCTGACAAAATCAGCGGACGCGGGTGGTTCGCCTGTCGGTGAAGCGAAACTCCACGGTCGCCGGCAGGTCGTCCACGTCGAGTGCCTGGCGCAGCCGCGGCAGACCCTCTCCGGTCAGCCGGTCGCGCAGGCCGGCCGGATCGCCGTCCTCCTCGACCTCCACGACGAGGGCGACCGCCGGCCGCTCGCGCGTGCCGGTCAGGTTGGCCCTCGCGGTGTGTACGCCGGGATAGCCGCTGACCTCCTCGACGAACGGCGCGATCGCGACACTGGTCCGCAGCTCGGTCTGACCGCGGGCCGGCTCGCGCTCCAGCCGCCAGACCCGCGCCGCCGGACGGATCGCGAGCTGCGCGAACAGCCAACGCAGCAAAAGCAGACCGACGACGATCGCCACCGCGGCGACGACGTACCAGACCCACACCGGCGGCAACGCGGTGCCTGGCACCAGCGGTGAGTCGGGATCGATCGTCGCGATGGCACGGAAACGTACGGCCAACACCAGAGCCCCGGCGCCGAGCGCGATCACCCCGATCAACGCGAGAAGACCGCGGTTGAGGCCGGCTGGCCGGTTCATCGCGTCCTCCTGACCCGCACGCGTACGGTCGGCCGCATGGCCGGTCCGATGCGGTCGAGCCGTTCGCCGACCGCGGCACGTACGGCGTCGGCCAGGCCGGCGGTTTCCGTACGCCGCGTGGAAACCTTGACCAGCAGCCGCTTTCCGCGCAGCCGTACGCTCGCGCCGGCGACACCGTCCACTGTGGACGCGGCGGTCCGCAACATGCCGCGATAGCTGTGCCGCGCGGCGCCGGACGGCACCGGCCCGTCCAGCGGGATCACGCGCAGCTTGCCCGGCAGGATGGCCAAAACCAGCAGCACCAGGCCGAGCACGGCGATCACGGCGGCGATGACGGCCGGCGCCAGGTCGCTCCACCGCGTGGCATGCAACGTGCCGGCCACAGCCGGAAAATCGACCACCGGCGTACGACCGAGGATCATCTGGATGGCGAAGACGGCGACCGCGGCACACGCAGCCAGCAGCACGACCGCGGTGACGGTCGCCGGGAGCCGCCTCCTCGTCCGGCGTTTCATCGCACTCTCCTCCGTACGCTTTCCGCGGCACGCAAGGCGGTCACCGCGATGTCGACCCGCGACACGGTCAGGCCGGTGTACTGCTCGACGCGCCGCGTCAGGTGGTCGCGCGCAGCCTCGGTCGCCGCGGTCACCGGCTGCGGATAGCCGATCGCCAGCCGTACGTCCAAAATCGCGCTGCCAGCCGTCACATGTGCGCCGACTTTCGCGCCATGCCTGGACAACTCCGTCAGCGCGTGCGCCGCGATCCGCTCGACAGCACGCTCGGAGATGGTGACTATGCCATTGTCGGCCATCGGCTCAGCTCCGGCCGACGAACCGGGAGATGTCCAGTCGGCCGTCCAGGACGCGGCCGACCAGCAGGCCGGCGGCGCCGAGCACCAGCGCGGCCAGAAAGGCACCGAAACCGCCGACCGCGGCGATCAGCGCGAGCGCCAGGCCGGTGATCAGGCCGAGTTGGGTCGAGTTCATCAGTGTTCTCCTCGAAAAAGGGCCGTCCGGGTGAGGCGACCCCCTCCGCCGCCTCACCCGGCCGGCGGTCACTGGACGCGGCCGGTCGCGGCGGCGTCGTCGTCGCTGTCCTCACCCGGGATGTGCACGTCGGAGACGGCGATGTTGACCTCGACGACCTCCAGGCCGGTCATCCGCTCGACGGCGGCGATGACGTTGCGGCGTACGGCATGCGCCAGGTCGGCGATCGCCACGCCGTACTCGACCAGGATCTGCAGGTCGACCGCGGCCTGTTTTTCGCCGACCTCCACCGAAACACCCTGACCGGCGCTCGCGGTGGCGCCCGGAATCCGCTCGCGGAGGGCCGAGAACGCACGCGCCACGCCGCCACCGAGGTCGTGTACGCCGGCGATCTCGCGAGCCGCGAGGCCGGCGATCTTCTGCACGACGGTGTCGGCGATGGTCGTGGAGCCCTGGCTGGTGACCAGCGTGCCGGCGGCGCCGCTCTGCTTGCTGACGTCGGTTGTCGTGTTGGCCATGGGAAAAACCCCTCTCCGTCCGATGCGAACGCCGTTTTTCGCGTCGCTCATACGGAAAGACACAGCGCGGCGGACATCGTCACTGTGACGCCGCTCACTCGCCGAAGGCGGACCGGTCCAGATCGATGACCACCAACCGAAGCCGCGCGCCGGCGTAGCCGCTGGCGGCCACCACCGGCTCCAGCGCGGCCGCCGCTTTTTCCAGCAATGGCGGCAAAGGCAGCGCGATGGCGACCAGTCGCACCTCGACCACCTCCGGCGTCGCGTCCACGGCGAGCGCGTCCAGGCCGGTGCGGAAAACGCCGCCGAGCGCGTTCATCCGCGGCCGCGCCGGCCGCAGTCCCGGCACGCCGACCAGCGCGGCGAGCAGCCGGTCGGTGAGCTCGACCCGCGCGGTCATGGCGCCATCACGATGTCCACAATGGACACCTCGACTCCGGCCAACGACTCGCCGGTCCCGGCCTCGACCGCGGCCGCCACCGCGCGCTGCACGGCCTGGCCGACGTCGGCGGCGCGGCCGGTGACGCTGACGCTGACGCGTACGACCGGACCGTCCGCCACCGTGACGCCGGTGCTGGCCGCACGGGCCATGCCGAGCACCTGCTGCCGCGCCGCGCGACCCCAGCCGCCGATCAGCTCGGCCACGCCCGGCTCCAGCCGCAGCACGCCGGGGGTCGCCAGCGTCGCCTGCGCGGCGACGGCGGCGATCACGTCCGGACCGATCACCAGCTCCGCCATCACGGCCCCTCGTACAGGTCGCCGACCACCAGGTCGAGCCGTCGCAACCGCAGTCCGACGCGGCTGTGGCAGGCGACGTACGCGCGGTCGCGTACGGTCTCCAGCACACCGTGCGTGTAACTGAGATAGCTCACCGCCAGCGTCAGCTCGGCCTCCACCAGCGCGTTCCCGTCCTCGTCGAAGCCGGTCACCGACAGCCGGCAGCGGCGCGCGCGTACGCCCGGCACCTCGTCGGCCGCATATCGCAACACCGCGGCGACCGCCTGCTCGCTGACCCGCACTCCGCCTGGCTCCGCGGTCGGCAGTGGCACCATGTCGCGGCGCCGCAGGTCGGCGCATACGGCCGCCATGATCCGGTCGGTCAACCCCGCCGACGGCTCCTCGATGTCGGCCGCGAGCTGCTCGGTCGACTCCCGCAACGCCCGCAGGCCACCGGCCGCCGTCTGGCAGTGCGGGCAGCCGCGCGCATGGGTGTCCGGCGCGTCCAAGCCATCCCAGACCTCGTCGAGCGAGCGTCCACAGGGCAGCAGGTAGTCGGTGCCGGTCTGGTCTACCGCCATGGCCGCATCACCTCCGCCAGTTGGGCCCTGGCCCGGGCGATCCGCCCGCGCACGGCGGTGGTCGTGCTGTTCACAGCGGCGGCGATCTCCTCGTACGAACGGCCGTGCACCTCGCGCAGCAGCCAGCACGCCCGTTGCTCAGGCGTGAGCTGCTGCAACGCGCCGGTCAGCGCGGCCAGTTGCGCGCTCACCTCGGCTGCGCGGTCCGGCGGCGGATCCGGCGAGTGCGTCGCCTCCGGGTCCAGCTCCGCCTGCGGCCGGCGTGCGCGCAGCACGTTGAGGCAGCGGTTGGTGGTCGTACGGTAGAGCCAGCCGACGAACGCCGCGTCCTCCTGCAGCTGCGGCAGCCGCCGCCAAGCCGTCAGAAACACGTCCTGCACCACGTCCTCGGCGTCGCCACGGCTGGCCAGCATGCGCACGGCGAGCCGGTACATCGGCCCCTGATAGCGGCGCACCAACTGCTCGTACGCTGGCACGTCGCCGTCCCGGGCACGCGCCACCAGGGTGACGTCGTCCAGCTCGACGGCGGTCGCCACAGCACTCCCCTCGGATCGACCCTCTGCCGGCTAGGACACCGCGGGGCGGTAATCGTCACGGCGATGCTGACCTTAACCGGCAGTGATCGTCGTCACCTCTCGAGAGCGTGCTTTCGGCCTGGTTCTAGCGGCTGCGGATGCCGGTACGTAGGTGTGGCTGTGAGGCGTGTGGTCGTCGGGGCTGGGTTTCTGGTTCTTGCGTTCGGTGGTGGTGGGTTTCTTGCGTTGGGAAACTGCTGCATGTTCGTTGCGTTGGGAGGGTTTTCGTTTTCGCGGCGGGCGACCTCAAGGGGAGGACCGGGTTTTGTTTGTGGTTGGGTTGGGTGCCGGGTGCGGTTCTCGAGGTGGTGTGGACATACATGTGGCTAGGAGGAGCTGTCTCGCAACTGCAAATCGAGCGCTCAATATCCCGTTTTATGTCTTGTCAGACAGGTGTTACGCAGTCAGGTCGCCTCACCTGCATTGTCAGCCACAGTAGTCACATCAGTAACGCTCCGGCCGTCGCTCGATGTTTGCAAGGACGCCATACGTGCGTCAGGCGCACGTATGGCGTCCTTGCGGCCAAGACACAACGGGCGAGGCAGATATTTAGCGTTACAGTCGTCAGCGATGGCGTGTGTGCCCGCGACTGGCGACTACGCGGCGTACGCCTCGATCTCGTCCAGGAACATCGCGGTCGCGTTGCCGCCGTAGGTCTTGTTGAAGGTCAGCCGCACCCACCGCGCCTGTGTCGGCGCCATGCCGAAGTCATACCAGACGCGGCTGGCGTCGTTGGTCTGGCCGAGCGTGCCGACCGTTGTGAAGTTGACCTTGTCGGTGCTGGTCGCGACCGTCACCGAGCTGGGCCGATAGTCGGGATATTCCTCGTACGCGTGGAAACGCACCTTGTTGATCGACTGGACGGTGGCGAGGTCGACGAGCACGGTGACCGAGGTCGCGGACGTGTAACCGTATGACCGGTTGTCGCCCCAGTCGTCGGCCAGCACGCCGTCGGTCGACTCGGTGACCGCCGGATCCAGGTATTTCGGGTCGCCGGCCGGTTTCGGTGTTGCCTCGTACGTGCGACCTCCGGCGACATTGGCGTGCGGCAAGGAGAATCCGGCGATCTCCAGGTCGTCGAGGCTGACCGGCTGGCCGTTGCTGGTGCTGTCGACGACGAGCCGTAGGTATTGCGCTTTCGCGTTCAGGCCGACGAAATCGTCACCTCCGTCACCGGCCGGGTTGGCCGCCGCGGTGGCCCATTTCGTGCCGTCGTAGGAAACCTGCACGCTGTAGCTCTTGGCGAAGACACTCCCCCACGACAGCCGCAGGCCGTCGACCTGCGCCTGCTGCGGAAGATTGACGGTCAATGTCTGCGTGCCGGCGGCCGTCGGCTGCCAGCTCGTACCGTGGTCGCCGTCGATGGCGTCGCCGGCCTCGTGACCGGTTGCCTGGCTGGATGCCGACGCGGTCGCGGCGCGCGCCAGATCGTTGGCGACGACCGGCTTTCCGCTGGCCGCGTCCAGCACGAGCGCGCGGATCCGCGCCATGTAACCGGGATCGGCCGAATACTTGTCGGCGCTCTGCGTCAGTGCGTACGCCAAGTCGTGTGCGAGCCCCGGATTCGTCCTGCCGAGAATGGCAAGCACCTCATAGTCCTCGGCGCCGTCGCGCTGCGACTCATACCGGATCGTCGACATGATCCGGTGGTTTTGCTTGTCCGGCCAGACGATGTAGTGGTCACCCTTGACAGAATCAGTGTCCAGACCGGCGAGCCAGCCGGACATCGAATAGTGCAGATAACCGTTGGCGTTGCTGCCGTACGCATACCACATCGTCAGCCGCTGGTGCCATTCTGGCTGGTCGAGGAACCGGTTGAGATAGTTGGCCACCGGGATGTTGCAGTTGTAGAGGAAAAGATCGCGGTCCGGCACGCCGTCGTGGTTGTTGTCCTCGCTGCGCAGCTGGTCGTAGACGTTCGGATGGTTGGTGGGGCTGTAGTTGAGCAGGTTTGGCACCATCACGCTCATGTTGGGCGCCAGGTTGGAAGCCCACGGCTCGTGGAAAATCGCGTCGCCGAGCCGGACGTCCGGCCACACCGCGCGGATTTTCTGCGCCATGCCGTTCCACGCGTCCTGGTCGCTCTGGCTCTGCGGCTCGTCGCCGAGATGCGTCCAGAACATGCCGGTCCAGCCTTTCTGGTCCAGATGCGCCTTCAGCGCCGGATAGAACTTCTGGACCCAGTTGGCCACCGTCGAGGAGCTCCACGTGACGTAATCGCGTACGGAGGCACCGCTGGCGTTCCGTGAAATCATCTCCATGTCGCGGATTCCGTCATGGCCGTGGTAGTTGTCGGTGTCGGCCATGCCGGTCATGCCTTCCAGCCGCTTCACCGAGCTGTGGTCCAGATAGAACTGGATCACCTGGTCGAACCTGTCCCACTTGAAGGTGTACGTGCCGTCCGCATTGGCTGTCGTGCCACCGTCGAGCAGCAGGCCGATCATCGGAAACGCGAAGTCGTTGGTGCGGTGTTCCCTCATCTGCTGCGCGACATCGGTCTGCAGCTGCCACCATTCCGGTGTGTAGCGGTCCATTCCGTACGTCAGGTTGATGGTGTCGCCGTCCGGTTTCCACGACAGCTCACCGACAAACGTGTGCCACATGGAAACGGTGAAGGCGCCATCCTTTGGATCGGGGATCGTGACAGCGCGTACGTTCACCGAGATCGGGACGGTCGAGTCGCCTTTGTTGGTGTGGATGGTCGCCGTGCCGGTGTACGTGCCGGCCGCGGTCGTCTTCGGCACGTACGTCTTGACCCAGATCGCCTGCGTGCTGTTCGCGTCGACCGCCGCGGCGGGATCATTCGAGAGATCGTCCGGAAAGTCGGCCGGCGCCTTGCGCAGGACCGGATAGATCGGCTGCGGTCCAGTCGCGCCGTTGAAGGCCGAGTTGGCGTTCAGATGCCGGTAGCCGACGAAGTTGTAGGTCAGGTTGGTTGCCGCGATCGAGTTTCCGCCGCTGGTCAGCGCGCTGAAGTCGACGCCGGTGATGGCGAACGCGTCCGGCCGGCGCAGGACGATCTGTCCGGCCTCGTACTCGTTGCGCGCCGCGTCCAGCGCCACCGACTGCCCGGACGACGGATCTGGTTGCGTGTCACGGAAAACGTTGGTCGACGCCGGCTCGGTCCAGACGGTCGTCGGGCTGCCGCCACCGGTGAAACTGACGATGTCGGCCTTGTGGTCGCCGTTGACATCGCCGATCCGCGGCGTCTCGCCATTACGCGCGAAGCCGCTGGTCCATTTCCAACCGTCCTGCACGAAACGGCCACCGTCGGACAAGGACACGTAAACGCTGCCGTCCGCGCCGCCGGTGAACGTGACGAGGTCCGCCTTGCCGTCACCGTTGACATCGCCGACCGCCGGCGTTTCGTTGCCTACGGCGAAATGATCGTGCCACTTGACGCCGTTTCCGTTGAACTTCGAGCCGTCGGACAGCGCGACGTAAACGTCCGCGGTCGTACCACGGGTGAAGGTGGCGATGTCGTCCTTGCCGTCACCATTGAAATCACCAACCGCGGGGATTTCGTCGTTGTACGCGAAATCGTCGTGCCATTTTATCGCGTTGCCGTTGAATTTCGTACCGTCGGACAGGGCGACGTACACATCACCGGTCGTGCCGCGCGTGAACGTGACGATGTCGTCCTTGCCGTCACCGTTGAAATCGCCGACCATCGGATATTCGTCGTTGTACGCGAAAGAGTCGTGCCACTTGACGGACGTGCCGTTGAACTTCGTACCGTCCGACAACGCGACGTAAACGTCCGCGCTCGAGCCTCGGGTAAAGGTGACAATGTCGTCTTTGCCGTCGCCGTTGAAGTCGCCGACCGCCGGGATTTCCGTGCCGTACGCGAAGAAGTCGTGCCACTTGACCGCCGACGCGTCAAACTTGGAGCCATCCGACAACGACACGAACACGTCCGCGTCCGTGCCACGGGTGAACGACACCACGTCGTCCTTGCCGTCGCCGTTGAAATCTCCGACCAGCGGCAGGTCGCCGTTGAACGCGAACTGGTCCTGCCACTTGCCGCCGGCGCCAAACGCACTCGCGCCGTTGGACGTGGCGACCAGGACATCACCACCTGGCACCTCCGCCGCCACCGGCGCCGGCTCCGGCACCGCCAATCCAGCCGCGACCAGCGCGGACACCGCCAGACTCACGATCACGTTCCGGACTCGGGACATCGCCGCTCCTCCGAGCGCAAGGGCCAGTTGGCAGGCACCATAACGGCGGTCCACGGCCATGTCTGCGCTCGCGCGCAGGTCCAACGCCAATCGGCAGGATCGGCGTAGACCAGTGCCACCGCAACGATGTAGCGTTACATCAAGGCCGCTCGTACGCCGGTCCACCAGCGGCGATACGGTCGAGTCATGAGCGAGACGGACATCGGCGAGGCCATCAGGCGGATCCTCATCACGGACGGCCCGGCGACCGACGACGACCTCGTCGAGCGGTTGACCGCCGACGGCGTGGACCTCGGTCCACACCCGGAGGACACACTGCTGGACGCGCTCGAGGCGATGGACCACAACGTCGTGATGCTCGTCGACGACCGCTCGGCCTGGGCGCCGCAGCTGCTGGCCGGCCGCGTCTTCACCCATCGCCTCAGCGAGTGGGAGATCGAGCGTGACACGCTCGCGCTCGACCCCGACCTGACCGCCGTCATCGTCACGACCGAGATCGAGGGTGGAGACCACCTCGCCGACGGCTCTGCTGTCACCGTGGTGACCTTCCCGATGGACGCGGGACTGGTCGCCGAGCGCGGCATTCCCGACGGAGAAGGAAGCTTCTTTCTCCTCCTGCCTCGCGGTCACCTCGCCGGCATGGGCCTGCGTGGCGGAGACCTGGTCGGCGTGCGCCGCGTCGAGGCCGGGATCGCACTGGAGAAGGTCGACGAAGACACGGTCTCCACGGACACCGCCGCGCTGGGTGGAGCCCTGACCGCACTTCTGGACGACCGTCACGCGGTCGATCTTCAGCTCGCGATCGTCACCACGTGCGCGAACGACCCGTCGCTGTTCACTCAGCCGCTGCCACCGCTCGGGACGACTCTTCCCGACCTCGGCTTCATTCGGTACGGCGACTGGCTCCAGCTCGCGATGCCGCCGGAAGAGGTTCTGAGCCATCGTTACGGCTTGGACGAAAAGGACGCACGCTCGGCGGCGGCCATCATCTCTCACTTTCAGCGCGGCGAGCCCGGTGAGGACGACCTCTTGCTGGGCATGTCCGACTCGGCTGTTGCCGAGGCGGTCCTGTTGGAGCTGCAACCGGCCGATCCCGATCGACTGCACGTCTTCGCCGAGTCCGTTGGCCAGCGACTCGCGGCCGTCGGACACTGGCTGCACGGCCGCGCGTACGAGCTGGACGGCGACGTCATCGCGGCCGAAAACGCCTTGCTGGCCGCTGAAAAACTCGACTCGCAGTGGGAGCCCATCGTCAGCGACCTGCTCTACTACGCGAACGACCGCGGCAACGCGGCCCGCGGCCTGGAGCTGCTGCGGCGGCTCGGGTCCGGTCACCCGTTGTCGCCGATTTTCCAGAAGTTCCAGCCACAACCGCGGCCGGATCTGGGCCGCAACAAGCCGTGCTGGTGTGGCTCCGGCCGCAAATACAAGGCGTGCCACCTGAGAAGCGAGATCCTGCCGTTGGACGTGCGGGCCTCCTGGCTCTATCAGAAGGCGGAAGTCTTCCAGCTGGACAACATCGAGTCCGCGGAGCTTCTCCAAACGCTGGCCTACCGCCGAGCGCGCCACAGCGGCTGGCACGAGGACCCGTTGCCAGCTGACGCGATGCTCTTCGAAGGCGGAATGTTCGCCAGGTTTCTGGCCGTACGCGGCGCCCTGTTGCCCGCGGACGAACACATCCTGGCCGAACAATGGCTGCTGGTGGAGCGGTCCGTTCACCAGATCAAGCACATCCGACCGGGCCGCGGGCTCACGATGCGCGATCTGCGTACGGGTGACGTGCACGAAGTCCGCGAACGCACCGCGAGCCGGACACTGCGGACCGGCGACCTGGTCTGCTGCCGCGTCGTACCGGCCGGCGACACCATGCAGATCTTCGGCGGCATCGAGCCGGTTTCGTTGGGACAACGGGACAAGCTGATCGAGCTGTTGGACCGCGGGCCGGCAGCCGAGGAACTTGTCGACTTCCTCACCGCGCGCTTCGCTCCCCCGCAGTTGGTCAACACCGACGGCGATCCACTCATGGTGCGCGAGGCAACCCTCGCTGTCACCGACCGCAACGCTCTCCGCGATGCCCTTGATCGCGCGTACGAAAGAAATGACGACGGCTCGGATGAATGGATGGATTTCAACAACACGCAACACATCCGCGCGACGCTCCATCTCGACACGCAGCTGCGTGTGTCGACCAACAGCGAAAACCGCCTCGACCGCGTACTGGACCAGCTGCGTACGCTGGACCCGTCGCTCGTGGTCGTCGACCAGTCCCGCGAGTCGATGGACGACGTGCGTACAACCACCGCACCGTCGCTTCCCGCGTACGACACCGAAACGGCGCACATCCTGGAGCAGCATGTCCGCGAATACGAACGAAAATGGCTCGACGAGCCGATTCCGGCGCTGTCCGGTCACACTCCACGCGAGGCCGCCGCGGACCCCACCCGCCGCGACGATCTGACCCGCCTCCTCGACTCCTTTCCCGACGACGAAAGCAATCCAGGAGCGACGAGCCCTCGCCGCCTCCGCGCCGCCCTCAATCTCTGATGTCGATCTGAGAAAATCCTTGCAGCCGACCTTGCGAAAAGCTTGCCGTGAATTTCGTGCGTTAGCTTGAAAAATCGCCGCTGCCGCTTGACACGTACACCTCATTGAGGTGTCCTTATCCGCGCCCTTCCGGCGCTGTGTGTCCAAAAGCAGAACAGGTCATTGCTGATGTCCATCGCTATGCGTACGTTGATCGTCGGTGTGCTGCTCGCCGCGCTCACCGCCTGTTCCGCCACACCGCTCACCGGCTTGACCGACGCACAGGCGCTCCAGGTGGCCGAGGACATTCTGCTGCGCGGCTGTCTGCGCAAACTCGGCTTCGACTTCATCGTCACTGATCCGCGTACGTTGCCGCAGGCCCGCGAGTTTCCATACGTCATCGACGATGTCGCCTGGGCTCGCCAACACGGCTATGGCACGGACATCCAGCGCGCACAGGACCAGGCGCGCCGAAACGACCCCAACGCCAAATACGTGCAGAGCCTGTCCTCGCAGCGTCAAGCCGCACTGCTGGCCGCCGAAAACGGGCCCAGTCCAAGCGGACTGACCATCACCACCGTCGATGGCCTGCAATACAGCCGAAATCCGCACAGCTGCAGCTCTCAGGCGCAACAACAACTCTACGGCGACCTCGCCGGCTGGTTCGGTTCGAAAGCCTCGATGGACTCGATAAAATACCTGCGGATCACCACCGTACAACGCGATCCGGCATTCCTGCAGGCCGGCCACACCTGGTCCGCCTGCATGCAACGCTCTGGCTATCACTACGCAAACCCTGCCGCAATCCGCGCCGCGCCGCCTGGCACACGTACGAAAGAAGTCCAGCTCGCCGTCGCCGAGGCGACCTGCGCCTCATCGTCCGGCCTTTCGGCGACCGCCGCATCTCTTGACAAGCATTATGACGAAATCCTACGTACGCGTTATCGAGGCGTCGTCACCACGTACGAGCGGCTGCGTACAAACGCTCTGCCTCGAGCGCGATCAATTGTCCAATCCGAAAGCATTTCATAGAACGGCCACAATTCCATCTGTCCGAAAGGAAACACATGCGTCTCGTCCGCACGCTCCTCGCCGGCATCTTCTCAGTGCTCGCACTCGCGGTCACACCGATGGCCGCCAACGCCGCAACACAATCTCTTCCGGCACCGAACGGCTATTTCTACCTGTGCGCCGACTACAACCTCGGGGGGCCGTGCGCTCACTGGGGTGGCTACAGCCTCAACACCGGCTCGTACGGCACCACCGCGCTGTCGGCCTGGAACAACGGATACGCCACCAGCAGCGGACTCGATGACGTACTCGTGTACCACGACGTGAACTTCACCGGCGCCACCCGCGGCATCTATCGCAGCGCGATCCTGAGCGATCTCCGGATGTACCGCTACGACGGCCAGACCTACACTCTCGCCAAGAACATCCGCTCATTCCGCTGGGTCAATCTCCCCTAACCACAACCATTAGCGTTCCGCCGCTCACCTCCGACAAGGTGAGCGGCGGTCTCGAACCGCTCTGCCGACGCAGCTGAGCCGTCGGGCCTTGACCAGCCGAGGCTCCGGCGAAACTCAGTTGCCCGCCCGACGAAAGACCGCGGCGCAAATCCCACGTCCCCCCGAACCGTCGGTCCGCCGCTCGGTCAGCCAGGACCGCAGCCGGTCACCGGCGGCTGTTCGCTCGCGCTGGGACTCGACCACCAACTTCGCCGGAGTCGCTGGATCTCTCGACACGTCAAGGCGCCAGGTCCGCCGGCCACGGGAAAGTAGCACCACACCTTCCGCTGCATGGAAAATCGTCGGACCCGACACGCCTTTCAGGGCGTCCCACGCCGCATCTTCCGCCATCACCTCCAGCGTCGCCGGCAGCGGCCATTTCGACACGGTGGAAGCGAACGTACGACCTGCCAAGGCAGCGGCATGCGGGTTTCTAAGGAAGTCGAGATCACGCTCGGCCATTGCCTGCTCGAAATAACGCAATGCCTCCGCCAGGGCGGACGTGCCATCCAGTCTGAATCCGGCTTCGACCCCTTCCTCAATTCCGTGGACGGCATCGTAGTTGGCGGAGAAAAGGGCGCCACGCCGACGATCTGCGATGAGTCCCTTCGCGTGGTTGAGCAGACAAGGATAGATGTCGACACCGACGTCGGCGAGCACACCGGCATCGGCCAGAAATCTGCTGCTCCCCCGCAGGAGCATCCGGACTCTGACGCCGCGCTCGACCGCCGCGCGTACGTGATCCAGGAGTAGATCAGGGCGACGGGCGATGCCGACGAGACTGTAGGTGGCAAGCAACAACTCCGTACGCGCTGACGCGATGACGCTGGCGATGGCGTCCTTGATCAGGTGCTGATCGTCGAAAGTCCAGATCGGTCCAACAGCGTCCGGATCTGCCGCCGGCAACGCCACCTTCGACCGATGCGTTCGGGCAATCCTCGTGACGACCGGGCTCTCGGTCAACGGCATCTCCCATTGGGCCTCCTGCCAGAGGACGGCGAAAAACCGGGCAAGCCGATCGACGTGAGCCGGTACGTCGACGACGACACCGTTCTCACCGGTCTGTTCGAAGGCACGCGTCATCAGATTGGCGCTGCTGACCAAGGCGACGCGATCGTCGATCACCGCGAACTTCGCATGGCATCCCTCGTACGCACGGACCGCGATGCCGTGTCTGGTCAGGTCCTCGAAACGCTTGCGCTCAAGCTGCTTGTCGACCTGCGCGTCCTCGTCCACCTCGTTGATGGCCTTGTCAAGATCCCTGTCGGTCATCGCCGAAATGACATAGACACCGCCGGTCAGGCGTTCGGCCGCGCGATAAAGAGCTTCCCGCAGCGCGTCGTCACCGATGAAAAAACTCGCAACGAACACCTTGCGGGAAGCCCCATCAATAAGCTCGATCAGATCGTCCCGAATGCGCGAGCCGCCGCCGAGATAGGTGAAGGTGTGCCGAATGCCGGCGTCGTCCGGCGTCGAGGGCACAAACTCCGTACGCGACGGACTCGCACGTTCCACAAAGAAATCGCCGGGCACCGTCACGTCACCAAGATCAATGACCTCAGGCATAGGCGAAGTCTTCCATCGCCCTCAACACATACACCCGGTGGAATTCACTCCGCCGCCACAGCGCGGAACGAACCTGCGCGCCGGTCACTTCGTGCCCGTACTCGGTCATTGCTTCCCGGATGCCCGCCTGAACCGTCTGCTGATCGAGCTCGTCAAGTGGCGTTTCCAGCACGGTGTTCACGGCACGGCTCAGCGCGAAGACGGCTTTCGCGGCCTCATCGGCCGGCTCCAGTCGTACCGCCACAGCCACCACGAGACGCTCGCTCCGATCTGCGACCTCAAGGCGCAGCGGTCGTACGACCGAGTGCCGATCGTCACTCATCCTCTGCGCAACGTCGGCACCGATCTTGATGATGCGAGCGGGATCACCGGTGGACGCTGTCGTCCGGGCCTGCCCGTAGGCCGCGAGTGCGCCGCCGACGTTCGCGCTCAGCCGGGAGATCCAGCCAACCATGCCGTTTGGCGCCGCCATCTCGACGGTCGGAGCACGATGTCGATCATTGTGGTCCAGGAGAGAAAGGATTCCGGTGTCCTTCCCGGCCCAGCCGCGAGATCGGTACGCTGGGCAGGTTTCCGGGAAGGGCGTTTCGTCAGCGACGACTGTGTGCACCCAGTCGGGCAGGCCTTCCACGGCACCAAGCTGGATACGCCGATCGAGGAAGGCGGCGCGACCGGTCTGGTGGAGGTCCTCTGGCATCGGCGCGGAAAACACCGGCGTGATCCGATGGATCAGCGGCACGGCCGCATCCTCGAAGGCGACGAGATCGTCCGTCCGCGGCAGGTACAGCAACGTCAACGTCGCCGGATGACTTTCGAACAGTTGCTCGGCCGCGAGCGACTCCCTGGCCCTGTCTCGCATCACCGCGTACGAACGATCCCGTTGCACCACCTCAAGAACGCCGACCGCGGCGATGTGCGACATCACTCGTACGACCAGATGCTCCGGCAGTCCGGTCACCTCGACCACGTCGGCCACCGTGACGACACCGAGTTGGAGCGCCGCCTCGATGACGAACCGCTCCACCACGGACAGCCCGTGCGCGACCAGTTTGGTCACCGGCGCCCGCCAGAACAGAATCGGCACGACCGCCTCGACCAGTTCGATCGAACCGCGCTGATCGAGCTTCGGTGAATCGGGCTTCCATTCGTAGGCGACGGTCATCAGAAGCGTGCCACCACCTGGCACTGCGAACCACTGTCGAAAAGGCCGAAAAGATGGTCGTAGAAGACCTTCGCGCCATCCACACCCGTCAACTGCTGAAGCGTTTGACGGTGACCGACGAGAACCAACGCGCGCTGAGCCCGGGTGCAGGCTACGTTCAGCCGGCGTACGTCCTGGAGCCAACGGCCGAAGCGTGGGCCGACCCTTCCACGGGCAGCACGTGTGAAAGACAACACGACGATATCCGACTGCTGACCCTGAATCGCGTCGATCACATCGATAACCTTCGTCTTCAGGGCTTTGAGCCGCATGTCATTGATCGCGCGATCGAGCGCTGTCGCCTGGACACGGTAGAACGCCAACACACTCACGGTAACTCCACTGACGCCGGCACTGCTGAGCTCGTCGTCATACGTCTTCAGCGCCCACAACACGGCTTTCTGCTCCAACGGGTTGACGAATCCCGTACCCACCTGCCTGTCCAAGGCGTCGTCGCGATATTTGCTGGTGTCGATGAATACGAGTGGGGCCGAAAACGCCGGGGTGATGAGCGGCCGCAGGCCGATCCGCTCCAGATCCCGTTCCGGCGGATCACGGTAATCACCACCGTAAACCGGTTGACGGACCACCTGCGACAACGCCGGAATCATCCGCCGTTGCACGACCATGCGTTCCCGCAGCCGCGGTTCGATCTCCTTGACCACGCGCTGGAACAAGCTGTGCACCAGATGCCGGCGCATCGCCTGAAGCAGATCCCGGTCGCCGGTGTCACCGGGAAACCGTTTCATCGCCTTGGCGAACGTAGCGCGGCAGCTGTCGACCCAATCGCCCGACGTGATCTGCTCGGCCAGTTCGGTGACTTCGCGACGCCGGAAAATCCGCTGCTCGTCGTCTTCCTGCCACAGCGCGGCAAGGTGTTCGACGCTCTCCGCAAGAGAGGCGGCGGCTCCGCGTTGATGTCGATAGATCGCTGTCAGCGCGTGTAAATGGCGCTCGTCCTCGTCGTCGACGTGCGGCGGCAACTGATGCTCGTCGCCGACCAGAACCCAGCGGCGAGCGCGTACGGCACCGATCAGGAACTCACTGTCGGTCACCCTGCTCGCCTCGTCGACGATCAACGTGTCGTAGTCGGTGTCTCTCACCCGCTGGCTGCCACCGCTGACAATGCCTTTGGTGGTCGCGCAAACCAGATTCGTCGCGCGTATGTACGACTGCCGTACGTCCTCGACAACATCGTCGTTCTGCCGGTCGGCGGTAAGCTGTTCCCAACGGTTGCGCAGCTTCTCGTACGTCCACAGCTTTTCCCGCTCGGCTTTCAGTGCCGCGACACGCGCTTCGACCACGTCGGTCTTCCACGGGAATCCCTGTTTCTCCGCCAGATCCTCGCGCCGCCGAGAGGCGATCACCTTCTCCCTGACCCGTTCACGCACCAGCGCCTCCGCCTCGGCCACCCCAGCCGTAGCCGCGACACGCGCTTCCTTCAATGCGGTCTCCGCTACTACCACGGCATTGCCGGCATAGGTGCGCTCATCGTGCGCGGCTTTCAGCTCAGCAGCGCAGTCGCTTTTCTTCTTTGCTGCGCGGCGATAACCATCGAAGACGTCGTTGAGCTCTTCGTACGCCTCCAGGCCGCCAGCCAGGAGTCGCACTTTCATCGGCTCCGACAGCACGTCTTCGAGGGCGACGGCGACCTCGGAGCAGATCTTCTGTAGCCTGGCCAACTCACTGCGGTACACCTTGTGTGGGCGGAAGTGGCTCTTGGTCACGTCCGCCAAGCTGCGCGACATCTGCAGCACAGCGGCGATCCAGTCCTGTTCGGCCTGCGTCGAACGCCGCGTCTGCTCGTCGATCTCTCGCTGACGCACCGCAAGCTCGGACCGCAGTCGCTCCAGGACGATAACGTCCTTGGCGATCGTCGCCGCCAGGGCTTCCAGTTGGGACTGTCGCGTCGCCAAGTCCTGCCAGGCGAACTCCGCTCCCCGCACCGCGGTTTCCAGTCGCGAATAATCACCAAACCCCACCTTGTCCAACCAGGCCGCTATTCCCATCGGTCGTCGTTTTGCCGCCAGCTGGGATCGTACGGACGCCAGATGACTGGCAGCGTCGGCCATCGCGCGGTGGATTGCCGGACCTTCTCGCCGTACGAATTCCCGCCTTTCGGCGGACCGGGTCTCGACAGCGGCGATGTCCCTGGCCAGCCTCGCCGCGTCCTGAACGACCTCGTCGCGCGGCAGCTGATCGCGCAGCGTTTGCCCTCGTGCGTAGGCAGTCTCGACAGCGTTCAGCAGCGCGAGCAGCTTCGGACGTACGCCCTCGTCCCATGCGGCCAGATTCGTGGTCGCCTTCTCAGCTTCCTGCGCCGCGTAGACGAGGTCGCGTTCGCTTGCCACGAGCTGGTTTTCGCGGAGGACGAGCTGTGTTTCCAGCGTTCGCACTCGCCCGTAGCCTTCCCTTTGCGACCGGGCCAGGTTGGCCACGGCCGCCAGGTGGGCGTGCTCTCGCTCTTGCTCAAGCCGAATCACGTCCTCGATCTCAGCCAGATCGTCCAGCTGCTTCTCGATCTCGGAAGCTCTTCCACGCCACCTGGCGCGTCTGGCGTCGCCTTCCCGGAATGCACGCCGCGCCAGGTCCCTGCCCACCTTGTCCCACAGATAGGGATGCAGATCCTGGTGAACCTTGTTGACGTCCCAGGTGATCCGCAGAGCCCTTACCCCCGGCAGCGGTCCGACCCTGCGCAGCACCTCGTCGACCGCCACGTGGCTCGGTGCGAGCACCAGAACTCGTTCTCCCCGCACGACGAGTTGCTGGATCAGCTCGCTGATCACCGTCGTCTTGCCGGTTCCTGGCGGCCCCTGAACGAGAAACGCGTGCGGTGTCGCCAGCGCCCCCGCGACCGCCTTCCGTTGAGCGTCGTTCAACGGCTCGGTTTTCGGGTCGATATCACAGAAGAAACGCTCGGGCATACGCACCGGCTCCGGCATGCGCAGGGCACTGGGGTCGCAGAGAAGGGTCGCGAGGTTTTCCCAGTTGCCTCGTACGTCCGAGTTACGAAATCGCTCCAGTGCCTCCGTGTTCTGGCGCATCGTAAACCGAGTCTTGACAACGACTCGTACCGCGGCACCCGGGCGTGCGGTCCAGTCTCGCACGGGCTCGACTGTCAACATTCGCCCAGCCACTTTCTGCACCTGTGTGCGATACTCCCGCTCCTCCGCGCACACGATCACCCGCTGTTGGCGCAGCGGTTTCGCAGGTTGTTCGGACAACCTGATCAGCAGCGCCGGTTCCACGCCTTCAACTGTGCCCACCAGTTCGGCCTCTGGAATCGTTCTGGCACGCTCATCCAACACATTCAGCAAAGTCTTCAGCTGTCCGTAATGTTTTCTTACACTGCCGTGCAAAGCTCGCCGCTGGAGTAGTTCGTCCTGTTGAACCGGCCGGCGCAGCTCTCTGCGTATGGCATCGTCCTTGTAGGCGACTTTGAAAACCGCCGGAAGGTTGCAACCGACTTCGTCCTTGACCGGAACGAAGCTGATCTTCGGCCGGATGCGGACACTCGCCCGCACCTCGTCCAGCACGTATGCCGTGTACGCAACGGCGAGAAGATGCCCGCCGATTTGCGCGGAGCGGGAATACACCTCCAGGCCGAACTCGTGGCCGCCCACCCGATACCAGCCCTTGCGCCGCTCGTCACGTGCGATCCAGATCCCATCGTCCAGATCGGCCTCGATCGCATCCAACGTCACGCCATCCGGCAGCTTTATGCCGTTCGGTGGCGGCAAGTAGCTCAACGCCAGCGGCGGCACCGGTCCGATCCGCCGCCGGGCAAGTTCCTCCACCCAAGCATTGGGCGGACTGAACCGCGCGGTCACAACTCACCTACGAACTGCAGCGTCGCAATGCGGCTGTCGAGCCTCTCCCGCCTCTCGGCGTTCTCCAGAGTCCACAACGCACGCAACACATTCAGCGCGCGACCGCCGAGATCTTCGCAGAGTCCTGCCGTAACACAGTCGGTGCCATGGGCCAGCACCGAGCTGTTCCGAGCCTCGGCTCGCAGCCGCAGATTGCTGATCGCTTTGTCATTACCAACGCCAAACTTGGCGGCGTTCTCGTCCAGCGTACGGAGCAGGACCGCGGCGTCTATCAACCCGACGCGTGCCGGTAGACCCGTCACGGAGTGGCCGGTCACTTTGCTCGCAGCGGACGAGAACCGCTCGGCAAGGCCGGAAACGTCGTCGGCCAGCAGTGAGTAGTCGGGGCGTCTGCAGGAGAACCCGGGTGCGTGTTTCTCCAGCCGGAGCGCGAGACCGTACTCCAGCGTCCGATAGTAGAGCAAAGCCGCGAAATCATGCCGCGAGAGCCGTTGGTAGTGTTTGCCGAGGAGGTAGAAGTTCAGCAGGAGGGGCCACCCCTCTCGCTTCTCGACCAGGTCCTCGACGAAGTCGACCTGTTTGGAGATCCGCTGGGCTAGCGAGCGAACAGGAGTGTAGGAAGCGTCCTCGAGCCGGGCGCGCATGGTGCATACGCGTTCCGGCAGCACCTCGAAATCCAGGTCACACCACGCCTGATAAAGATCCGAGAGATCGCGGAAAAACCGTGCCTTGACCGGCCGGTAGCCGTTGTCTGCCACTTTCTTGTACCGGTATTGGGCCTCGGCGTAGTTTCCGATCCGGAAAGCCACACCGGCCGCGTCCATTTCCCGATCTGCGAACAACGACGTCGGGTTGGGCACGATCAGCAGCGTCTCGGTGCCGGGCACCGCCTGGCGCATCTCGGGGTCGAACTTGCTCTCGATGTAACACATCGGAAGGTCAAGTTGCGACGCGGCCAGCGCCGCACTGGCACTCATGACCTTCTTCCCACCGGTTATGTCGATCATGACGTACGGCCGCTCGCCACCCGACGCCGGCCGCGCGTTGTCTGCCGCGTCCTGGATGTGCCGATAAAGATGCAGCGGGTCGGTCGGGTCCACATACCGCATGTCCAGCTGGGAAGCCCGGTAACCCAACACCTCCTGGATGACATCCACGCTGTCGCGCGTCTCGTCCGACCCGATCGTCATCAGACGTTTCGGTTCGAGAATCTTGCACGCCAGAATCGTCGTCTCCGGCGAAAATCCCGACAGGCTGACCAGCAGGTCAACCTGCCGATCCGGCAGGGTCGAATTCTTCTTGGCCTGTTCGATCACGAACGGCAGCAACTTCTCCATCCGGAACCTGCGCGCCTGGTCTGCCGCCGGCCCGTCCCCGTACGCCTGCTCACCGCGAAAGATCCGCCGCAGCTCAGCGTTCATCTCAGTGAAGCCATCCATCTCACCGACTGTATCGAGATCAGGACCCTGCGCGCAGCACAAATGTCGATCATCGAACAAACTGGTCAGGCACGTTTCCATCCGACTGTCACCAGAAGGGTACGGAGAGTTCTGCAAGATCCCTGCGCGTGGCCCCGGTTGTCTGATACGCATGTAAGGCCGTTCAGCAAGACAAGACACGGGGGTCGTGGTGCGAGGGCGTCAGCAAGCTGCTCGGGTTGTTCGATTTTGGCGAGCGATCGAGATGTTCAGCCCGCAAGGCGTACCGAAGCGCACCGGTCTCGGCCGCAGCGAGAAGTCGGAGTCGGTGGTCCTGGACGTCTCACCGGGTGAGCTTGCGCCGTGGGAGCCGGGCCATCCTCTCACCGCCAAGCCCCTGCCGGAGGACAAGAGCTGGCAGTTCATCGTCTATGGCGGCCGGTACGACGTGGGCTTGGCACGCAAGGAACTGGTCGAGACGTTTGGACGCGACGACAAGGAGGCCGACGGCCGTGTGGGTGGCGAGACAGCGCTTTTCGCGTTCACCGTCGACGCGGACGGATGCTTGATCGCCGGCACGGCGACGTTGTCCGCTTGCGCATGGGCACTCAGCAGGTTGCAGTCGCCGGGACCGAACCATCGCGGGTGGCTGGATGGATTCGAGTTCGAGGAACGCGCATTCGTCGATGCGTTGGACCGGCTGGCGCCGCACAAACCCGAGGCCGTCGCCGAGCCGACGGGTGCACTTGCGTCCGTTGGCGAAGCCGTTGCCCAGCATGTCAAGGGCGCGGCCGCAGACGCGATCGCGGAAGGCGCCAAAGCAACCGGCGTGGCGGTTGGCGCCGCCGTCGGCGTCGGCGTGGGCTCGGTTGCCGGACCAATAGCCGGAGGCATCGCCGGCGCCGTTGCCGGGAAGTTCGCCGAACGGCTGCTCACGCCCGGCCGTCGGCGTACGGCTGCCGATGACAACACGCAGCCAGCTGAGAGCGACGCTGGTCCGACCCTCCCGCGTCTTCGTTTGACGATGTCAGATCTCCACTCGTTCGTCTCCCAGTTGGCCGCGGCGATGGGTATCGAGAAGAAACTCGACATCGCCGGCGTCAGGGTGAAATGCGTTCAGGTTCACGTGAAGAGCGATGACGCGGCCGGCACCGAACAGAGCTTCCTCAACAGCTTTATCGCCAACGATCTGGCGCAGATCGAGCAGGCAGTGGCGGCCGACAGCTTTGGTGCTGCACTCTCGACCTATCTGGCCGAAGCATCGGTTGCTACCAAAATCGACGTACGCTCCGATCGGGCGACTGTGCTGTCATCGGTTGAGCCTGAGGCGATCCCTGGCGGGCGGTGGCCGGTAACGACGGACTGGCCGCTGGTGATGAGCCAGCAGTTCTCCGTCAACCAGATTATGCGCGAGCTGGCCAACCACTCGGGAATTTTCGCTGTCAACGGCCCACCGGGCACCGGCAAGACGACGATGTTGCGAGACGTACTCGCGGCCGTTGTCGTCGACCGCGCGAGACAACTCGCCGGGCTGCGGGATCCGTTGGACGCTTTCGGCGAGCAGGTCGATCAGGTCGAGGAGGTCTACAGCAGAGCGACCGCCAAGGTTCACAGCGTACGGCCCGACCTGACCGGTTTCGAGATCGTCGTCGCCACCGCGAGCAACAACGCCGCCACGAACGTCACCGCCGAAATTCCGGCGCTCGGCGCGGTCGAAGGCGCGGTGGACGAGGCCGTGGCGACGGACTACTTCACGGACCTGGCGTCACGCGTGTTGGATCGTCCCGCCTGGGGGTTGGTTGCCGCCGCACTGGGAAACATGGAGAATCGCAACACTTTTGGTCATCGATTCTGGTGGAGCGACAAGGACGACACGCGCGCGGGAATGCAGGAGATTTTCAAGAAAGTCCGCGAACAGCCCGGCACAGTCCAGAGCTGGCCCGCCGCGGTTCAGGCGTTCCAGGACGCCGAGTCCGCGCTCGCCGTCCACGCGGCCCGCCGGCAGGCGATCGCGGACGAGATCAGCAAGCTTCCCCAGTATGAGGCCGCGGTCCGCGATCTCGCGAACGCGATCGGCCAACTCCAGGCCATCTGCGACGATCACCGGAATGCCGCCAGGCGAGCCAGCGAGCTCGAGCGGGAAACACAGCGCATTTTCGAGGACGTCGACCGCGAATACCAGGACTGGCCCCGCCACAAGCCGAGCTTCTGGGTCGTACTGTCCACGTGGGGCCGCGCAGGTCGCGAGTGGCACCAGCGGCATAACGAACTGGCCGCCCAGCGGGACGGCGTACGAACGCAGCGAGACAGTCACCGTGACGCCGCGGCACGGCACCAGTCGCACCTGTCGCAGGCGCTGCACGCTCTGGAAGCGAAAAGAAAAGAACACGAACAGGCGGAGCGACGCCTCGCCAATGCTCAGGTGAAAATCACCTTCGCCCAGCGGCACTGGCCGGGATGCGTCCCCAACGCTCTCGCGGACGAGACGGAATTCCAGTTGTGTGCCCCGTGGGGAGATCCGGAGTTCACCGCGGCACGCAACAAGCTGTTTCTTGCCGCGTTGCGCTTGCACAAGGCATTCATCTTCCACTCGGAGAAGAAGATTCGGCACAACCTGGCGGTGATCGTCGCCTTTGTCCGTGGCAGAGTCAAACTGCGGCCGGAGACACTTCTGGCGGCCTGGCAGACGCTTTTTCTGGTCGTACCCATGGTGTCGACCACGTTTGCATCGCTGCCGCGCCTGTTCGCCGGTTTGGGCAGCGAATCCCTCGGCTGGCTTTTCATCGACGAGGCCGGCCAGGCCACCGCACAACAGGCCGCGGGTGGTTTGTGGCGTTGCCGCCGAGCCGTCATCGTCGGTGATCCACAACAGCTCGAGCCCATCGTCACGTTGCCCCGGCCCGCTCAGGACGCTTTGCGCAATTACTACGGCGTATCCGAACAATGGACTCCGGACAAGACCTCGGTCCAACTGGTGGCCGACCGCCACGCGCGATTCGGCACCTCGCTGCGTGATCCCGGCAGCGACGAGGAGATCTGGGTCGGCTCGCCCCTGCGCGTCCACCGTCGCTGCGACCAGCCGATGTTCGACATCTCCAACACGATTGCGTACGGCGGCGACCTCATGGTCTTCGGGACTCCCCCACGAGAGCCTTTCGCCGGCGACAACGCGTGGATCAACGTCTCCGGACCCGCATCCGACAACTGGGTGCCGGCCGAAGGTGAAGCACTGGCCGAGCTTCTGACCGAGTTGATCAGGAATGGAATCGACGCCAAGAACATTCGCGTGATCAGCCCGTTCCGCGACGCCGTGGCCGGCAGCAAAGGAGTAGCCAGGACGACGCTAAGGAGCCTGTTCGATCCGAAGACCGCCAGGGAATTCACCGAGGAGAACGTCGGCACGATACATACGGTCCAAGGTCAGGAGGCGAACGTTGTCGTCCTGGTCCTCGGCAGCAAACCCGACAACAACGGTGCACGTCGATGGGCGGCGGACAAGCCCAACCTCCTCAACGTCGCCGTGTCGCGGGCGAAGCGGCGCCTCTACGTCATTGGCGACAAAGACAAGTGGCGCAACCTGCCGTATTTCAACGTACTCGCCAGCACTCTCCCCGAACGACCACCGTCCGCCTAGCCGACGTAGCAAACAGTGGCCTCACTATCGAACGCGAGCCACTGTGTGGGTTGGCGCTGTTACTTGATGGTGCCCAGAAATCGCTTCCACGCGTCTGAGCTGAACCCAAGCACGGGGCTCGTCTCACCGAGTTTGGTGTCTCGTACAAAGGTCCGCGTGGCCTTGGTGGCCACCTCTACGCATTCACCCCCGTTGTTTCCTGAGCGCGTGCTCTTACGCCAACTAGACGACATTGCGGAACTCCCTTTCTGCCGCCGCCAATAGGTCGTGGGACCGCTTCTGGTCGAGTGCGAGCTGTTCAAGGTCCTGAAACTGTTTCCGGTATGGCTCTACTTCATGCGGTTTCTCGTGGTAAATCGCTCCGTTCGTACCGTCCTGGTAGACCGTTTGTGGCTCCGAGTTTTGCGGGAACGAGAGGATGAGGAAGCCACCGAGCATCGCCGCATGGACGCCAGCACTAAACTGCAAGACGCGGCGACACGCTCACCGACGAGGAGATCGCCGCGCTTGTCGAGACGAAGGCCCCGCTGATCCGGCTGCGTGGGCAGTGGGTCGCCGTCGATCCCGACCAGCTCAAGCGTGGGCTGCAGTTTCTCAAGCGGGAGAACAGAAAGAAGCGGCAGACGAAGACAGCGGCCGAGATCCTCGCGCTGGCCGCCACCCATCCCGACGACATCGACACGCCGCTGCCGGTGACCGACGTACGGGCCGACGGCTGGCTGGGCGACCTGCTGTCCGGCACAGCCGCCCAAACACTCGAAGAGGTCGATCTGCCGCCCAACTTCGAGGCGACGCTGCGGCCATACCAGAAGCGCGGCCTGTCGTGGCTGGCGTTCCTGTCCTCCCTCGGCCCGGGCGGTTGCCTGGCCGACGACATGGGGCTGGGCAAGACAGTGCAACTGCTGGCGCTGGAAGCCGTTTATCGAAGCCAAAATCCCGACGCCAAGCCAACCCTGTTGGTGTGCCCGATGTCGCTGGTCGGCAACTGGCAGCGCGAGGCGGCGAAATTCGCGCCGAGCCTGCGCGTGTACGCCCATCACGGCCGCGAGCGGCTCCGCGGCGACGCCCTCGCGGAAGGGCTGACCGAAACGGACCTGGTCGTCACGACGTACGCGACCGCCGTTCGCGACATCGACGACCTGACCTCGTACGACTGGGAGCGGGTCGTGCTGGACGAGGCGCAGGCCATCAAAAACAGCCTGTCCCGGTCGGCGAAAGCGGCAAGGCAACTGCGCGCCGGTCATCGGGTCGCGCTCACCGGTACGCCGGTCGAAAACCGGCTCGCCGAGCTGTGGTCGATCATGGAATTCCTCAACCCGGGCATGCTCGGTTCGTCGGAGCTTTTCCGTACGCGCTATGCGATTCCGGTGGAACGTTATGGCCAGACCGCGCCGGCGCAACGACTGCGGACCGTCACTCGGCCATATATTCTGCGCCGGCTGAAGACCGACCCGGCGATCATCGACGACCTGCCGGAAAAGATCGAAATCAAGCAATATTGCCAGCTCACGACCGAGCAGGCCTCGCTTTACCAGTCAGTCGTCGACGACATGATGGAGAAAATCGAGAACACCACGGGCATCGAGCGCCGCGGCAACGTACTTGCCGCGATGGCCAAGCTCAAGCAGGTCTGCAACCATCCGGCCCAGCTGCTGCACGACCGATCCTCGGTCGGGCGCCGGTCCGGAAAGGTGATCCGACTCGAGGAAATCCTCGATGAGATCATCGCCGAGGGCGACAAGGTGCTGTGCTTCACCCAATACACCGAGTTCGCCGAGATGTTGCTGCCACATCTGTCCGCACGTTTCCGTACGGACATCGCATACTTGCATGGTGGTACGCCGAAAAAGCGGCGCGACGACCTGGTGAGCAGGTTCCAGTCGCCGGACGGCCCGGCGATTTTCCTGCTGTCGCTCAAAGCCGGCGGCACCGGCCTCAACCTGACCGCCGCCAACCACGTTATCCACCTCGACCGATGGTGGAATCCCGCAGTGGAAAACCAGGCCACCGACCGGGCTTTCCGGATCGGCCAGAAACGCAACGTACAGGTGCGCAAGTTCATCTGCACCGGCACGCTCGAAGAGAAGATCGACGACATGATCGAGGAAAGAAGGCGCTCGCCGACCTGGTGATCAGCGACGGCGAAGGCTGGCTGACCGAGCTGTCGACCCGCGAACTACGCAACCTCTTCACCCTCTCGGAAGGTGCCGTCGATGAGTGACTGGTTCCCACCGCCGTCGCGCCCGCTGGCCGTGGAAGGCGGCATCAAGGCCCGCAGCGCACGCGGCGCGATCGGGCAGACCTGGTGGTCATCGCGCTTTGTCGAGGTCCTGGAGGGAATAGGCCTCGGCAACCGGCTGCAGCGCGGGCGCAGCTATGCCCGGAAGGGGCAGGTGCTGTCACTGGAGGTCAGCGCCGGATCGGTCACCGCTCTCGTCCAAGGCAGCCGGCCCCGGCCCTACCGGACGCGCATCGGCATCACCGCGTACGGCAAGCGCGACTGGAGCGAACTGGAACGTACGCTGGCAAACAATGCCTGGTACGCGGCCAAAATGCTCGCCGGCGACATGCCCGAGGACATCGAGGACGTGTTCGCCGAGCTCGGCCTGTCGCTTTTCCCGGCGGATGCCGCGGAACTGTCGATGGACTGCTCATGCCCCGACTGGGAAGTGCCCTGCAAACACCTCGCCGCGGTTTTTTATCTGCTGGCCGAAGCCTTTGACGACGACCCGTTCCAGATCCTCGCGTGGCGCGGCCGCGCCCGAGAGGACCTCCTTGACAACCTCCGCGCCACCCGTACGTCCGGCCCGCCGGCCGCCGACGCCGACCGCCGCGGCACTCCCCTGTCCGAGTGTCTGGAGTCCTATTTCGCCCGCCAGTCCGACGTCGTCGTCGCTCCGGCCTCGCCTTCACCCAGCCTCCTTGACGACCTGCCCCCTCTGACCGTCACCATCCGCAACCAGTCGCTCGTCGACCTCCTCCGGCCCGCGTACGTCGCGGACTAGGATCGCCTGCGCCGCAGGATCCGGTGTCAGACAGGACGAGGGTGCCGAAGCGGGTTTTCGCGCGTTTGGCGACACGTCGGGTCGAGATGAGGTCGAACGCGCCGCCGATGACTGCCCCGACAACAGGAACGATCTTGGTAGCGCTGGAGCTGGCGACTCGCGATGCGATCGCACCCGCGGACTTGCCTGCGGCCAACCGCGCGGCGCTGCGTCGAGCCGCCGCGGCTTGGACTCGCGGCAGGATCACGCCGGCCGCCTTCGTACCAGCGGTGACACCACTGCTTCGAGCGGTCGTGGTCTCCGTCGTGCCCCAGACACACTCCCCGACAGCTGCCCGTACGTCGGAGTCGGCCAGGTCATGACCGTAGACGTGAGCGATGGCGGCGGCAAGGCGCGCCTGCACCATGAGAGCGGCCGCAAGACCGACAGGCGCGCCCAAAGCGGCGGTCGCGATCCCTCCAACGCTGGTGACGGCCCCTTGGAGCGCGGCATGGCCGCTCTGCGTCATCGTCAGCCGGTCGATCACCTGCTCCGCCGGAACGCCTCGCCGCACCAGCGGCGCGGCCAGCGCGACGGCCCCACGAAACGGACCCACACCGTCGATACCGATCTCGACGGCACGCCCCAACCACGACCGGAACACCCCGGCGACCGGCCCGGCCACCACCTCGCTGACTACACCAGCCACCACCATCACCCCCTGGAACGGTTGATGCGCCTACTGCTTGTCGCCGCCGGTCACACCGTCGACGAATCCGCTGACCTTCCCGGTCACGTTGTCCAGCGCGTCCTTGCCTTTGGCCTTGAGCTGCTGGCCCTGCCCTTCGGCCTCGGTGCGGCTGTCGCCGGTGACCTTTCCGAGCACCTCTTTGGCCTTTCCGGCCAGTTCTTCGGCCCGGTTGCCGATGTTCTCTCCCAGACTCATGACGTGCACTCCCCTCGACTTTCGTTGGAGTCCGCTCTACGTGACACCTGCTCAGACACGCCCGCGCCGCCAACGTCACGGTCGGATCCATGTGTCAAAGGCCACGATCGATACCGCCCCGGCGCCGGGATCTGGCGTCAGACAGGATGGGTTGGTGGAGCAGGGGTCATTCGCGGAGTATCTGGCCGGGCTGGACGAGGCGGCACTGACAGAGGTGCTGCGGCGGCGTCCGGATGTACGGGCAGAGCCGGTGCCCAGGGGGTTCGTGCAGTTGGCCGAGCGGCTCAGCGGCCACGAATCGCTGGGCGCGGCGATGCGCGAGGTCGACCGGGACGCGGTGACCGTCAGCCGGGCTGTCGCGGCACTGGGCGGGAGCTCCAAAACAGCAAGCGTGGCGCGGATGCTGGACGCACCCGAGGAAAGCGTACGGACATCGGTGGCCGAGCTGTGCGCTCGCGGCCTCGCCTGGACGCACGAGGGTGTGGTGTCACTGCCGGAGCCGCTGGCGGCGCACTGGTTGGCGGAGATCGGCGGTGGGCGGCCGGCGGCCACGATCGCGAAGACGGCGTACGCGGATGACCTGCGCGCGACGGTCGCGGCGCTCGGTGTCGACACCGATGGGCTGCGCAAGGTTGAGCTGGTGGACAGGCTGTCCGAAGCGCTGACGGATGTCCAGGCGCTGGCGAAGATCCTCGCGGCGCTGCCAAGATCGGCGCGCGACGTCCTCGACTCGATGCGGCACAACCAGGGCCGCGATTACTACTTCTACGGTGCCGGCATCGACAAGCGGATCCAACCGCTGCGGGAGGCCGGCCTGGTCATCAAGCTCAACCACGGATGGGAGCTGCCGCAGGAGGTCGCGGCCACGGCCTGGCTGGCCGACCAGGGTACGGCGTTGACCGGGCGGCCGGACATTCCGGTCGCGGCGACCTCGCCATCGCCGGTGCACACCACCGCGGTGCGTACGGTGACCGGCCTGTTGGACGACGCCCGGTCGCGGCCGATCGCCGCGTTGAAGAAAGGCGGCGTGGGTGCGCGGGAGCGGTCGCGGCTGGCGGCGCAGCTCGCTGTCGACACCGAAGTCGTCTCACTCGCCATCGACGTCAGCTACGCCGCCGGCCTGCTCGGGCGAGCGGACAGCGGGTACGCGCCGACCGAGGCGTACGCCCAATGGCGCGACGCCGAGCCCGCGCGGCAGTGGGCCGAGCTGGTGATCGCCTGGTTCACCCTGGAGCTCGCGCCGACCAGCCGCGAGACGCAGGACGACAAGGAGTGTCCGCCACCGCTGCCCCTCGCGTCCGGAGCAGGCATGATGCGGCGGGCACTGCTGCGCGCCGCGGCCGGCGGACGGTCGGTCACGGCGGCTGGCCGGCAGATCGACTGGTTCTGTCCACTTCACGGCTATGACGCCGGACAGTCGCGGCAAAAACTCGCCGCAGCCGTACGCGAGGGCGAAGTGCTCGGCATCATCGCCGCCGACACGTTGACCGATGGCGGCGAGCAGCTGGTCGCCACCAAGGACGCGCCAGAGCAGCTGGCCGGTCGGGTCGCGGCGGCGTTTCCGGACGCGGCGTGCAAGGTCATCCCGCAGTCGGACCTCACCGCCGTCGTGTCCGGCCAGCCGAGCCTGGCGGTTTCCCGACTGCTGACCGCCGCCGCCGTACGCGAAACCCATGGCGCGGCAAGCATCTGGCGTTTCAGCGCCGACAGCGTACGAGCGGCCCTGGACGCCGGCTGGACCTCGGACGACCTGCGTGCACAGCTCGCCGCGATCGCCGACCGGCCGCTGCCGCAACCGCTGGACTACCTCATCGCCGACGTCGGGCGGCAGCACGGCCACGTGCGGGTCCGCAGCGTACGCTCGTGCGTCATCGCGGACGAGGCGACAGCGGCCGAAATGCTGCACACCCGCAAACTGGCCAAGCTTCAGCTGGCGCTGCTCTCTCCCACCGTGCTCGCCAGCACCGCCGAACCCGATGACGTGCTGACCGTGCTCCGGGCCGCCGGTTTCGCGCCAGTTGCCGAAGACGCCACCGGCGCCGTCATCGTCCAGCGCCCGGACGACCAGGAGGCTGCCGGAAAGGCAAGCAGGACAGCAATTCCCGGCCGCGCGCGGGTCGAGGCCACCGAGCTCGCCGCGCGACTGCTGGCTGACCCGCACGGCGCGAACTCCGCGACCACCGACACCTACCGGCAGCTGGCCAACCTCAACTCACAGCTCACCGAGGCAGAGCTCATCCTGTTGGCCGACGCGCTCGACGAGAAACACGACATCCTGATCAGCTATCGCGACAAGAACGGCACTCGCAGCTGGCGGGAAATCCAACCACTCCAACTGTACGGCCGCTGGCTGACCGCCTGGTGTCACCTCCGCAACGGAGAACGCGACTTCACCGTCGCCAACATCGGTTCGGTCGCGCCAGCCTGACATCCACCGATTAGGCGGCCGGTGAGTGGCTGAGGATGGAGGTGAGGAGGGTGGTGGCGTCGTGTAAGGCGGAGAGGGAGATGCCGGTGGGGATGTCGCGGGAGTCGAGGTGGCGCACCAAAGTCGCCGTGTCGAGGTTGCCGGCGGCGCCTGGGGCGAAGGGGCAGCCGCCGAGGCCGCCGAGAGAGCTGTCGAGGCCGACGATGCCGAGGCCGGCGACCGCATCGACACTGTCGAGGGCTTGGCCGGCGGTGTTGTGCAGGTGCAAGGAAAGCTCGACATCAGGGTACGCGGAGCGGACGGCGTCGACGGAGCGGCGGACGTGGTCCGGAGTGGCGGTGCCGAGGGTGTCGGCGAGGCTGATTCGGCGCAGGCCGGCGGAAAACAGGCGGCCGACGACCCAGAGGAGGCGCGCGGCTGACAGCACGCCGTCGTACGGGCAGACAAATGCCGTCGACACCGCGCCGACCAGGTCAATGCCGGGCAGAGAGGCGACCGCTTCGTCGATCTCGTCGAGCGCTTTTTCGGTGGTACGTCCGGCGTTCGCCGCACTGTGACCTTCGCTTGCGGACACCACGAGCCGCAGCTCGTCCAGCTGGCAATCTCTGGCGCGCAAGGCACCGCGTAGATTCAAGGCGATGCCACTGATCCGTGTGCCAGGCCGCCGACCAAGCGCGGAAAGCAAGGACTCGGCGTCGGCCATCTGTGGCACGCGATGTCTCGACACAAATGACACAGCCTCGATTTCGCGTACGCCGGCGTCCACAAGTGCGTCGAAGATCCGCACTTTGTCCACAGTGGACACGATGACCGGCTCGTCCTGCAGGCCGTCGCGCAGCACGACGTCGGTGATCCTCACGAAATCACTCCTTCCGCACGCAGATCGGCCAGCTCGTCGGCTGAAACGTCAAGCAGGTCGCGGAAAACCTCGTCGTTGTGCGCACCGAGCTCCGGCCCCGGCCACCGCATCCGCCCTGGCGCGGCCGGAATTTTTGGCACCACGCCAGGAAAGCGTACGGGCCGGGACGAGCCGTCGACCTCGACCTCGTGGGTCACGAGCATGCCGCGCGCCTGGAAGTGCGGGTCGGCGGCGATCGCGCTGGCGTCGTTGACCGGACCGGCCGGCACGCCCGCTTGTGTCAACACGTCGAGGACCTCCTCGACTCGGTGATCAGCGGTCCAACCAGCGATGATCGCGTTCAGCTCGTCGGAACGCCGGCCGCGGCCTGGACCGTCGGCCAGATCAGGATCGTCGGCCAGGTCGGGCCGGCCGATGGCGCGCATCAGCCGAGCGAAAACGGCGTTCGCGTTGCCGCCGATCACCACCCAATGGCCCTCCTTGCAAGGAAAAACGCCGGAAGGTGCCACACCCGGCAGGTTGCCGCCGGTACGCTCACGCACGACGCCGTAAGCGTCATAGTCCGGCACCAACGACTCCATCAGCGAGAAAACCGCCTCATACAAGGCAACGTCGACGATCGGCACGGCCTGCCTGTTGCGAACGCGTGCCAACATCGCCATCAGCGCGCCGATCACCGCGTAGAGACCGGCGACCTCGTCACCGATGCTGGTCGCCGACCGCGACGGTGGACTGGCCGGATCGCCGGTGACGTAACGCAAACCGCCAAAGGCCTCGGCGACGCCGCCGAACCCGGCCCGATCCGCGTACGGACCGGTCTGGCCATAGCCGGAGATCCGCACCAGCACGAGCTCCGGATTGACGGCCTGCAGCTGCGTCGGCCCGAGGTTCCACCGCTCCAGCGTGCCGGGACGGAAGTTTTCCAGCACCACATCGCATTTGGCGACCAGCTTACGGATCAGCCGCTGCCCGGCGGACTTGCGCAGGTCGAGCGTCACCGATCTCTTGTTGCGTCCGATCGTGCGCCACAGCATCGACGTGCCGCCGCGCAGCGACCGCCAGCCGCGCAGCTCGTCGCCACCACCAGGTCGCTCGACTTTGATCACATCGGCACCGAAATCCGCGAAGACCCGGCCGGCGAACGGGGCGGCGATGAAGTTTCCCAGCTCCAGCACACGGATGCCGTCGAGCGGACCGGTCATCGCGCGTTCACGGTTTCCAGCGCCCGACCGGTCGTACGCGGCCCGAACAAGCCGACCACCAGCGACACCAGCACCATCGCCGTGGCGACGATGATGAACATCGCGCCGGCGCCGGCCGCGTGCAGCACCGGCACCAGGATGAACGGCATCGCGGCCGTGCTCAGCCGCGACAGCGCGTATGTGCCACTCGATGCGGTGGATCGCAGTGCTGTCGGGAAAATCTCGGCTTGGTAGATGTGGAACGCGTTCGAGAAGACATTGCTGACGACCGTGTAGAGGAAGCCGAACATGAGCACCAGGACGGCCGATCCGGAATAGCCGAAGGCGAGCCCGAAGGCGCCCATGGCGAGCACGGCGACCGTCACCAGATACTTCCGCTCAAACCTTTCCACCAGCGGCAACGAAATCAGCGACCCGATCGGATAGCCGAGGAAGGTCAGCGCGCTGAACAGCAGCGACTGGACGATCGGATAGCCCTTGGCGGCGAGTACGAGCGGCACGAGCGTGCCAAAGCCGTAATAGCCGAATGTCTGCAGCAGGTGGAAAACGGTCATCATCCAGGTGCGGCGTGCGTACGGTGGGCGGAAAAGCACGCCGATCCGCTGGTCGCCAGCTGGCGTGGCCGGCTCGTCGGCGACCGGCTTCGCCAGCTCGGCACCGGTCGCGCGAGCCTCGTTTTCGAAGCGTTCGGCGACTTTCTCGGCCTCGGCCGTGCGCCCGACCGACTCCAGCCAGCGCGGCGACTCCGGCAGTGAGCTGCGCAGGAACAGTACGATCACCGCGCCCACTGCGCCGAAGACAAACATCCACCGCCAACCGGCGATGCCGAGAGGCTCAAGCGGCACCAGGCCGCGCGCCAGGAATCCGGCCGCCGGCACGCCGAGAAAGCCAAACGTGTAGGCCCAGGCGATGTACGCGCCGCGGCGGCGAGCCGGCAGCAGGTCACTGAGATAGGTGTCGGCGAGCGGCGGCTCGGCGCCGATGCCAATGCCGGCAAGGAAACGGGTGACGACCAGCATCGCCGGACCCGGGCTGAAGGCGCCGACAAAGGAAAACAGCGAATAGATGCCGAGGTTGAGCAGAAACGCGCGGCGCCGGCCGAGCCGGTCGCCGAGCCGGCCGAGGATCAGCGCTCCGAGGAACATGCCGATGAACGCCGAGGCCAGCAGGATCGGAGTTTCGGCTTTGCTGAGGTGAAACTCCTCGACCAGGACGCTGCTCAGCACACCGGCCAGAAACACCTCGTACAAATCGAAGAACAGGCCGAGCCCGACGGCGACGGTGGCGAGTCTGTGCGTACGGCCGATCGGAAGGCGGTTCATCCGGGCCGCGATCGTCGGCTTGACCACGCTGGAAGTCATCTGCCACCACCTTGACTTTCCAAATAATGGGAAATACATTCCACTATGTGACAGCGACCATAACCGGCGTCGGCGTGCTGGACAAGGGTGTGGCGATCCTCGACCTGGTCGAGCTGCGGCCGGCTGGGGCCAGCGAGCTGGCACGCGCGATCGGGCTGTCGGTGTCGACCGCACACCGGCTGGCCAACGCGATGGTCACGCACGGTTTGCTGAGCCGTGACGAGGCTGGTCTCTACAGCCTCGGCCCGCGGTTTGCCACGTACGCGTTGGTCGAGGTCAGCCGGCCGGTGCTGGCCGAGCTGCGCGACCGCACCGGCGAGTCGGCGCAGCTTTGGGTCCGCCGCGGCGATCACCGGCTGTGTGTCGCGGCCGCCGAGTCACCCGCCGAGCTGCGCGCCGGCCTGCCGGTCGGCACGTTGCTGCCGCTGCCGCTCGGTTCAGCCGCGCACGCGCTGCTCGGCGAGGCCGGCGCGGCCGGCTGGGTCGAGACCGTCGGCGAGCGCGCGACCGGCATCGCGTCGATCAGCGCACCGGTGCGCGTGCACGGCGAGGTCGTCGCGGCGATCTGCCTGTCCGGTCCGATCGACCGGCTGTGCCCGCGGCCCTCAGACCACTACGCCGGCGTGGTCGTCGAGGCGGCCCGGCGCGTCGAGACCGCGATGTCGGCGTAGTTGGACACCTCGATCAGATTGTCGTCGGGATCGCGAAAATAGACCGAGGTGATCTCCCCCAACGCGCCTGTACGCCGCACCGGTCCCTGCTCGATCTCGACACCGCAGGCGGCCAGATGGTCGATGACGGCGTCGATCGGCGTACGCGCGATGAGGCACACGTCCGCCGAGCCTGGCGTCGGCCGCAGCGCCTTCGGCTCGAACTCCTCGCCGGCCTGATGCAGATTTATCTTGTGCTGGCCGAAATGCAGGGCCTTGCGGCCGTAGAAGGTCTCCGGCCGCATGCCGAGCACGTCGACGTAGAACCGCTCGGTCCTGGCCAGGTCGGCGACGGTCAGCACCAGGTGGTCGAGGCGCTCCAACTCGATCGAGGTCATAGCACTCGCTTATCACACGGTCCCGTAAGCGCGCTTGGCATAACTCAGTGACACGTGGACAATACGGAGAGTGGGTGACGATCCGCGCGACCGGATCCCCGACCGGGCTGGTGGGATGGCATGCCGTGGGACCAACGCCCGCCACACATCCAGCAGGAGTACGCGCGTGCCGAATTCGACCGCGGTGAGGACGCTCGGATCTATCGCGGACGGAGCGCCGAAACACGCGGAACTTCGTATAATCGCATACTTTCAGGCGTTCATTCAACGACCCGATCAGCAACACCGAGGATGGCAGTTGGAATCGATCGCCGCGGCTTTTCCCATCTCCGAAACGCTCATCATCGGCGGGGACATCGAAGAGGCCGAGGACTCCGGCGAGCCGGTGGCTCCAGGCGTCCGCGAGCGCCTGCAGGCCGAAGCTCGTGTCATGCATGCGTCCAAGGCCGCGCATGCTGCGCTCGATCCAGATCCGGTCGAAGCCGTTGGAGCGACGATTTATCAGGCTTTCGCCGCCATACCGGAGAAGGAGCTGCTGCACCTGCTGGACGGCGAGCTCGGCGTCCGGCTGGTCGGAATAGCGGTCAGCGCGTCAGGTGCTCGGCGCGTACGGCGGCGACGAAGGCACGCCAGGAAGTCGGCGGTACGGCCAGAATCGGGCCTGCCTGGTCCTTGGAGTCCCGGACGCCGATCGTACGGTGAAAGGCGCCGACCTCGACGCATTCGCCGGTGCCACTACTACGGCTGCTCTTCCGCCAAACCGCGACGGCGAGGTCGGTCATCAAGCAACTCCTTGGCGGCCATTCGGACTCGCATCCGCGACTCCTCTTCGTTCAGAGCCGCGGCCCGCAAGTGATCGAACGCAATTTTACATGCTTGGAGTTGCGCATCGTCCTCGACGAAGATCTCACCGACAGGCGTGTCGACGTAAACCACATCCTCGTGCGTCGGACTTGGAAACTCGAGGATCGAGAACGAACCGAGCATTCCGACATGTGCGCCGGCTTCGCTAGGCATGACCTGCAAAGTCACGATTGGAAGCCGCGACATCTCGGCCAAGTGGCGAAGCTGCGCGCTCATCGTCTCTACGCCGCCGGTTGGCCGGTGCAGGACGGCCTCGTCCACGATGACCCAGAGCGATACACCATCCTCGCGAGTGAGCCATCGCTGCCTTTCAAGCCGTAGGCCGGTAACGCGATCGACCTCTTCCTCAGCGAGCTCCGGCCGAACCATTCCGCGAATGACCGCTCGCGCATAGTCCGGCGTCTGAAGGAGTCCGGGCACGAGTAATGGCTGGTAGGTCAGGATGGAGTTGGCCTCGTTTTCGAAGGAGATGTATTCGAGGTACTGCGCGGTGATCGAGTCGCCGTACGGTGTCCACCAGCCGCGTTGATCGGCATCGCGCGCGAGCTGCGTCAGCGCGTCGCGTTCGTCGGGATCGACGCCGTACGCGTCGCACAGGGCTCTCACGTACAGCGGCTTGATCTTGATCTGCGCGTTCTCCAGCCGGCTCAGCGTCGACTTGCCGACATCGCACACCGCGGCCACGTCGTCGGCGGTCATGCGTGCGACCTCGCGGCGCTGCTTGAGTACGGCGGCGAGCCGGCGGCGGCGCAGCGACGGTGTCGGACCGGTGGTCGGCGAGGTGGTCGACTTTGTCATGATCGGCATCCTAGCGATGCTACGACCATCCATGCCACGCAAATGCGGAGAGGGATATTGCGCTTTGCGCAGATGCACAGCATCATGTGATGGCACCGTCACACAACCGGAGGTCCCGTGGCCGAGGAAATCACCGACTTTCGCATGGAGCGCGTCCGCCAGCACATGCGTGACCTGCGCTTTGTCGCCGACTGCGCGTCCAACGAGCTGGAGTTGGCGATGCGCCACGCGCACACGCTCGGCATGTCCGTGCAGGAGATCGCGCACCACTGCCTGATCAGCGTCGACGACGTACACCGCAAGCTCGACGAGCTCAACGCGGTCGCGACTCCGGAGTACGACGAGTCGATCACCTGGACTCTGACGTACCGCTGAGACCGGCCACCGCGGCCGCCGCACAACACGCCACCGGCAGCAGCAGCGCGATCGTCAGCAAGCTGCCGGTGGCGATGACGCCGATCGCCGCCGGTCCAACGAACACGCCGGCGCGCTGGTCGACGGATTCATCTGCCACTGCGATCTGCGTGGCGATCCGCGCGTCGACATCGCGATGGATCGTGGCGTACCCCGTCGTCATCGTGGACGGCCCGCGCCGTGATGGAGCCGGTCATGTCACGATCGACGACCGCGCGGCGGCGGCGCTTGCTGCTCGGCACGTGCTGGAGCTGGGACACCGCGATCTCGCTGTGATCGCGTCGGCGCTGGTGCCGGACGGGTTTGCCGGTCAGGCCGATGCGGCGCGGCAGGAGGCGTGAGTACTACGTGGCAGGAGCGGCTGCGGGGTTATCGAGACGAGGTGGAGGCGGCCGGTCTGGACTGGGGTTCGGTGGTCGTCATGGAGGCGTCGCCGTACGGTCGCGCGGCTGGTTATGCGGCCACGGTCGCGGTGTTGGGCACCGCGACCGCGGTGCGGGTCGGCGGGCCGACGGCGATCCTGGCGATGAGTGACGAGCTGGCGCTCGGTGCTTACCGCGCGGGTGGCGTAGTTCGTCCGATTGCTGCTTTGTTGACCGCCTACTGGTGGGTAGGGGCCGACAAGGTGACATTCGGGTGCCGGAGGCGAGGTTCGAATGTTGCCAGTATGACATTTCCGCAGGTCAGCGACGCCCCGACGACGCAAACGGAATCCGATTGCGTCGTCGGATGAAAAGCTGCCCCCAAACCAGAGTCCTCGCCGCGTACGACACTTCTGAGGACCACACCGCAGGGTCGCCCTGCGTGCGCCCGGCGCACGCGGGATGGCCCCGAGCCAGTCAGAGCTGCTGCACGGCGACAATGCGCTCCTCGAGCTGCTCGATCGAGGCTTGCGCGCTCGGCGGTCCGCCACAGATCTTGCGCAGCTCGGCGTGGATCTGGCCATGCGGCCGGCCAGTACGGTGGTGGTGCGCGGCGACCAGCGTGTTCAGCTGCCGGCGCAGGTCGGCGCGGCGCTGGTAGGTCGTACGCACCTGCTCCAGCGGCGGCGCGCTCGGCTTGGGCGCTTTGGCTTGAGCGGCGATCTGGTCGGCCTGCCGCTTGGACAGCAGCATCGCGACCTGGTCGGGCTCCAGCAGGCCGGGCAGGCCGAGATATTCCTCCTCCTCGGCGGTGCCGGCGACCGCGCCAGTGCCAAACGACGCGCCGTCGTAGATCACCTGATCGAGCTGCGCCGACGCCTCAAGCGCGGTGAACTTCGGCAGGTCTCCATCAGCGCCGCCTTCGTTCTCCTCCTTGTTGGCGGCCTCCAACAGCGCGTCGTCGAGGCCGTCGGACTCACGGTGCGGTCGGTCGAGTACGTGGTCGCGCTGCGCCTCCATCTCCTCGGCGAGCGCGAGCAGGTTGGGCACGCTCGGCAGGAAGATGCTGGCCGTCTCCCCCGGCCGCCGCGCCCGTACGAACCGGCCGATCGCCTGGGCGAAGTACAACGGAGTGCTCGCGCTCGTCGCGTACACGCCGACCATCAGCCGCGGGATGTCGACGCCTTCGGACACCATCCGCACAGCGACCATCCAGCGGTCCTCGCTGGCGGTGAAGGTGGCGATCTTGGCCGAGGCGGTCCGGTCGTCGGACAGGACGGTCACCGGCGTCTGGCCGGTCACCTTGCGCAGGAGCTCCGCGTACGCCTTGGCGGCCTGGTGGTCGGAGGCGATCACCAGGCCGGCCGCGTCCGGCACGTGCTGACGGATGGTCTTCAGGCGCGCGTCGGCGGCGCGCAGCACCGCCGGCATCCACTCGCCTTTGGGGTCGAGCGCGGTCCGCCAGGCCTGCGCGGTCTGCTCCTTGGTCAGCGGCTCGCCGAGCCGGGCGGACAGCTCCTCGCCGGCGGACGTGCGCCAGCGGGTCTCGCCGGAGTACGCCATGAAGATGACCGGTCGCACGACGCCTTCGCGCAGCGCGTCTCCGTAGCCGTACGAGTAGTCGGACTGCGAGCGCCGCAGACCCTCGCGGTCACGCTCGTATGTGACGAACGGGATCGCGTTGTCGTCGCTGCGAAACGGCGTGCCGGTGAGCGCCAGCCGGCGTACGGCCGGGTCGAAGGCGAGCTTCACGCCGTCACCCCAGGTGCGCGCGTCGCCGGCGTGGTGGATCTCGTCGAGGATCACCAGCGTGCGCCGCGAGGTCGTACGCCGCCGGTGCACGGCCGGCGCGAGGCCGACCTGCGCGTATGTGACGACGATGCCGTGGAAGTCGCTGGACGTGCCGCCGACGGTGTTGGAGAAGGTCGGGTCGAGCTGGATGCCGACCCGCGCGGCGGCCTGAGCCCACTGCGACTTCAGGTGGTCGGTCGGCGCGACGACGGTGAGCTGGTCGACCGTGCCGTCGGCCAGCATCTCGGTCGCCACCCGCAGCGCGAAGGTCGTCTTGCCGGCACCCGGCGTGGCGACCGCCAGGAAGTCCTGTGGCCGCCTCCGCAGGTAGTCGACCAGCGCCTTACGCTGCCAGGCCCGCAGGCCCGGCGCCGCCGGTCTTGCTTCATCCTCCTGCGACACCCCCGCCGCAAGCGACATTCCGCGCACTCCCCCCAGGACATGACGAGACCCCCGCGGCGACGGCCGGCGGAGGCCCGACGAAGCCTACCTCTACGGCTCCAGCGACTCGTAGATCTCCTTGCAGTCGGGGCACACCGGCGAGCCCGGCTTGGGCGCCTTGGTGACCGGGAACTTGTAGCCGCAGATCGCGATCACCCAGTTACCCATCACCGCGCTCTCGACCATCTTGTCCTTGTCCACGTAATGGAACATGTCCGGACCGGTCTCGGTGTCCTGCGTTTCCGGGCGGACATCGGTCTGCGTACTCACACCGCACTCCTCTCAAGGCCGCTCTCCAGTCTGGCACGGGATTTCGCGGACCGCGCGCAGCCTCCTGACGTGTCTTCGGCGATACGGTTTCGACCCGGCGACCTGACGCCAGCGGGGCCGCGGATGTAATAGCGTGTCGGACGTGACCGGAACAGCGCGCTGCCTGCCGTTTCCTCCCGAGATCGCGGTCGGCGACGAGGTGGCCGTCGCGCTGGCCCAGGGCCTGCCGACGGTCGCTCTGGAAAGCACGCTGATCGCGCATGGACTGCCGCGGCCGCGCAACCTGGAGGTCGCGCGCGAGCTCGGCGCGGTCGTACGCGCCGCCGGTGCCACGCCGGCGACCATCGGCGTGCTCGACGGCCGTGTCGTGGTGGGCCTGCACGACGACCAGCTGCGCCGGATCGCGCTGTCCGAGCAGATCCCGAAGCTGTCCGCGCGCGACCTGCCGTTTGCGGTGGCGACCAAGTCCGACGGCGCCACCACCGTCGCCAGCACGGCGGCGATCGCCCACCGCGTCGGCATCGGCGTGTTCGCCACCGGCGGGCTCGGTGGCGTGCATCGCGGCGGCACCTACGACGAGTCGGCCGACCTCGGGGTGCTTGGCCGTACGCCGATCACCGTGGTGTGCGCCGGCGTCAAGTCGATCCTGGACGTGCCGGCCACGCTGGAGCGGCTGGAGACGCTGTCGGTGCTGGTCGCCGGCTATCGTACGGACCGGTTTCCGGGGTTCTACCTGACCGACTCCGGCTGCGCGGTGCCGTGGACGCTGGACAGCCCGGCCCAGGTCGCCGCGGCCGCCGCGGCGCGCGACCTGCTGGGGCTGGGCAGCGCGGCGATCGTCGTGGCCAATCCGGTGCCGGCCGACCGGCAGATGGACCCGGCTCTGCACGACCGCGTGCTGACCCGCGCGCTGGCCGACGCCGCCGCCGAAGGCGTCACCGGCAAGGACGTCACGCCGTATCTGCTGGCCAGGTTTCACCAGGACACCGAAGGCGTCAGCCTGGAGCTCAACATCGAGCTGGTACGGCGCAACGCCGAGCTGGCCGCGCAGGTGGCGGTGGCCGCGGCGACCGACGGTGCCGCGCGCGCCAACGTGCCGGTCGCCGGCATCTCGGTGTGGCCGCGGCCGCCCGCTGAGTGAGGTGACGGATGCGCGCATGGCCACCATGCGTGCGTCGGACGCACGCATGGTGGCCATGCGACCAACCCCGATCGCGGTCGTCGGTGACCTGGTGACCGATGTGGTGGCGCTGCTGAGCGGACCGGTGGAGGCCGACACCGACACGCCGGCACGCGTACGGATCACCGGCGGCGGCGCGGCCGCCAACACGGCCGCCTGGCTGGGGTCGCTCGGCACGCCCGTAACGCTGATCTGCGCGGTCGGCGGCGACGGCCAGGCACGGATCGACGAGCTGGCCGGCGTGGACGTGGCGGCGCAGGTCGTAGGCGAGCCGACCGGCACGATCGTGGTGCTCGTACGGCCGGACGGCGGCCGCAGCCTGCTGCCGGATCGTGGCGCCAACGAGGGTCTGTCTGCCGATCATGTGCGGCGCGCGCTCGACGAGCGGCGGCCAGCGCACGTACACGTCTCCGGTTATGCGCTGATGGGGCGCGGATCGCGCGCGGCCGGTCTCGCGGCGATCGCGTGGAGCCGCGAGCACTCCGTCACCTCGTCGGCGACGCTCGCCTCGGTCGCGCCGCTGCGGGCGGTCGGCCCGAAGATCCTCGACTGGCTCGACGGCGTCGACCTTTTGCTTGCCAACGAAGACGAAGCGGCAGTCGTGACCGGCGAGTCCGAGGTGGCCGCGAAGGTCCTGGCACGTGGTCGTACGGCCGCCGTCGTCACGCGCGGCGCTCGTGGTGCGGTCTGGTCCGATGGCGACAGTGTTGTCGCTTGCGATGCCGCGCGAGCGACTGTCGTCGACACGACCGGCGCCGGCGACGCGTTCGCCGCTGGCGTACTCGCCTCGCTGGCGGACGGACCTGCCGCGGCGCTCGCGGCCGGCTGCGCGCTCGCCGCGCGTTGCATCGCGCATCCGGGAGCTCGGCCTGTCCGCTAACGGACCTGGTTTTTGCCGGTTTGGCCGGTAAGAGTGAGCTGGCCCACTCTGACACGGAGGTTTCGCGATGCGCCTGGCGAGATGGTCGGCGGCGGTGCTGGTCGCCGCCGCACTGGTGGCTCCGGCGCCGGCTTCGGCGGCGCCAACCTGGACCGGCAGCTGGGCCGCGGCGCCGGCGGCCGGCGATCCCGGTCTGCAGGGACGCGGATATCCCGGCTATTCGCTGCGTAACGAGCTGCACCTGAGCGTCGGCGGCAGCCAGCTGCGGATCCACTTCTCCAACGCCTGGGGAACCGGCGCGTTACCGCTCGACCACGCCACCGTCGCGGTCTCCACCGGCGCCGCGTCGCCGGCCGCGCGCGCGGGGTCGATGCGTACGCTGACCTTCAACGGCCAGGCCAAAACGACGATCGCCAAAGGCGGCGAGACGGTCAGCGACCCGGTGCCGATGGCGGTCGGCGCCGGCACCAACCTGCTGGTCACCACGTACGTGTCGGCCGACGCCGGACCGGTGACCTTCCACTCCGACGCGCGGCAGACCTCGTACTTCACCAGCGACGGCACCGACCACAGCGCCGAGGAGTCCGCAGCGGCGTACACGCAGGCGACCGGATCCTGGTACTACGTCAACGAAGTGGACGTACGCGGCGGACCGCCGAACAGCGTCGTCGCGCTCGGCGACTCGATCACCGACGGCGCGCTGTCCACCCCGAACACCAACAGCCGCTGGCCGGACCGGCTCGCCGCGCGGCTCAACCAGCGGCCGGCGCCGCAGCGGCACGGTGTCATGAACGCCGGCATCGGCGGCAACTGCATCCTCGCCGACGGCACCCGGCCCGGCGGCCCCGGCGCGTGGGCCGGCGAGAAGGCGCTGGCGCGCCTCGACCGCGACGTGCTCGACCGCACCGGCGTACGCACCGTCATCGTCGTCGAAGGCATCAACGACATCGGCCAGAACACGCGGGTCAGCGACCCGCAGCTGCTGATCGACGGCCTGACCCAGATCGCGCAGCGCGCGCACGCTCGTGGGTTGCGGGTGATTGGCGGGACGATGACGCCGGCGCCGAACTACACCGGTGATCTTGAGTATGTGCGCGAGGCGGTCAACCAGTGGGTCCGTACGACTCACGTCTTCGACGGCGTCGCCGACTTCGACAAGGCCGTACGCGATCCGCAGGACCCGCATCGGATGTTGCCGGCCTACGACTCCGGCGACCACCTGCATCCCGGCGACGCCGGCTACCAGGCGATGGCCGACGCCGTACCGATCGCCGCTCTCTAGTGTCCCGAGTCGAATGTGCAAAGCAGGACCACTTTCAGCGAGGAAGGTGGGCAAACTTTGCACACTCGACATCGAGCAGCGCGACAGGCGGTCGGAGCACCAAGAGGCGCGGATTGGCCTTGGACCCGTACGGTCGCCGATGCTTAGGCTGCGCGGCATGAGGATCAGAGTCGTGGACGCCTTCACCGACCGGCCGTTCGCCGGCAACCCGGCCGCGGTGTGCCTGCTGGACGGCGACTGGCCGGACGAGGCATGGATGCAGCGGGTGGCGATGGAGATGAGCCTGTCGGAGACGGCGTTCGCCCGGCCGACGCCGGACGACCCGGAGGCCGACTGGGGGCTGCGCTGGTTCACGCCGACGGTCGAGACCAACCTGTGCGGCCACGCGACGCTGGCGACCACGCACGTGATCGCACCAGAGGAGGCGATCCGGTTCAGTACGCGCAGCGGTGTACTCATCGCGCAGCCGACCGACGATGGGGCGATCACGCTGGACTTTCCGGCCAACCCGCCAGTCGAGGCGGCGATGCCGGACGGCCTGACGGACGCGCTCGGCGCGAAGGCCTTGGCGGCCTACCAGACCGGGGCGCTCCGCGACGTCGTAGTTGTCCTGGCCAGCGAAGACGCGGTGCGTACGCTCACGCCCGACCTCAACGCGATCGCCGAGATCGGCCGCCGCACCGACACGCGCGGCGTGATCGTGACCGCGCGGGCCGACCATGGCGCGTACGACTTCGTGTCGCGGTTTTTCTGTCCGCACCAAGGCATTCCGGAGGACCCGGTGACCGGCAGCGCGCACACCGCGCTCGCGCCGTACTGGTCACAGCGGCTCGCACGCGACGAGCTCGTGGGCCTGCAGGCGTCGAAACGTACCGGATTGGTGCGCACGGCCCTGCGCGGCGACCGCGTACACCTGACCGGTCAGGCGGTGACCGTGCTGGACGGCACGCTCAACGCTTGAGGTCGCGCGGGTCCACGATCTCGCCGACCACGATGCCGTCGGTGGACTCGCCGGAGGTGATGGCGCGGTCCGGCGCGGGATGGCCGTGCAGCCGGTTGCGGAAGCGGCTGGCCTGCTTCGGCGGCCGGTCGTTGGCGATCAGCACCGCCATCCACGGCAGCGCGACCATCCCGACCAGGCACAGCGCGACCCACAGCGGCGTCAGCGGCACCTGCAGGGCGAAAACGATCACCGCCGCCAGCAGGCACACCACGCGCAGGCCCATCATCACGACGTAGCGGATCTCCCGGCGCCGCAGCTGATCAGGCAGGCTCTCCTTCGCCTCGGTGATCACGATCGGATCCCGAGCGTGCGAGTTAGCCACGCTGATCTCCTCCTTCTCCGGGCTCACCCACCATCGTCCTCCTTCGGCGCCGAGGATGCGATGCGCGGGGGTGAGTTTTATCCAACCAGCAACGCAAGAGCCTGTTCGGCGCCGGAAATGCGCAGATCGTCGACGCCATAGCCGCCGCGTAGCAAAGCCCATCGCTGCCGCGTCAGCCGCGCGTGCAGCATGTGGTCGACGCGGTCCGTACGCGCCGCGTACGTGTCGCCGCACGGCTGATAGCCCAGCGACCTGGTCACGCCGAGCGCCGCGTCGTTGTGCTCCTCCGACTCGGACTCGGCGGCGACCGCGTCGAGCTGCGTAAACGCCAGGTGCAGGACCATCGCGCGCATCGCCTTGGCCAGGCCGCGGCCGCGATAGGCCAAGCCGAGCCACGACGAGGTCTCCACGATCCGCAGCCGCGGGAAGTCGACCGCCTTCAGGTCCTGCGTACCCGCGAGCTCGCCGTCGCATTCGAGCAGGAACACCAACCGCCAGCGGTCCGGGCCCGACTCGGCCCTGGCCCGCCAGACGTGCCGCGGGACCCACTCGGCCAGCGAGCCACCAGGCAGCGTCGGATCCATCTCCAGCTCCGCCGGTGCGATCGCCAGCAGCGCGGGGAGGTCGGCGTCGGTCGGCGTACGCAGGAGCAGGTCGTGGCCGGCGGCAGTGGCGCTGACGCGCAGGTCGAACAACGGCCACCAGGAACGGTCGGCCGTCACTTGCTCGCCTTCGCCGCCGCCTTCATCTCCTTCTTGTATGACCTGACCTCGGCCAGGCTGTCGTCGTCCACGATGTCCGCGACCGACTTCATCGCCCCCTCGACGCCATAGTCACCGGCCGCCTCGCGCCAGCCCTTCGGCTGTACGCCGAGCTGCTTGCCCAGCAACGCAACGAAAATCCGCGCTTTCGCGTCGCCGAAGCCGGGCAGCTTCCTGACCCGCGCGAGCAGCTCGGCGCCGGTGTCGACACCTTTCCAGACGTTCGCCGCCTCGCCGTCGTAGTCGGCCACCAGCTGCTCGGCCAGCGCCACCACGCGGCGCGCCATCGCGGCCGGAAAACGGTGGATGGCCGGCTTTTCCACGAACAGCTCGACCAGCCGGTCCTCACCGGCCTCGACGATCCCCCGCGCGGTCACCTTCCCCATCCGCTGGGTCAACACGTACGGCCCGACGAACGCCTTCTCCATCGGCACCTGCTGATCGAGCAACATGCCGATCAGCAGCGCCAACGGATCCTTCGACAGCAGAGCATCCGCCTCCGGCTGCAGCGCCAGGCGCAGCTGTGCGGCGGCACGTTTGGGACTCATGCCGATCATCGTGCCATGAATTCAGTCCTCCCGACCGGCGCCACGCGACTTGAGCAGGTTGTCGACCAGCTTGCGCTTGACTGGCGGCAGCGCGTTGACCAGCCGCGCACCGCCGCGTACGGCGGCCAGCATCAGGCCGCCGACGACCGGCTTCTGCAGCGGGTTGTCCTTGCCATGATTGCGCAACGAGTCGCGTACGGCAGTGAAGCCGTAGTCGATCATCTTCGTCTCGTAGTCGTGGATCGCCGTCAGCACCGGCCACTCGCCGTGGCTGGCCTTCGCCAGGTTGCGGCACAACAGGCGCGCGTCCCGCAGAGCCGTGTTGGCGCCGACACCACGGCCCGGCGTCATGGTGTGGATCGCGTCGCCGAGCAGCGTGACGTTGGTGGTGTCCCACTGCGGCACCGGCGCGGAAGTGGCCTGGCTCCGGTTGCTGATGGCGCAGGCGCCCGGATCGCTGAGCTCGAACAGCCGGTGCAGCGTCGGCGACCAGCCGGCGGTCATCCGCTTCGCCATCTCGATCGCCGCGACGCCGGTCACCTCACCGAGATCGGCTGGCAGCGCGTCCAACGGCGCGGCTAGTCCCCAGCTCACGTGGTCGCGCGTGTTGTCGAACAACAGTCCCGGCCAGTTGCGCAACAGCTCCGCGTCGGTGCCGGGTTTCACCACACCGTCGCGATCCCACCGAAACTCCATCACGTGCATGATGAAGAAATAGCCTTTCGGCGCGAAAATCAACGACATTCCCTGCAGCATGTGCGGCGGCAGCAGCCTGCGCACCTCATCGGTCAGCGGCACTTTTCCACCACCACCGGCCACATCGGCATCCTCCAGGCGCGCGTGCGGCAGATATTGCTGTCGTACGCGCGACCGCGTGCCGTCCGCTGCGACCAGGATGTCGGCGGTGGCCGACGTGCCGTCCTCGAAATACGCGGTGACCGTGCCGTCGGGGTTTTTCTGGTAATGGTGAAACTTCTTGCCGAAATGCACGAAATCCTCCGCGCCGGTCAGCAAAACCTGGCGCAGCGTCACTCTGCTCACTGACCGCTCGCTGTCCAGATCGCCGCGGTCCAGCGGAAAACTCAGCGAACACAGCTCGGCCAGCTGCTCGGTGTAGAGATTGCCGCGGCGCATCGGCGCGGCACAGGTCGCCAGGAAGGTGGCGAACAGCTCCGGCGGCAGGCATTCGTGCAACGCGCGTACGCCGTCGGGGTTGATCCCGACGCGGAATCCCTGCAGGAAGTCCGAACGCGTACGGTCGCGCTCGTAGACGGCGACGCTGACGCCGGCGCGGCGCAGGCCGTGCGCGAGGCACATCCCGCCGGTGCCGGCACCGATGATCATGACGTGGAAACGCTGTCGTGGCATGGCAAATCCCTTTGTCTGTCCGCGGGAACTAGACTCCGGGTTGCGACACCTCACGGAGTGCGTCTCGTTCGCGCGGGACGGTTTCGTGGACGCGGCTCGCCGGATGTTCGCGCATCCGGCGGGCCGGGTTTTACGGTGTGTCCTCCTCGGTCGGGGTGGCGAGCCCGGCCGGGACCTGGCCGGTGTGGTGAAACTCCTGCCAGCCGGCCAGCTCGTGGAAAGTCCCATCCGCCAGATCGGCCAGCACCGCGCGCAGCCAGTCGGCTTCGGCCACCAGCAGCGCGATCCGGTATTCGTTGTCCAACAACAAAACACGCGGTAACGCGGCCGCCGCGAGCTGCGAGCGCTCGGCGGTGATCACGGTGTCGAGCTCGGCGAGACGACGGCTCAGCAACGTCTGCACGGTCTCCGGCGCGATGATGGCGACCAGCGACAGCGCCGCCTCGAACCGCGGATATTCCCGCGCCGGCGCTACCAGCAGGTCGGTCAGCCAGCCAGTCAGCTCGGCGCGGCCGGCGTCGGTGATCGCGTACACCGTGCGCTCCGGCCGATTGCCCTGCCGGCTGGTGCCGGTGGCCGCGACGTAGCCGTGCTTTTCCAGCGTCTGCACGACGGCGTAGAGCGAGCCGCCTTTCAGCTGCAGGCCGCCTTCCTTGCCCTGGCTGCGCAGCGCGGCGGCCATCTCGTACGGATGCATCGGCCGCTCGACCAGCACTCCGAGCGCCGCCAGCGCCAACAGGCTTCGTTTCACTCGATGATCGTAGCAGACTATTCAGAATTGACTATTCGCTTTGGAATGGACCCGTCGCAGGGCCACCCTGCGTGCACCACACGCACGTCGGGTGGCCCTGCGGCCCGGCCGGTCGACAGGCATGCAGCAGGATGAGTGCGTGGATCCGCTGTTCAGTAGTGATGTCATCGGCAAGCTGCGCGAGGCCGTGGAGAAGGCCGGCTACACCGTCGACGGGGTCAACGCCGCGCTCGGACCGCAGGCGGCCGCGGCGCTCGGACGCGGCGACCTGCTCCCGGCGCGGCGCGCGACCAGTGGCGGCTCGCCGCTGGAGACGCTGATCAACCTCTTCGTGTGTGGCGGTGTGCTGTCGACGCCGGCCGTACAAGCCGCGATCGAGCCGCTGCGCGTCGACCAGGCGCTGTCGGTCGGGCTGTTGGAGCCGGCACGCGGTGGGCTGCGCGCGGCGATCGACCTCCGGCCGTACGGCGATGACGACGGCGACTGGTGGGTCGTGTCCGACCTCGGCACGGACGTACGTCCCGGTCCGCTGGCCGCCGACCACGTGCTCGGCATCGGCGGTGCCGCGCTCACGCTCGCGAGCGCGACCGTCCGGCAGGAGGTCGGCAGCGCGCTCGACATCGGCATCGGCTGCGGCATCCAGGCACTGCATTTGGCCAGGCACAGCAGGAAGATCACCGGCACCGACATCAATCCGCGGGCGCTCGCGATGGCCGCGACCACGGCCGCGCTGAACGGCCTGCACTGGGAGCTGCTGGAGGGCGATCTCGCCGAGCCGGTGACCGGCCGGCGCTTCGACCTGGTCGTGTCCAATCCGCCGTTCGTGATCGGCACGGGCGAGGCGACGCATGTCTATCGCGACTCCGGCCGGTCAGCCGACGGCGTGGTGGCCGAGATGCTCGGCGCCGCGACCGGCCTGCTGACCGACGGCGGATGGCTGCAGCTGCTCGGAAACTGGCTGCACGTCGCCGGCCAGGAGTGGACCGAGCGGGTCGGCGGCTGGCTGCCGGAACGCTGCGACGCGTGGGTCGTACAACGCGAGGTGCTGGACCCGGCCGAATACGTGGCGATGTGGCTGCGCGACGCCGGCGAGGACGCGACGCGTGCGGACCGTTGGCTCGACTGGTTTGCCGAGCACGACGTGGAAGGCGTCGGCTTCGGATTGGTGACCGTACGAGCGTCCAATGTGGACTCGCCGAGCCAGGTGCTGGAAGACCTGCGCCAGCAGACCGACCATCCACTCGGCATCCAGGTGCGCGAGTTTTTCGGCCGGCTCTCGGCCGTACGCGGTGGTCTGCTCGACCTGCATCTTGTGGCCGACCCGTCGGTGCGGCTGACGCAGGAGGCAGTACGTGGTGCCGATGGCTGGGAGGTCGAGGAGCAGCTGCTGACTGGCGGTGGGCTGCGCGCGGCCCATGCCGTCGATCCTCTGGTGGTGGCGCTGGTCGGTGGCTGCGACGGCACGTTGTCGCTGCGCGACCAGCTGACCATGCTGGCGCAGGCGCATGACACCGATCCGGCGACGCTGCATGCCGCCGCCGAGCTCGTCGTCGGTCCGCTCGTACGGCATGGATTGCTGAGGCCACTGTGAAAGCCGTCGTACAGACCGTCACCCGCGCGTCGGTCACCGTCGACGACGAGGTCGTCGGCAAGATCGGCGCCGGCCTGCTCGTACTCGTCGGCGTCACGCACGCCGACACGCCGGCCACCGCGGCGGCCATGGCACGCAAGATCCACCAGCTGCGGATCCTCGGCGACGAGCAGTCGGCCGCCGATCTCGACGCGGAGATCCTGGTGGTCAGCCAGTTCACGCTGTACGCGGACACCCGCAAGGGCCGCCGCCCGTCGTGGCAGGCGGCCGCATCGGGACCGGTCGCCGAGCCACTGGTCGACGCCGTCGTCGCCGCGCTGCGCGAGCTCGGCGCGCGGGTGGAGACCGGCCGGTTCGGCGCCCACATGCTGGTGGAGTCGGTCAACGACGGACCGCAGACGATCCTGCTCGACCTCGCCTGACCACCGCCTCGCCCGACCGCCGCGCGGCGGCATGCCCGAATGTCACCTGGCGCAGCATTTACGCAGGTCAGCCACCATCCGACGACGAAATCGGAATCCGATTGCGTCGTCTACAGCGGCAGGGAGACCCAGGGCAGGATCATGGCCAGCGCGACCATCCCGGCCGCCGCCAGATACGCCGTACGGCGACGCCACGGCGTGCGCCGCGGCGGGGCCAGCAGGCGGTGTACGCGATCCAGCACGGCGGCCTCCGCGACGCCGAGAGCGCCGGCCGGGGCCGAGCCGCGCGCCGCCGAGCCGAGCCGAGCCAGCGCGGCGGCGAGTACGTGCCGCTCGCAGCCGAAGCACGCGCGGTCGTCGGCGACCATCTCGACCAGCCGGCCGACCGCGCCGCCGGCGGCGCGGACCGGCGGCAGCCAGGGCAACGCGGCGGTCCACGCGGCGAACGGCAGCACCACCAGGTCGTGCCGCTCGGACAGGTGCGCGTGCTCGTGCGCCAACACGGCGTCCAGCTCCGCGTCATCGAGCAGGTGCATCACGCCCTGGGTGAGCACGACCCGGCCGCGTACGCCGGGCAGGCAGTAGGCCGCCGCGTGCGGATGGTCGAGCACCGTCGCCGACCGGTCCCGCTCGTACGGCGTGCCGACCAGGTCGACGACCTCACGGTGCCGCCGGCGCGTGCGGGCCGTACGCCACAGCGACAGCAGCAACACACCGACCAGCCGGGAGAACAGCACGACGGCGAGGCAGACCAACAGCAGGTGCACCGGACCAAGGCCGGCGGTCAGGTCACCGCGAGCGATCGCGGCCAGCCACGCCGAGGCGGCCTCCGCGACGGTCGAGCCGAGCGGAGACAGGCCGAGCATCAGCACGGCGCCGACCGCGGCCAGACCGGAGGACAGGCCGAGCGCCTGCCAGAGCACGAGCGCGGCGCGCGGCTCGCGGACCGTCCACCTGGCCGAGGCCAGCCAGTGCGCGGCTGGCAGAACCAGCACGACGGCCAGCATGCCGAGAAAGATCGCCGGCGCGATCACTCTGGTGATGCCTCTCGGCGGTCGAGTGCCTCGGCGAGCGCGGTCTGCAAAGCCTCGGCCTCCTCCCGGCTGACCTGTCCGACAAACCGGACCAGCACCGCCGACCGGTTGTCCGCGGATTCTCCCGCGGTGTCCAACACCTCGTGCATCAGGCCCGCGACGTGCTCCTCACGGGTCGCGGTGGCGGCGTAGTGGTGCGCCCGACCGTCACGCGTACGCGCAACATAACCCTTGGCCTCCAGCCGTGACAACACGGTCAACACCGTGGTCAGTGCCAGCTCGCGGTCGGACAGCGCGTCCGAGACGACGCGCGCCGTGACCGGGCCGGAGGCCGACCACAGCACATCCATCACCGCGCGTTCGAGCTCACCAAGGCGCAGCATCCGGCTCCTCTCGCATGGCCAAGCGGTCGTCCCATTCTCCGGCAACGACGCCAGCCGAGCTATCACTTCGCCGGACGAGACCTCACCCGGACCCGACCCCATTCTACGTCGAGTAGAACTCTGGTGACCGACCGCGCTTGACAACGAACCGCACACTGGAGAGCAGATACCGCCAATCGGGCCAGAGTCTGTGGATCCGCGCGGAAACCTCACATGGATCACACATTCGTCTTACCGCCGCTTCACGCCTCACCAGGCAGAGTCCTCCTCAACACCGCCGAACGGGGCGGCGGGGATAGAAGGAGGCGAAGGCAGTGGCACTCCAGTTGGTGGAAACCTGGCAGGACGCCGAGGCGACCGTCTCGACGGACCTGGTGCGCACATATCTGAACGGCATCGGCAAGACCAAGCTGCTCACCGCGGCCGAGGAAGTCGAGCTCTCCAAGGCCATCGAGGCGGGTCTGTACGCCGAGGAACGACTCGACCAGGGACGCGACAGCGACCCGCAGCTGGTCGCCGACCTGCGGACCATCGTCGGCGAAGGCGCGGCGGCCAAGGCCCGGCTGCTGGAGGCCAACCTTCGGCTCGTGGTGAGCATCGCCAAGCGCTACACCGGTCGCGGCATGGCGCTGCTGGACCTGATCCAGGAAGGCAACCTCGGCCTGATCCGCGCGGTGGAGAAGTTCGACTACACCAAGGGCTTCAAGTTCTCCACGTACGCCACCTGGTGGATCCGCCAGGCGATCACCCGGGCGATGGCCGACCAGTCGCGCACCATCCGGCTGCCGGTCCACCTGGTGGAGCAGGTCAACCGGCTGGTACGGGCCCGCCGCGAGCTGTCCGTCGAGCTCGGCCGGGACGCCAGCATCGAGGAGATCGCGGCCAAGCTCGAGGTGGAGCCGGCGCGGGTCGTCGAGCTGCTCGGCTATGACCGCGAGCCGGTCAGCCTGGACCAGACCGTCGGCGACGACGGCGAGACGCTGCTCGGCGACTTCATCGCCGACAGCGACCCCTACCTGCCTGGCGACGGCATGGCCTACGGCCTGCTGAAGAACGAGGTGCGCAGCGTCCTGGAGTCGCTGACGCAGCGCGAGCGCGACGTGGTGGTGCTGCGCTTCGGTCTCGGCGACGGACGCACTCGTACGCTGGAGGAGATCGGCCGCGAGTTCGGCCTGTCCCGCGAGCGGATCCGGCAGATCGAGAAGTCGTGCATGAGCAAGCTGCGCGACCCGTCCCGCTGCGACCGGCTGCGGGCCTTCGCCAGCTAGCGTCGGAAGGATCGCATGGCCCCCATGCTTGCGTTGGACGCAAGCATGGGGGCCATGCGGCCTTACGCCAGCGACGCGAGCACGTCCTTGGCGGTGACGGCGAGCGGCGTGGCGGGCAGGCCGGCCGCGCGCGCTTTGACCATCGACCGCTGCTGAGTCGACCACATCGACTTCGGCCGTACGAGCGGGAAGTACGGCGGACCTGGCCGTTCCGCCACCGGCACGATCTCGACGGTCGTGCCGGCGACCTCGGCGCAGACCTGGATGAGACCGGCCAGCGTCACCGGATCCGCGGGTCCGGCCGCGTTGTACGCGCCGGGCCGGCCGTCGGCCAACAGTTTCCGTACGAGCACGGCCACATCGCGCACATCGACGATCTGGGACGGCTGGTCGGGGTCACCGGGCAGCTCCACCCGGCCGCCACGGGCCGCCTCCCGGACCCAGTGCGGAAACGAACGCGACTCGTCGTGCGGGCCGGCGACCTTGCACGGACGCACTATGGTGGCGCGATCGCCATATCTGGCAACGATGTCGTCCTCACAGGCGACCTTCGCCGGACCGTAGGTGTCCTCGGTCAGCAGCTCCGGATCGCGGACCGGCACGCGCCGCGGCGTGTCCTCGTCGTTGTCCGGTCCGATCCCCTCGCGCTGGTAAACCGCGTGGCTGGAGACGAATAGATAGCGGCCGACGCGGTCGCCGAGCACCTCCATCGCCCTGTCCACGTGCCGCGTGACGTATCCGCTGACATCGACGACCGCGTCCCAGCCGTCGTTTTCCAATGACGCGTAGTCATCCGTGTCACGGTCGCCGATCCTGCGCTCCACGCCGGGGAAAAGCTCGGTGCCGGTCCTTCCCCGGCCGAAGATCGTGACCTCGTCGCCGTTGCGCAACGCCTCCTCGACGATCGCTCGCCCGACGAACGCCGTCCCACCCAGCACCAGAATCCGCATGATCACGACCGTACTAACCTCGGTGACATGCAGCAGCATCACGTACGTCCCGACGGCATGCCGCCGGTCAACGGATACAGCCACGCCGTCGCGTACGACGGCCGGACGGTGGTGATCTCCGGCCAGGTGCCGTTGGACGCCGGCGGAAACCTGGTCGGCGCCGACGACCCCGAGGCGCAGATCGAGCAGGTTTTCGGCAATATCAGGAAAGCCGTGGAGGCCGCCGGCGGCACGATGGCCGACATCGTGAAGATCACCGTGTTCCTGACCGACCTCGCCGATCTCCCGGTGTTCCGGGCCGTACGCGACCGGCACGTCTCGCTGGACAATCCCCCGGCCAGCTCGCTGGTGCGAGTCGCCGGCCTGGTCGACCCGCGGTTTCGCGTCGAGGTCGAGGCGATCGCCGCGCTGTGAGGCTCGCCGCGCGTCATCGAGCGGCGAGCCGACGGATTTCCGTTACGCGGCCGCGAGATGCGCCGACAGGAAATGGTCGTTCAGGGTGTCACCGACGTACGGTGTGTTTCCCAGATAGTCCTGGTGCGGCTCGCCATAGTCGACGTTCCAGTAGCCGGTGACCCGGAAACAGTTGCCAAAGGTCTGGAAGGCCGAGATCAGGTATCCCCAGTTCGACGGCAGGATGCCGTCGATGTTCGCGATCCGGTAGCCGGCCGCGTCGCACGGCCCGTCGTTGCCGAGAATGTCCGTGCAGAAGGCGGGGTTCGGGCTGCTGGCCGGACATCCGGCGTAGTTCGCGTTGACGTAGACCCGGATGAGCCGGGTCCCGGCGAGCTCGATCGAAGCCAGGTCGGCGCGATCGGTCGAGCATTGTTTCCTGATGACCCGGGACACCTGGCCGTTGGGGCCGGATTTCGAGATGACCGCGGCACAGTACGTCGGAGAGTACGTCACAAAGGACGCGTACGACGGTGCCGTCACCGCGACGACACCGACGATCGCGGCGACGAGGAACAGCAGTCGTCTGAGGATTCTTGCCATCTGACCTCATCCCTCTGAGTAGCTGGGTACGAGAACTGGACCTTGGTAAATGTACTCATCCGGAATATCGGGGCAATTCACAGAAGTAACGAGTCGATCGTGCTAAACGTCAATAAATTGCCGGATGTTTACCGGCGGCGCGGACGGCCATGGGAATGGAAAACGAGGGCATTTCCATCGAACGGCCGTCGGTTGCCGGTTACGACCAGAGCTTGCGCGGGCCGTGGTCGGGCCGCGCAGCCGGCGGACCGAGGCGTACGGACGCGTGCAGCACGGAAAATCCGTCCGGCCTCGCCAACACCGGACGCAGGGTGAGGTGGCGGATCTCCGGTGTGTCGTCGGCCAGCATGCCGATCCGCAGCATGAGGTCGGAAAGGGCGTCCGCGTCGACCGGTGTCGCGCCGCGGTGACCGAAAAGCAGCGGCGCGGCGAGCGGCGCGCGGACCAGGTTGGCGGCGTCGACGTCGGTGACCGGGATGGCGCGCCAGGCCAGGTCGCCGAGCAGCTCGGTCGCCACGCCGGCCAGACCAAAGCCAAGCACCAGGCCGAAAGACGGGTCGTCGACCACCTCGACCAGGCACGCGACGCCTGGATCCACCATGCCCTGCAGCAAAACCGCCGGATCGGCGCCGGAGGCGGCCAACACGTCCCGGATTCGCGGATATGCCGCGGAAAGCTCACCGGGTCCGCCGATGTCCAGCCGGACCATGCCGAGGTCGATGCGGTGTCGCAGCTCGTCGTTGGACGCCTTCAACGCCACCGGATAGCCGAGCGAGTCGGCCGCCGCCAGCGCCTCCTCCAAACTGCCGCAACGCACCGACGGTTGCACGGATATCCCATACGCGCCAAGCAGATCCGCCGCGGCCTGGTCGCTCATCTGGATGCCATCGGGATGTTCGGAGAGATGGTGCCGCGCATCCCATTTGTGCACCACGACCCGCGCGCCAGCGACGTCGACACCGGACCGGCCCGGCAGCGTTCCGGCCGGCGCTCGCCGCCAGTCGGCGTAGTTGGCGACCAGGCCGAGCGCGTGCACGGCCTCCTCCGGTGAGGCGTACGACGGCACCGAGCCTCGGTCTGTGTGTCCGCCGCGGCCGCGATAGCGCAGCCGCTCCGGCACGCCTTCGGCGGCCAGGAACGTCGACACGACCGGTTTTCCGCAGTCTCCGACGGTTTCCTTGAGCACGTTCGCGTAAGCCTCTGCCGACGTCGCCAGCGCGGGCACGAAAACCGCGACCAGCGCGTGGACGTTTTCGTCGGCCACCGCCGTCCGCAGCGCCGCGGCGAAGTCCTCCGCCGACGCCTCCGGTCCGATGTCGACCGGCGAGCCGTCGGCGACCCGCAGCGACTCGGCCGCGCAGGCGTCTGCGGCGAGCACGCCGAGCGCCGCCGAGTTGCCGACGATCGCGACCGTACGGCCGGCGGGCAGCGGCTGGTATGCCAGGATCTGCGCCACGTCGAACAGTTGCGACACGGTGTTGACCCGGATCACGCCGGACTGCGCGAAAAGTGCCTCGATGCCGCCGTCGCTGACGCTCGGACCGAGACCGGCCAGCGCCGGCGGCGGCGTGGAGCTTTTCACCGCGACGACCGGCTTACGGCGCGCCAGCCGCCGCGCGACGCGCGCGAACTTCCGCGGATTTCCGAAGGATTCCAGGTAAAGCAGCACCACGTCGGTGCTCGGATCGTCGAGCCAGTATTGCATCAGGTCGTTGCCGCTGACGTCCGCGCGGTTGCCGGCACTGACCACAGTGGACAGTCCGATGCCGCGCTGCTCCGCCTGGTCGAGCAACGCGATGCCAAGCGCACCGGACTGGCAGAAGAAGCCGACGCGCCCGCGCAACGGCAGAGTCGGCGCCAGCGACGCGTTCAGCCGTACGTCCGGATGGGTGTTGAGAACACCGAGACAGTTGGGCCCGACCACTCGCATTCCGTTGGACCGTGCGGAAAGCACGATCTCCCGCTCGGCTTTCCGCCCTTCCGGGCCGATTTCGGCAAAGCCACCCGAGACGATCACCAGCCCGCGTACGCCGGCGCGGCCGCACTGGCGTACGACCTCCGGCACCGCCGCGGCCGGCACGGCCACCACGGCCAGGTCGACGCCGCCGGGGATGTCCGTGACAGCGGCGAAAGACGCCTGGCCGGCGACCTGGCTGCGGCGCGGGTTGACCGCGTACACCGGGCCGGCGAAGCCGGCCTCGCGCAGGTTTTCCAGCAATACCCGGCCGGCGACCGCCTCGGTCGAGCTGGCGCCGATCACCGCCACCGACCGCGGCGCGAGCAGTCTGGTGATCGACGCCGCCTCGCTGCGCTGCTCGCGCTGCCGCGACACGTCGATGGATTTCGAGGTCTCGCCGACATCCCACTCCAGGTGCACGACGCCGTCGTCGTACGACCGCGCCACCGTGTAGCCGGCGTCGCTGAAGACGCGCATCATCGTGTAGTTGGTCGGCAGCACCTCGGCGACGAACCGCCGGATGTGGTTTTCCTGCGCGGCGGCGGCAAGATGCTCCAACAGCACGGATCCGATGCCGCGGCCCTGGTGCGTGTCCTCGACGACGAAAGCGACCTCGGCGTCGTCGGCGGAGATCCGGTCATAGCGGCCGATCGCGATCAGGTCGTCGCCCAGCTCCACGACGAAAGCCTCGCGGTCGACGTGGTCGACGGTCACGAAACGCTTCAGGTCGCGCTCGGGGATCCTTGGATACGGTGAAAAGTAACGCAGATAGCGCGTACGGTCGCTGAACCGCGAGTGCAACGCGACCACCTGGTCGGCGTCCGACTCCCGGATCGGTCTGATGTGGACGGTGCCGCCGTCGGACAGCAGCACGTCGGCGGCGCGGTGGTCGGGATAACCGGCCATGATGTCCTCAGTCCCTCGGGTCGTCCGGGTCGAGGCCGTGCAGCGGATAGACGGCGCGGCGGGTCGCCAGTACGGCACGGTCCACGCTGTCACCGCCGCGCTGCCACGGCGTGAACTCCGTGTTGCCACCGTCGGTCATCGTGAGCGGCACCCGCGCCGACGGCCGCCTTTCGGCGGCCAGCTCACGCCATTTGTCCGGCGTCTGGATCTGCCCGTCCAGCGGCTTCCCGGTGACCGTGGCGAGCAGATGCGTCCACGCGCGCGGCACGACGCCGACGATGCCGTATCCACCGCCACCAAAACACACCCATTTCCCGCCGGTCAGCTCCTCGGCGAGTTTTTCCATCGCCAGATAGGAAGCGCGCTGTCCGTCGACGGTGAGACGCAGGTCGGCCAGCGGATCGACGGCGTGCGTGTCGCAGCCGCACTGGGTGAGCAGGATTTGCGGCCGGAAAGCCCGCAGCAGGCTCGGCACGACCGCGTGGAACGCCCGCAGCCACTCGGTGTCGCCGACGCCAGGCGGCAGCGGCACGTTGACGGCCATCCCCTCCGCGCCGCCGGCCCCGACCTCCTCGGAGAAACCGGTGCCGGGGAAAAGCGCGAGCGGTGTCTCGTGCAGGCTGATCGTGAGTACGCGCGGGTCGCTGTAGAACGCGGCCTGCACGCCGTCGCCATGATGCACGTCGAGGTCGACGTATGCGACCCGCTCGGCGCCGAGGTCGAGCAGCCGCGCGATCCCCACCGCCACGTCGTTGTAGACGCAGAATCCGGAGGCCGACGAGCGCATCGCGTGGTGCAGGCCGCCGGCGATGTTGGCGGCGCGCAGCGTACGGCCGGACCACACCGCCTCCACCGCGGCCAGGCTGCCACCGCAGACCAGCGCGGACGCCTCGTGCATGTGGTCGAAGACGGGGTTGTCGGGCGTGTTGAGGCCATAGCCGGTCCAGAACGGGTCGTACGGCGCCGCCCGCACGGCCCGCAGATACTCGGCGGAGTGGACCCTGAGCAGGGCCTCCTCCGTCGCCGGCTCGGGGACCACCAGCTCGACGCCGTCGCGGTCCAGCACGCCGAGCTCACGCGCCAGCGCGACCGTCAGCTCCACCCGCACCGGATCGAGCGGATGCTCGCCGAGGTCGTAGCCGAGCAGGGCCGGGTCCCACACCAGCGCGGTCTGCATGCCCGTATCCCACCACGCCGCGCCGTCCAGCGCACGCAAGGTCGCATGGCCACCATGCTTGCGCTGGACGCACGCATGGTGGCCATGCGGCCAGTCAGTCGCCGGTGGCGACCGGGCGCGAGGGTTCGGAGATCCAGTCGCTGAACGAGCCGGCGTAGAGCGCGGGCGCGGTGTCGGCCAGGCCGGCGGCGTGGATGGCCAGGATCGTACGCGCGGCGGTGATGCCGGAGCCGCACGAGACGGCCACCGGCGCGGACCCGTCGACACCGGCCCGCGTGTAGCGTTTGGCCAGCTCAGCCGGCTCGCGGAGGAGTCCGTCGGCGGTGTAGTCGTCCTGCCCGGGCACGTTGACGGCACCGGGGATGTGGCCGGCGACCGGGTCGAGCGGCTCGAACTCGCCGGTGTAGCGGTTGTGCGCGCGTACGTCCATCAACACGCCGTCGCGGGCCGCGGCCGCCGCGCCGTCGGCGTCGACCAAAGGCATGCCGCCTGGACGTACGACGAAGTCCGACGGCTCGACGCTCACCGGCTCGTCGCTCGTCTCGCCGGTCCACGCCGACCAGCCGCCGTCGAGCACGTACACCTCCGGATGACCGGCCCACCGCAGCATCCACCACGCGCGCCCGGCGGCCAGTCCGTCGCCGGCGTCGTAACAGACGATCGGCCGGTCCACGGACACGCCAGCCTCGCGTAATCCCTGTTGCAGAGCCGAAATCTCCGGCAGCGGATGCCGGCCGCCGGAGCCTGTCGCGGGTCCGGAGAACACCGTTTCCAGGTCCACGTAAACGGCACCGGGGAGGTGCCCGGCGGCGTACTCCGGCCGGCCGTCCGGACCGCCGAGATGCCAGCGGACGTCGAGCAACCGCGGCGGCTTCGGGCCTGCCAGCATGGCCTGCAGCGCGGGTGTCGAGACGATCGGGGAACGGGACATGGGATCAGTCTCGACCAAGCTGGTACGGGTAGGCTTGGCGGGGCGGGAGGAGGCACGCGGTGAACGACCTTATTGACACCACTGAGATGTATTTGCGCACCGTCCTCGACCTCGAGGAGGAAGGCATCACGCCGCTGCGCGCGCGGATCGCCGAGCGTTTGCACCAGAGCGGACCGACGGTCAGCCAGACCGTGGCGCGGATGGAGCGCGACGGGCTGGTCCGGGTTTCCGGCGACCGGCACCTGGAGCTGACCGACGAGGGCCGCCGCCGGGCCATCTCGGTGATGCGCAAGCACCGGCTGGCCGAGCTGCTGCTGGTGAACGTGATCGGCCTGGAGTACGAGGCCGCGCACGGCGAGGCGTGCCGGTGGGAACACGTGATGAGCGACGCGGTGGAGCGCAAGGTGTACGAGCTGCTCGGCCGGCCAAAGGTGTCGCCGTACGGCAACCGGATCCCCGGCCTGGACGAGCTGGACGAGCTGATCACCGACCCGGTCGAGCCGGAGCCGGCGGTCAGCCTGGACAGCGTACGCGACGAGAATCCGGTCATCGTGCGGCGGATCTCCGAGCTGCTGCAGGCCGACGAGCGGATGATGGAGCAGCTGCACAGCGCCGGTGTGGCGCCTGGCGCGACCGTCACGGTGTCGCGGATCGACGGCGGCATGCAGGTCGCCAACGGCGACCGTACGGTGGCGCTGCCGCGCGAGGTCGCCAACCTGGTGTTCGTCGGCGCTTCCTGACACAGCAAAGAAAAGCGGGCCGCCGGAAACCCGGCGGCCCGCTTTTTGCTTACCGCGACACCTTCTCCGCGACGGCGAGCCGCGATTTGCGTGCGCCGTAGGCGAAGTAGAGCACCAGGCCGGCGACCATCCAGATCAGGAACCGCAGCCAGGTCCACACCTGCAGGTTGAGCATCAGCCAGAGGCAGAACAGGATCGCCAGGGTGGCGACCACGCTGACCGCCGGCACCTTGAACTTGCGCGGCAGCTCGGGCCGTTTCTTGCGCAGGACCCAGACACCGGCCGACACCACGATGAACGCGAACAGCGTACCGATGTTGACCATTTCCTCCAGGTCGGAGATCGGGATCGCGGCCGCGAAGATCGCGACGATCACGCCGATGGTGATGGTGATGTAGACCGGCGTGTTGGTCTTGGGGTTGGTCCTGGCGAACGTACGCGGCAGCAGGTTGTCGCGGCTCATGGCGAACAGCACGCGGCTCTGGCCGAGCAGCAGCACCATCACCACGGTGGTCAGGCCGCAGAGCGCGCCGACCGAGATGATCTGGCTGGTCCAGGTGACGCCGTGTGCCTTGAACGCGTCGGCCAGCGGCGCCGCCGACTTGGGGTCGATCTTGGTGTAGTTCTGCATGCCGGTGACGACCAGCGAGACGGCGCAGTAGAGGACCGTACAGATCAGCAGCGAGCCGATGATGCCGCGCGGTACGTCACGCTGCGGGTTGCGGGTCTCCTCGGCCGCGGTCGCCACCACGTCGAAGCCGATGAACGCGAAGAACACCAGCGACGCGCCGGCGAAGACGCCGAACAGGCCGAACGCCGTGCCGGCGCCGCCGGTCGCGACCTGTACGAGCGTGCTGTGGAACAGGTCGGTGGTGCCGGCCGGGACCGCCTGGGTCGGCGGCAAAAACGGCACGTAGTTGGACGGCACGATGTAGAACAGGCCGGCGACGATCACCAGCAACACCACCGCGACCTTGATCGAGGTGATCACCAGCGACACCCGGCTGGACAGCTTGGTCCCCAACGCCAGCAGCGTGGTCAGCACCGCGACCAGCAGGAACGCACCGAAGTCGATGGTCGCCTTGGGTCCGGCGAACCAGTCCGGCACCGGGATGCCGAAGCCCTGCAGCGTGTTGAGCAGATAGCTCGACCAGCCCTTGGACACGGTCGCCGCGCCGAGCGCCAGCTCCAGCGCCAGGTCCCAGCCGATGATCCAGGCGACGAACTCGCCGAGGGTGGCGTACGAGTAGGTGTACGCGCTGCCGGCCACCGGGACCGTCGAGGCGAACTCCGCGTAGCACAGCCCGGCGAAGCCGCACGCGATCGCCGCAAGCACGAACGACACCACGATCGCCGGACCCGACGTGGTCGCCGCGGCCCGGCCGGTCAGGATGAAGATGCCGGCGCCGATCATGACCGCGACACCGAAGACGGTGAGATCCAGCGCGCTCAGGCTCTTCCGTAGCCGCGTCTCCGGCTCGTCGGTGTCCGAGACGCATTGCTCGATCGTCTTCGTGCGCAGGAGATTCATATGTGTCGCCCTCTTTCGTGGGGAACTTGTGGACGCACTATCGCAAATCCGCCGACTCGACGCACGTAGACGTCCGACGAAAAGGACAAAGCCTCTGTAACGAAATGGCAACGTATCGACGGGGAAGCGGTCGGCCGGTGACCGAGTGCACCAAAGCGGACATTCGACCCAGGTCAGGGTTTGGTGAGTGCGCGGCCCAGGGAGGTGAGTGTGTAGAGCATCCGATGGCCCTTACGCCGGCTCGTGGCCAGCCGGGCGTCGCGCAGGATCGTCAGGTGCGCGGAGATGGTGGCCGGGCTCATTCCCAGTCGCGCGGCCAAAGCGGTGGTGGTCACCGGCTCGGTCAATGTGCACAGGACGCTTGCGCGCGTACGGCCAAGCAGCGCCGCGAGGGCCGCTGGTGCACTGTTTTCCGGTCGTTGCCAGAGGTTTGCGATGCCGCGGGTGGGATAGACGAGCGTCGGCTGCCACGAGATGTCGGTGATGACCGAGACGGCCGGCCAGGCGAAGACGCTCGGCACCATCACGAGTCCGCGCCCGGCCAGTGTGCGTTCGTCGTCGACGCCGTCGATCACCAGTCGACCTCCGGTCCACCGTACGGCCGGGTGCAGGTCGGCGATGAGGAGTTCGATGCCGCCGCGGGTGAGCCGGTCGGCGCGGTAGGCGATGTCGCGGTCGAGGGTTTCCCGGATCCGCGGCCAGTCGGGTTCGACCAGCAGGTGCCAGCAGGTGCGGATTTCCTCGATGAGTGCGGCGACCGCGCGGGCCGGGTCGTCGACGAGGTGGTCGAGCGCCGGTTGTCCGGCGGCGACCCGGCGGAGCTCGGCGCCCACCCGGTCCGGAGGCGTTTTCCGTACGCGGTCGAGCTCCTGGTCGATGTCGGTGGCCGGACGTTCCGGTGGCGGCGTCAGGAAATCGGGGGTGTAGCCGCGCCGCGGCATGAGCAGCGGCAGGACACCGGTTCGTATCCCGGCGAGGTGACGGGAGGCTGCCGGCAGCCACGGCAGGTGGACGGTGTGCCGCTCCGGCAGCAGCAGCGTACGCACCGCCGCCAGCGTCTCCCAGAGTGGCGAGATCGCGAATCGGCAGCGCATCAGGTCGGCCGTTGCGATGGTGAGCGTGATCGGCACAGCCGACCGTAACATTCGACACCGCTCGAATCTTTGGCCTACCTGCGGCGCTGTTGCCGATAGTGCCGGCATGCACCCAACCGACACCGGCGAGCGACTGTGGACCGCGCCGTACGCGGTGCTGTGTGTGGCGACCCTCGGGTATTTCACCGCCAGCGGGATGATGATGCCGGTGTTGCCGCGGCTCGTCGTCGGGCCGCTGCACGGGTCCGCGGTGGACGTGGGTGCGGCCGCGTTGACGTTTGGCGTGGCGACACTGGCGGCCCGGATCCCGATGGTGCGGCTGGCGGCGCGCTGGTCCGAGCGTTCCGTACTGACCGCCGGATGCCTGTTGCTGGTGGCGGGAAGCCTCCTGCTCCTGGTGCCCGTACTGCCGGCGGTGTTCGGCTCGCGGCTGCTGATCGGCGCCGCCGACGCGGCCTTCTACACCACCTCGGTCGACAGCGCCTACCGGCTGGCGCCGCGGATCCGGCGAGCCTCGGCGGTCAGCTACCTGAGCCTGACCGTGTACGTCGGCTTGCTGGCCGGGCCGGTCGCCGGCGAGGCGATCCGGGTGCGGTTGGGGTTCGACGCGGTCTGGACGGTGGCGGCGCTGGTGGCGGCGGGCTCGGCGGTCCTGGTCGGCCGAGGGCCGGCCACACCGGCGGCAGCAGTCACCGGACCGGTCGAGAAAGTGGCGTGGCGTACGGGAATGTCGGCACAGCTGGCGTTGCTGGCTTTTCTTTTCGTTGTCTGCACGTACGGCACCGACGGCTATCTCTTGTTCGTCCCGCTCTATGCCGAAAGTCTCGGCCAACCCGATGCGACCGTCTATTTCGTCGCGCTGATCGGTTCGACGCTGCTGCTGCGGCCGGGCGCGGCTCGCTGGCTGGACCGATCGCGGCCGGAGCCGACCAGTTTCCTGGCGTTGGCCGCCATCACCGGCGGCCTGCTCGTCGTGGCGGTCGCGGTCAGTCCGGCGGGCCTGCTGGCGGGCACGATCCTGCTCGGCTGCGGCCAGGCACTCGGCTTCCCCGCACTGCTGCACCTGGCCGCAGGCCGGACCGCCGCGGGCCAGCGGACGCTCGTCATCGCGGTCGCGACGGCATGCAACAGCGCCACCTTCGGCTTCGCTGGACTCACCCTCGGTCCGATCGTGCAGGTGGCCGGCTTCGGCGCCGCCTTCCTGACCTGTGCCGGCATCGGCGCGGCCGGCCTGGTCGCGCTCACCCTGTCCAGTTTTCGCCGCGTACGAACGTAGGAGGAGATCAGAATGACCGACCGACTGGACCGCTATGCGGCGGCTGTGCTGGACGTCGGGTTGGGACTGCGACCCGGCCAGCGACTGGCCGTCAACGCCCACATCGAGCACGCGCCGCTGGCTCGCGCGCTGGCCGACGGCGCGTACCGTCGCGGCGCCCACTACGTCGACATCTGGTATTGGGATCCGTACGCCAAACGGTCGCGAATCCGCCACGCACCCGAGGAAACGCTGGCCTGGACACCGCCCTGGCTGGATCACCGGTACGAGCAACTGGCCGCCGACGGCGGCGCGCTGGCCATCATCGCCGGCGACCCCGAGCCCGACCTGCTGACCGGCCTGGACGGCCGCCGCGCCGGACTCGACCGGATGCCGGCACTGGCCTCCCGCTTCCGCGTACAACAGCTCGCCGAGGTGTCCTGGACCATCGCCTGCTATCCGACGCCAGCGTGGGCCAAGGCGGTGTTCGGCACCAGAGACACCGAACGGCTGTGGACCTACCTCGAGCGGTTTCTTCGCCTGGACCAGCCCGATCCGGTCACCGCGCTGCGGCAGCGACTGGACACACTGCGGACAAGGGCCAAGCAACTGACCGCGCTGCGCCTGGACGCCATCCACTACCGCGGAGACGGCACGGATCTGACCGTCGGCCTGATCCCCGGCGCACATTGGGAAATCTCGGAACTGACCGGCCCGACCGGTGAACCGAACGTGGTCAACCTTCCCACCGAGGAGGTCTACACCACTCCCGACCGCCGCCGGGCCGACGGCCACATCACCTGCACCCGGCCGCTGGCCTTACACGGCACGATCGTCCGCGACCTCCGGCTGACGCTGACCGACGGCGTCATCACCGACGTGTCCGCCTCGACGGGCGCCGACGTCGTACGCGCCGAACTCGCCGTCGACGACGGCGCCAGGCGACTCGGCGAACTCGCGCTCGTGGACGCCAGCTCCCCGATCGGCCAGTCCGGAGTCACCTTCCTGGAGACACTGCTGGACGAGAACGCCACCTGCCACCTCGCCTGGGGAGCCGGCATCCCGAGCGTCCTGCCCGGCTGGAGAGACCTGACCAGCGAGCAACGACAGGACCGCGGCGTCAACCTGTCCCGTACGCACATCGACTTCATGGTCGGCGGCCCCGATCTGACCGTCACCGGCATCCACCACGACGGCAGCACGACCGAGCTGCTCCGCGGCGAACAATGGCAACCGAGGGCTAGGTGAGTTTGGCCGCGATGCGACCATTCTTGGCATGGTCTCCGACATCCCTCAGGTCGTCCGCGACGGCCGGCATTGGCGGCTCGGCACGCCGGCGGAGGTGGCGTGGATCGAGGCCGGCACGGCGGTCGGCCTGGCGATCACCTCGGCGATCCCTCCCGTGTTCGAGGCGTACGCGACCATCCTGATTCCCGAGGCGGTCGACAATCAGGTGGAACGCCACGAATCCGCACTGTTGTCGGTGTTGCGCGAGCATTCCGCGGACCAGCCATGGTGGCTCGGCTACCTGGACACCGGCGCCGACGAGGTCGTGTTCGCCGACGCACCGCGGGTGAACCTCTACGCTGAGTGGCCGTACGTGCTGGTCATGGCCGGACCGGACCAGGCGGCGACCTGGCGGCGGTGGGACTGTGGCTCGTTCTGGTTGGGACATCTACCCAACCTGATGTTTCCGGCCGACCGCGGCTGGCTGCTCTCCACTCTGTGGGACGACGACTGGACCTGCGTCGGCGGCAGCGCCGCGCTGGTCGACGCGCTGACCAGCCACCCGGAGCTGCGGTCGCTGTCCCGGCAAGTCACCCTCGACCAGGACGCCACGCCACCGGGCCATCGGGCTATCTAGCCCAGGTGTTTCACGGATTTGGGTGACACGGGCTTGAGATGGGCGAGAGTGCCTGTCCTGTAAGAGAAACTGGGCTTGTCGAAGGTCCAGTGTTCGCTGACGGGAAGGCACTCCGCAGGTGGAGCGTAGCAAGCCGGCGCGGGTCCGGATCTGACGAAGGAGTTGATCATTGACGCGGATGCCATCTACGCCTGAACCGCGACTGGCGATGGACAACCGCCCTGGTGGCAGCGTTCACCCGCCAACGCGCCGCATTCGGTCACACCTAACCCAAAACCAACGCCCCTCCAACCAAGAGGACGCGGAACCCGCTACCCGGTGCGACAACCGGGCCTTCACAGAGCCGCAACCACGAAAATTCCATCAAAGCCCCAAACACACCACCACAAGATCAACTACCATCCGCATGTAGGGTCGAGGACTGGCGCGGTCGCAGTCGTTGGCGGTAGGTCACGAAGCCATTGGCACCATGCAGTTTCCTGCTGGTTGTTCTTCTTCGTGTCCGTTGCCAGGGTGCGCCGATTCCAGTCCCCGCCCATCGAACCGTGCGTGCGGTTCTCCCGCACAAGGCTCACCGACGCCGTTCACCGCCGGGATCCGGTCACGAATCGAAGGAATCGACAACGGCCGCTGCTCATCCGACCTGCCAGGTTTAGGAATGAACACCCGACGAGCCGGCAACGGCCGATACACACCCTCCCTCAGATCACTTGTCAGCTCGTCAAGAAAACGGTCCACGCCGTACTCCTCGACAGCAGCCAACGTGGTCCTGTCGACGCCCGGCGCGCCGCCGTTGCGGCGCACCACAAACCACGCCCGCCACAGAACATCCCTGCGCGGTGGGACTAGCCGAAACGGCACTCACCGGGCTCCTCCTTGATCAGACACAACGCATCGACGAAGCAGCGGCCCTTCCCTCACCGGTGGTTATGTTGTCCACCCGGCTCAAGCAGTACTACGACCGCCTCCGACGCCCACCCGGCTAGCAACTCACTTCCCGAGATCATCGGTTATAGAGCGCCCCGCTCCGGCGAGAACCATCCGCAGATCACCGGGCCGGGGAGGGCCTCACCAGTTCCCGCCGCCACTATCTGAACGTTCCGCACCTCATACGCCGAGGAGTTCTTCAGCGCCTGCACATCCAGGTCTTCAGCACCTTCCATGGCCTTCACCCTGATTTCGGGGGCTCGGCACTCCCTCTACCCACCCCAAAAGGCAGGCCCCTAACGACGCCGCAAGTTTCGCGTCATGCCACGGACCACTCAGTCGCTCCCCCAACAGGGCTTTCGACACCGGGCTTCAACCCGACCCGTTTCCAGACCAAGCCGCCAGTCTGCTACCGGGCCCTCCTGACAGCTACCCGGACCGGACTCACACCGGCAAGCGACAACGAGCTGACAACCAGAAATCACCTACACAAGGCCACCTCCAGCCTGCTGGTCGTACGAAAAAGTGAGGCTAGCGGGGTCACCCTGAAGAGATAGCAGTAGAGTCTATTGCAATCCAACGCGCGCGCTGCGATTTGCGTTGCACGGCAACGGAAACGCACGACCCTGGCGATCCGGTTTGTCGGTCGGTTTGGTATTGTTGGTGGCATGACCACTCCTTCATTTCAGCCGGCGGGTGATCCGTCGTTGCTGTCCGGCAAGGAGGAGTTCGCGGCCGCGTTGCGGTATGCGGAGCAGGCGGTGCGTACGGCCAAAGCCGCGCTTCTGGCGGTGGTGAAAGCCGCCGATGACCAGACGATCACGACGAAGTTCGGGCACGCCGACACGGCCGCGTTCCTGGAGGATTTCATGAAGTTCTCCCCCACCGAGGCCAGCCGATGCGTGCAGCGCGCACGGACATTCTGCGGCAGCCGCGCACTGGCCACCGGTGAGAAGCTGGCGCCACAGTTGGAATACGCCGGCGAAGCGATGCGCCGCGGCGAGCTTGCCGATTCGCAGTTGGACGCGATCCGCACGATTATCACCAAGTTGCCGCGCCGGGTCGGTATCCAGGAGCGGCGGTTCGCCGAGAAAACGTTGGTCGACGCGGCATCGCAGTTGCGTGTGCGTGAGTTGCACCAGCTCGGCAACCGCGTCCACGGCCACCTCGACCCGGACGGCACCATGCCGTCGGAAGAGGAGAACGCCAAGCCGCGCCGAGAATTGTATTTGCGCACCGGCACCGATGGTCGGCTCGCCTTCCGCGGCAGCCTCGATGCCGAGACCGGCAGCCTGATGCAGGAAATCCTGTCACCGCTGGCCAAGCCACGCACCGACGACAAAGGCAAAACCAAAGACCGCCGCTCGGCCGCCGAGCGCAACGGCGACGCGTTGGCCGATGCGCTGAACCTGATCGCGGACAGTGAGAAGCTGCCGATCCAGGGCCGCGAGCGCCCGCACCTGACCATCACCTTGTCCTGGGACATGCTCAGAGAGAAGCTCGGGCAGGTCCGCGCGTACGAAAACACCGTCCTCAGCCCCGAAGCCGCCCGCCGGCTAGCGTGCGACTGCGACATCACTCCACTGGTGCTCGGCACCCAAAGCGAAGCATTGGACGTCGGCCGCACCGAACGGCTGGTCACCGACGAGCTGCGCAAAGCGTTGATCGCGCGTGACCGCGGCTGCGCGATGATCGGCTGCACCCGACCCGTACGCTGGACGAAAGCCCACCACGTGCGGCACTGGGCCGACGGAGGTGAAACCTCCATCGACAATTGCGTGCTGCTGTGCGAATTTCACCACCGACAGATCCACCACGGCGACTGGCAAGTCCAGATCGTCGACGGCGTGCCGGAATTCATTCCACCGCAGTATGTGGACTTCGAGCAAAAGCCGCTGCGAAATACCTACCACCTGTTCAACTGAACAGAACAGGTGGCCCCTCACCCCCAAACCAGATCATCGAGTCAGGTAACGAAAACAGCGCTTCCTTCGTTACCTGCTCCTCCCCCGCATGCATGCGATGTTCTACAACTTCGCCGATGGCGAGGTGGCCCGCCACATTCCGAAGGCGCGGATGGCAGCTGTCGTCGAGGGCCTGCACGACCGTGGCGTGGTGGACCCGGCAGACCAGGGAGCGGATCGAGACGCTCACCGAGGAGCTGGCGGCGCCGGCGTACGACGTGCTCAGCGCGGACGAGCTGGTCGCGGGACTCGTGCCAATCGCCATCAGGAGGTGAGGTGTTGGCCGAGCCAGCCGAACGCGTGTGGGGCCATGTTCTGCCAGGCGGCCGTGCTGTGCCCGCCGGTCGCGATGAGAGCGACGGTCACGCCGTCCGGTGCGCGTACGGCTTTGGCGAAGGCGAGCGCGGCGGTCAGGTCACCGTGGTGGTCCTTGGCCGCGGAGACGAAGAACGTCAGCGGTGCGTGCGGCCGGTGTGCGACCGACCAGAGCGGGCTGTTCAGCCGCCGCGCCGCGGCGTCGCCGTGGTAGAGGTCGCCGGTGGACGCGTCGGTGATGGCGGTGAAATATCCGGAGAGGCTGATCGCCTTGGAGAAACGCCGCGGGTGGCCGATCGCCAGGTTCGCCGCGCAGAACCCACCGGTCGAATAACCCATCACCGCCCAGCCGTCGCGGTCGGTCCGTACGCGGAACCGCGCGGCCACGGCGTCCGGGACGTCCTCGCCGAGGTAGGTGCCGGCGCGCGCGCCGCCGACCGCGTCCACGCACTCGCTGTCCCGCGGATGGTCGGGGTCCTGGCGCGGCATCACCGCGAGAACGGCCGGCATCCGTCCAGTGCGGATCTGCCTGTCCAGGACCTCCTTGAGCCGCAGCCGGTCCGGCCAGATCCGTGGCGTGCCGGGATAACCGGTGAGCAGCATGACGACCGGAAAACGCCGCTGCGCCTGGTCGGGGTGGAAGTAGGAACCCGGAACGTACGCGACGCCGGCGAGCCGATAGCCGGTACGCCGGCCGACCAGCGTGACGTTGACGATGCGACTCCGGCCGGCTTCGGTCCTGTCGATGGCGGCCGTACGCGCCGCACTGCCGGTCGGCGCCGGCCCCGGCCGTGTCGGCCGGGCCGACTGGTCGACGACCACCTGCACGTGCTCCGAGCGGTCCTGGACTCCGAACAGCGCCGGCCAGGTGGTGTAGAACTGCTGGTTGACGTTGATCACGGCCCCGAGGCTGACCAGCACCAGCAGCTCGATGGTGAAGGTGGCGACGAGGCGGCGGGCGAGCCGCCAACGTCGCACCTGCCAGGTCACGGCGGCGACGGCCGTCGCGATCACGGTCAGGTTGAGCACGATCGCAAGGAAAACCCAGCTGCTCGGCCCGATCATCCCAGCGCCATCCCACCTCCACGGATCAGTCCAGCCTGCCTCGATCCGGTGCGGGATGCCTACGTCGGCGGACGGTCATGATCCAACCGGCTGGCGGGGGTCGTATCCGCCGTACGACCGATCGAACCCGTCAGCTCATCACCGGGCCGGCGACGGCGGCGCCAGCGATCTTCAGCCCGGTCTGCGGATTTTTCTGTGCTGGCTCGGCGTTGCCGTTCGACCATGGCGCCGGTCGCTGGACGGGCTGCTGACCGAACTGCTGCTGTACGGCCCTACCGCCGTAGGGGTGCGCCGGCCGGTCGGATGTCCCACGCTGGCTGGCAGGCTGGCGCGGAGCTCGAAGCCACCCTCGGTCGTCGGGCCGGCGGACAGGCTGCCACCGAGCAACTCGACGCGCTCGCGCAGGCCGACGAGCCCATACCCGCCGTCGCGTCTGGCGCGTACTTCCGTGCGTTGGTCAGGGCTTCCTGCACGGTCCGGTCCGCCGCGCGTTCCAGCGTTTCCGGCCACGTGCGGGTGGCGATGGCGTCGGCCACGTCCAAACTGGCCGACATTCCGCTGTGCTCAACCAACGATGACAGGTCAGCCAGCCGCGACGCCGGTGCCGGGTCGATCGCGATCAGGCTGACCTGGTGCGACACCACGTCGTGCATTTCCCTCGCCAACGCGGCACGTTCCTGCGTACGAGCGGCGGCCGTGAGCAGCTCGCGTTCTCGTTGCGCCGCTTGGCGGACGCGTACCAACTGGGCCGCCAACTGCCGGCGAGTACGCGCCAACAGCCGACCAACAACCACCAGCGCCGGCCGAAGCCAGCTTGGCCAGGATCGCGCTGACATACTCCTTCACCGTCGGCGTGGACAATCCCAGCCTGCGGGCGATCTCCGGCTTCGGCAGTCCCAGGACCACCAGGCGGAGCACGTCCTTCTCGCGGGCTGTCAACGCGTACGGCGACTCCGCGGTCGACCCCAGCGCCGCCGAATTCAGTTTGGGTGACCGCGCTGGGTCCATCTCCGGTCTCTACCGTCGTCGGGAAGCGGCCGCCAAAAGGCCGGCGTCGTGTACGTGACCACGGCAAGCTGCCGGCAATATAAGGACATGACCGACGACGATCCCGCGTTCATGTCCGCTCTCACCACCGAGCATTTCGTCCTTCAGACCGCCGCGAGCACGGCTTCCAGCGAGGAGTCGACAAGAGCCACCTTGTACGTGATGGCGTTGTCCAGCTCGCTGGTGGCCCTCGGCTTCACGGCGCCACCGTCGCCGGCGTTCACGCCGCTCGCGGCGACCATCCTGCCGGCGCTGGTGATTCTCGGCCTGTTCACCAGCGTGCGGCTGGTCGACACCGGCGTACAGAACATCCTGTGCCGCAGCTCGATGGCACGCATCCGGCGCTATTACCGCACCCTGTCTCCACAAGCCGACGCCTACATCATCGCCTGGGCCGGCTCCGCCGAAGACGACCCGGTCGCGGCAGCCGCGGCCACCCTCGGCATCGGCCGGCGGCGCGACTGGCTCGTCGGCTTCTTCACCATCGCCACGATGGTCGCCGCCATCAACAGCATCGTCACCGGCGCGGGCGTCACCCTGCTCGCGGCCCAAGCGCTTCCGCTCGTCGCGGCGCTGGTCCTCGGCCTGCTTGCCGCGATCCTCCACCTCACCGCGTTCTACCTCTACCAACGCCGCCGCTATCGCAACCGCCCGACGCTGCCCGCCCTACCCGACTGACCGCCGGTCGGCACATTCGACGCTGGTCCATCCACGGGTTGAGGCCACGGTTCGAGCCACCGGTTGATGTGTCACCCGACCGCCGCGCGTACGGTCAGGTCGTCCGTGTTTCTCGTCATCGGGACAGTGACATGACGATCCGTATCCTCGGCCTGTTGTTTACCGCCAGCGCATTGGTCTGGCTGGTCGGCGAGGCGGGCCTGCAGATCGTCCAGTATTTCCGTGGCGGGCGGGTGAAGACCACCGAGTGGCGCAGCTTCGCCGTCCTCACCGTCGCCGGTGTCATCGCGGCGATCGCGGCCAACCTGCTGGCACGGCACGTACGACTGCCGATTTTCCCGACGCGTACGGTCGCGTTGGCGCTGGCGCTGCCGGTTTTCTGGGGTGGGATCGCGTTCCGGCTGTGGGCAATCCGGACACTGGGCCGGTTTTTCCGCGGTGTCGTCCATATTCAGGAGGACCACCAGGTCGTGGAGGCGGGGCCGTACAGGATCCTCCGGCATCCGTCCTACACCGGCCTCCTGCTCGCCATCATCGGCGTCTGCCTGGCCGCCGACAATGTCGCCGTTTTCCTGGTCGTCTTCCTGGTCGTAGTCGCCGCCCTGCTCTATCGCATCCATGTCGAGGAACGGACTCTGCTGCGGGAACTCGGCCAGCCGTACGCGGACTACGCCGCACAACGGTCACGGCTCATTCCCGGCATCTGGTAACCGCGCCGGCACCCGTTTCACCGCCAACATCCTGCTATCGCGGAAAATCCACGCACGGCATAGGCTGGCCGTCATGTTTTCTTGGCTCGCGTACGGTGGCGTCTCCAGCGCGGTGGTGCTGGCGCTGCTGCCAAGTCCGGCCGGGGTCGGCGACCCGGTTTTTCCGTCGTACGGCAACAATGGATATCAGGCGCGGCATTACGCCATCGACGTGACGTATCGGCCGGCTGACGGCCTGCTGACCGGCGTCACCGCGATACAGGCGTACGCAACGGAATCTCTGTCGCGATTCGACCTGGATCTGGTGTTGACGGCGACGTCGGTGACGGTCGACGGACAGCCGGCGCGGTTCCGCCAGTACGTGATTTCCGGCAATGGCCAGCATGGCGGGAAGTTGGAGGTCACTCCGGCGCGGTCGATACGGCGACATGCCGCCATGACCGTCGTCGTGCGATATGCCGGCACGCCGGAAAAACTGACGATCGACGGCACGAATCCCTGGTATCGGACGCCCAGTGGCGCCGTCGTGGAGGGTGCGCCGGAGGCCGCGGCCTGGTGGTTTCCGAGCAACGACCACCTCGGCGACAAGGCCGACTATTCCGTCTCGCTGACCGCGCCGAGCGACCTGGTCGGTGTCTCCACCGGCAGTCTTGTCAGTCAGCGGACCACGAATGGCTGGACCACGCGCCGATGGCGGGAGACCGCACCAATCGCGACCTACCAGGTCTTCGCCGCATTCGGCAACTATCGGATCATCACCGGTCACAGTGCGACCGGGATCCCGTTGATGTACGCGATATCCGCCAACCCCGGCCCCGGCGGGGAGGCCGCCAAACGCGACATCCTGCATACCGGTGACGTGCTCGACTGGCTCGTCAGGCAGTGGGGCCCTTATCCGTACGCGTCCGGCGGCGGCGTACTGACCGACAACACCTGGGCCGGCCTGGAGACCGCGACCCATCCGATCTACGGCGACTATGTGTGGACCGACAAGTTCAAGAAGCCATTCCCACAGTGGAACGTCGTGGTGCACGAGAACGCGCACCAGTGGTTCGGCGACAGCGTGACGCCGGCGGACTGGCGATATTTCTGGCTGTCCGAGGGCTTCGCCACCTACAGTGAATGGCTGTGGTCCGAACAGCACGGAAATGACAGCGCCGCGACCGCTTTTGCCCAGATGTGGAGCAGATTCCCAGCTGGCAGTCCATTGTGGACGATTCACATAGGCGCGCTCCGCGACTATCCGGAGTGGGCCAGCGGCGCCGCGTACTTCCGTGGCGCCATGGCGCTCCAAGCGCTACGCGTACGACTCGGCGACGCGACCTTCTTCCGCCTCATGCGCGGTTGGGTTGCCTTACATCGCAACGGAAATGTCACCACCACGCAGTTCACCACGTTGGCCGAGCGGATCAGCGGGCAGGACCTGACCGGCTTTTTCCAGGCGTGGCTCTATACTCCGCGCCGCCCCGATCCCACTCCGGAGAACGGCATCCCGGTCGGCTAAGCGCCAGGATCAGTCCCTGGACGCTGTCGTCATCAGCGACTCGATGACCGTCGAACCTGGCGCCCCGTGGGCGTCGACGACGCGGGGGTGTCGCGCGCGGAAGCTCCGAAGGAGATCGCGCGGCTCAAGCAAGGCAGCGGCGGCGACCTGCTCATGTTCGGTAGTGCGACGACCTGGAATCCGCTGCTCGCGGAGGGGCTGGTCGATGAGTTGATCGTCCTCGTCGGTCGGCTCTCCTCGGTGACGGATCCAAGCTGTATTCGGGATCGCGGGCAGGCCTGAAACTGCTCACCGCCCGCGTACGCCCCGATTCGCGGCTGGTCGAGCTACGCTATGACGCGACCGGCGCAGGAGACTGACTGAAACAACCGCCACCAGGCGCGGTGCGCACCGCATATTGTCGAGCATGTGGAGACTGGTCACCCGACGAGTTGGCCGTGCCGATCCTCGGCGCCGATCCGGCGGACACTTTTGCCGCCATACCGGCCGAGCGTGAGCCCGTCGTCCGTCGGATGCGACTGACAGTGTGCCCGAGTTGTTGATCACGGGATTGTCCCGCACTTTTGGTCCCGACATGCGGGAAATCCCATGATCAACAACCAACTCCCGGCATATCCGACGCGGAGATCCGTACTATCGTTGGGATTTCGGCGCCGCCGACGAATGGCACGGCGGTGCTGGATTTGTGGTGGTGAACCACATGACCGCATCGAGATAACGCGCCTTGTTGCCCGATTCGGGACCCGCGGGCGCGGGATTGTTCTGGGAGATCACGAATGCCAGCTGATGCCCGGGCGCCACCTTCCCAGTGAGCCTGAACGAGGTCGACCCGTCGGGTGCTCGGTCATTTCCCGCAGCCTCACCGGGTCGTCCAGGCGAGGACTCGGCCAGTTCTCGCCGCACCACTGTCCCGGCTGGAGGTAGTTGACGACCGACGGATATCCGGCCTCGGTCAGCTTGCGACCCAGCCCGTCGGCGTCACTCAGCTTGTTGATCGTCACGATCACGCTGCCATCGGCCTTCCGATCGACCGCGTACGCGGGGCTGGCGGACTGGCGACGGTGGCCGCTGCCGCCGCGGCCAACATCGCGGCGGCCTTCCGGAGAATCGGACTCAGCGAGCCGGACTTAGGATATCCGTCGATGGCGACCGCGGCCCGCAGGTCGAATCTCGCATTAAACGGGCGCCGTCGCGCAAGCCGACCTGATCAGAGGTGAATTGAGAAAAACTGATCGCCGGGCCGGGCGCCCACATTTGCGATGGGCGCGTCTCGTGCCGCGAGGGTGTCCTCGCCGAGGTCGAGCTTTTCCTGATAACCGCGGGCCTGTACGGCGAAAAGCTCGGCGTAATGGCCGCCGTAGGCGATCAGCTCGTCGTGGCTGCCTTTTTCGACGATCTTTCCGCCGTCCAGCACGACAATCTCGTCGGCCTCGCGGACCGCCCCCAGCCGATGTGACACCAGAAGGCTCGTACGATCCTGCCGATGCTGGCGCAGCCGTTGATGAATGTCATGCTCGGCTCTCGCGTCCAGACCCGAGCTCGGCTCGTCCAGGATCAGCAGGTCACGGCCGTCACGCAACAAAGTACGCGCCAGCGCGAGGCGTTGCCATTGCCCGCCGGAAAAGACGACGCCCGGCCCATCCTCGTTGACTCCGAGAAAACTGCGGCTGAGCATCGTGTCGTAGCCGGCCGGAAGGGCGGCGATCGGCTCGTCGACGCCGGCTCTTTCGGCCGCTCTCCGGATCTGGTCGCGATCGGCGTCCAGATCGCCGAGCCCGATGTTCTCCGCCGCGGTGAGATCATACGACATGAAATCCTGGAAGAGCACACCCATTCGCCGACGCAGCTCGGCCGGCGCAACGTCCCGCAGATCGACGCCGTCCCACTGGATCGAGCCACGGGTCGGATCGTAGAAACGGCACAGAAGTTTGACGAGCGTGCTCTTGCCGGCGCCGTTCAGTCCCACCAGCGCGATCGCCGCGCCCGCTGGAATTGTCAGGTCGACGCCCCGCAGCACCCACGGCAGGTTTTCGTCGTACCGGAACCAAACGTCCCGCAACTGGATCCCCTGCCGCAATGCCGGCAGTTTCCCGCCGTCGGTCACCGGCAGGTCCTGCGGAAGCGCCACGATGTCGTCGTGATATTGGAAAAACAGCAGCGCCTCGTGTCCGATCGCGAGGCTGTCGACCAAGCCGGCCATGGCCGCCTGCGTACCTGCCACCGCCGCGACGAAAGCGGTCACGTCGCCGAGGCTGAGACCGTTGTTCGCGGCAGAATGTACGGCCCAGAGCAGGCCGCCGCCGGCGACAGTCGCACCGAGCCCGACCAGCGCGGACTGGACCAGCGCGCTTCGCCGGTCGAGGCCACGCTCGGCGGCCTGTGTCCTTGCCAGTTCGCCGAAAAGCCGGTTCTTCAGGAAGTCGCCGAGCCCGAGCAGCCGCACTTCCTTGGCCGCCCGCACGTCGGTGATGAGCGATCCGTAAAGCGACTGGCGACGGGCCGTACTCGCCAGATCGGCGATCATCCGGGTCCGCCGCTTCGACAGCATCAGCCGGGCGATCAGCGACGGCACGGCCGCGGCAACGACCAGAACGGCCATCACCGGACTCAGGATCCAGAGTGTGACGAGCATGCTCAGCAAGGTGACAGCGCTGCGGCCGGCGGTGAACATCCCCGTCATCGCCGGCATCATCGACGTACCGTTGACGTGCGCGGCCATCTGCAGTTTGTCAAGTATGGCGGGATTTTCGAAGCGCGACAGGCCCTGGAAGCGGATAACCGCACTGTAGAGCCGATCCTGCATCGTACGGTCGATCCGCCGCCGCAACTCGCCCTGTACGTACGTCGTCACCTGCGGCAGCACGCCGGTCGCCACACCAATGACCGCGAGTGCCGCCGCCATCGCGAGCAGGGTGATTTCGGTGCGGTGCGCGACAATTCCGTCAACGACGACCTTGGTCAGCCAGGCCGTCGCGGTCGGCAGCAGACCGCTGACCAGGTTGACGATCAGGGCCAGGAACAAAAGCGGCCAGCCGGCCGCCCAGCAGAGCCGGAGCATCGCGGCCGCCTGGCGGCCGCGCCGGGGACGGGGTTGTTCTCCCGGCCGGACAAACGTCACACCGACACCTTGCCTGCCAGCCCCGCCGCTTCTGTTTGCGCCTGCACAACCGTACCGGTGTCGTCCAGCCGCAGGAATGTCGGATAGGCGCGGATGCCAAGGCCGCGGGCGAATTCGCCGGCGCTCACGCCGGCAAGAACGCTCGCATCGCCGAACTGCAGGGCCAGCAGGTTGTCTTCAGCGTCCCGCCCGGATATCACCGCCAGCGCACGTTGACCGCGCAGTGCCGCGGCGAAAATCGGCGCCTGCTCGTGGCAGGTTTCGCAGTCCACCGAAAAAAACCCGACTAGCGTCGGCGACGTGTCCGTGACATCCGGAATCCGCCGGCCCAGCAACTCGGACACGTCGTAGTCGGTCAGCCGCATGCCAACCGCCTTCCTCAGCTGTTCCAGTTCGGCCTGCTGCTCCCGCAATCGCCGCAGGACAGCGAAAACCAGCACCAACAGGACCAGGCAGAGCACTCCGACCAGCGTGACCGCGGCCGCGAGGATGGGCATCGGTTATCTCTCTCGCTTTCCGATCGTAGGACACCGGGTGGGCCAACCTGCCCACCCGGCGTTGCCACCGTCAGACCAGACAGTTCACATTCGAGTGATAAACACAGGCCGTACAGCCGCTGTCGTCGCAGTACTTGTAAACCCAGGTGTTCACGAAGTCTTCGCAGTAGCAGGCGTAATAAGCCCCCGCCTTCGCCTCCGCCTTGGGTACGAAACGCTGCAGCAGCTGATCACCGATCCGGTTCATGACTTTGCGCATACCGAGAATTTCTCCCTTCCCCTGGACGCCGACAGCCGGCGCCCACGAGCGACAGACCGTAAATAGCCGCACCGGAGAAGTCCAGATAGACCACGGTTTTAGCGCCAAAACACCAAGTGGCATAGATCACACGTATTGCCGGAACTACCTCCGTAACGTCGCCTTTTGGCGCTTTCTTTACCGTTGCCCAACCTGCCGTATCACGACGCCAAGCAGTGCGTCCGCGGCATAGAAACCCCATGTCCGGGAATCGGAGCTGACCTGACCGTCGCCGCGTACGACAAGTTTCCCCGGCGGCACGACGTCCGGGCCGCCGGCCGGCACGTCCCCCGGTGTCACCGGGTCACCCGGCATGGCCACCACGCGCTTGACGTTCCATCGGGTTTTGTCGTCGGGACTGGTCAGTGTCACCGGCGGCTCGAGTACGACGATGTCGCCGTGCCGCACCCTTTCCGGACCACGCCGGCGTACCAACACCCGGTCGCCGTGTCGCAACGTGGGCGTCATGCTGGTGCCCTCGACTGTCACCAGCACCAACTGCCGCCGCGCCCACAGAGCGGCGCCGGCCGCGCCAGCCAGCACGCCCACCGCCGCAACCGCCACCCAGGTCCGCCGCATGGCATCCTTTCAGTCGTAAGTCCCGAGAATTCCGCTGAATGACCCAGGCACGCGATTGCCTAGCCCAAAACGCCGACGCTGTTGGCGAGGACGCATTCAGTGCGAGCATCCCATGGCTGGCGACCGGATAGCGCCGTATTTGGTGAGGAGAATCTCGTCAGCGGCGGGTTCACGCTCAGGAGTCGGTCGTGGTGGAATCCGGCGGCCGGGCCATCGACAGTGCGGCCCTGAGCGGCGCACACTATCGACGCCACGGCATCCAGGCGGAGCGAACGGCTCGCGAACCTCCGCGTACTTCCTCAACAAGGAACGTCAGGCGTCACGGCTTTGGGTGACCTTGATGGCGAGGAGCAGCAGCACGATCGCGGCCGCGACGGCGTACGCGGCGGCGAGCCAGGGATGGTAGGGAAGCGTGGCCGGGTCGAACTGGCCGCCGTCGACTTTTGGGTTGCCGGCGGCGAGAAAGTTCTCGGCCGCGGTGAAGGGCATCCAGGGTTGGATGCGCGGGCCGACGATCGGTATGAGTCCGATGATGCGATCGAGCAGGATGGGTTCCAGCAGAACGATCGCGACGGCGGCCGCGGTGGTGCGTACGAGAGCGGCCACCGCGGTCGCGATGACCGCGGCAATGGCGAAAACCAGGCCCGTGCCAGCAACCGCGCGCAATGCCGGCTCAGTGTCGAGTGCCGGAGCGCCGCCAGGTGCGAGCACCGCGACGAAGGCCCACGCCGCGAAGGCCGTCACCACGCCGGCCGCTCCGGCCGCGATCGCGGTGATGGCGGCCTTGGCGATCAGCACCGGAGCGCGGCCGGGGACCGCGATGAAGCTGGTTTTGATGGTGCCAAAGCGGTATTCGCTCGCCACGAACGTCGCGGCCAGGACCAGGATCGCCATCATCGCGGTCGGCCGGCCGGTCTGGCTGGTCGCGATGGTGACGGCGGTGCCGGACTGTCTGGCGGCCGCGGTGAATCCGCCGGCGAAGACCAGCGCCAACACCGGCGCCGCGGCCAGGCACCACCAGGTCGACCGCAGGGTCGTCAGCTTGATGCCTTCGGCGTGCAGGACGTTCATCGGCGGGCCTCCATTCCATGGAATTCGACGGCGCCACTGGTCAGTCGCAGGAACACGTCTTCGAGCGAGCCGCGCCGCGGTGTGAGCTCGTGCAGGACGACGGCGTTGTCGGCGGCGACGTGGCCGACCAGCGCGGCATCGCCGGTGTGTACGAGCAGGCCGTCGCCATCGGTCTCGACACGCAGTCCGCGATGGCGCAGCGCATTGGCGAAACGACCGGCATCGGCGCAGCGAACTCGTACGGTCGCCACCGCGGCCTTGTCGATCAGTTCGTCGACGGTGCATTGCGCCAGCAGCCGTCCGCGGCCGATCACCACCAGGTCGTCGGCCGTGTTGACCATCTCGGCAAGCAGGTGACTGGAGACCAGTACGGTCCGGCCGTCGGCGGCCAGCCGCCGCATCAGCCGGCGGATCCACCGGACGCCTTCCGGGTCCAGGCCGTTGACCGGTTCGTCCAGCAGTACGACCGATGGGTCTCCCAGCAGTGCGGTGGCCAGGCCCAGCCGCTGCGCCATGCCGAGCGAGAAACCGGCCGGCCGGCGATGCCGTACGCCGCTCAGGCCCACCTGTTCGAGCACCTCGTCCACGCGTTTGTGGTCGAGGCCGTTGGACGCGGCCAGCCAGCGCAGATGCGCTCGCGCGGTGCGATGCGGATGCGTCCATCGAGCGTCCAACAGCGCACCGACATGTCGCAGCGGGTGGCGCAGGTCGCGATAGCGCCGGCCGTCGATGCGCGCGGTCCCTGCGTCCGCGTGCTCCAGGCCGAGCAGGATCCGCAGCGTCGTCGTCTTGCCGGCGCCGTTGGGTCCGAGGAAGCCGGTCACCCGACCGGGACGGGCCGTGAAGCTGAGCTCGGTGACCGCGGCGACCGCGCCAAACCGCCTGGTCAGGCCGTCGACGGCGATGCCGCTCACGGCGTGTGCGCCGCGAGGTAGGCGATGACCGGGCGGTCGTCGGCGTCACGCGACACGAAACCGAGATGAGCATCTGGACGTACGACAAACAGCGCGTCACCGCCCAGGTCGGTGTCCACGCCGTACGCCTCGTCGGCCTTCCACTCGGCGTCGATCCGGTATGCCAGCGAGCCACCTCGCGCGGCGATCCACCGCGGCGTCTCCTCGTACGCGGAACCGAAGGCGAGCACCGTCCAGTGCGGTCCGCGGAACAGGTCGAACAGCCGGCCGCCGGTGTGCGCGTTGACGGCGTCCGGCGCCCGGTCACCGGCGGCGAGGCGATCACCCGGCTCGGTCGCGTACGTGAAGGTCAGGCCGGAGGTGTCACGGTCGGACAGGCCTTTCAGGCCGCCGGCGCCGTCGCCGTGCGAGCGCCGGCGGCGGACCTCGGAATCCTCCAGCACGCGCCGGCTATGCCTACGTTGGCCTGGTAGCGCGACAGCCAGGACGCCGATCGGAGGCGGTCGCCGGGAAGGCCGGTCACCTGCTCGAACACGCGCCGCAGGGGTCGCCACGGTCAGCTCGCCTTCCACGGCCGACGACTGGAACTGGAAGTCGTCGGTGCTCGGCAGCGGCCTGAGACCGAGAAACCCCCGCTCCGGATCAATCCACACGTGGCTGCGGTCGCGGTCGAGGCCGTCGACGCGTACGTCCGCGATCAGGCCCTGGTCCTCCTCCAGCGTCTCGCCGTCGAACGAGATACCGAGCAACCGCCGGACAGTGCTGCGCGCGCCGTCGCAGCCGACCACGTACGCGGCACGCAGCTCGATCTGGCGGCCGTCGCGTACCAGCGTCACCGTGACGCCGTCGCCGTCCTGTGCCAGCCCGACGACCTCACTGGAGCGCTCGACCTCGACATCCGACCGGCTCAGCAGTCCGCGAAGCACCTGCTCGACGCGCCACTGCGGCGTCCACAGCGGCAGCTCCGGACAGGGCACGGTCGGCCCGGCGTCCCAGCCGGAGGCGGTGAGCACCTCGCGCGCCAGCTCACACGCCAACGTGAGGCCGGTCGGACCAGCCCCCACCACAAAGACATCCATTGTCGTCCTCCATGGACTTACAGTCGTAAGTTACGGTTAACTTACAGATGTAAGTCTGGGGTGGCAAGCGTGACGGCGTACATTTCTTGGCCGTGAACGCTGTGCCACGTCAGCCGCTGTCGCGGCAGCGCATCCTGGACGCCGCGCTCCAGGTCGGCGACGAGCACGGCCTGGAGGCGATCTCGATGCGGCGCGTCGCCAAACAGCTCGGTGTCGAGGCGATGTCGTTGTACAACCACGTCCCCAACAAGGCGGCGATGGTCGCCGGCATGCTGGAGCACGTGTTCGGCAGCATCACCGTCCCGCCACGGGACGCGCCGTGGCCGGACCGGCTGCGCGCCCTCGGCCTGAGCATGCACCGAGAGCTCGCCGCGCATCCGGTCGCCGTCACGCTCATCGTGACCGATCGCGCCGCGCCACGGCACCGCGCCGCACTCCAGCCAATCGAGGAAATGTTCGCCGCGCTGCACGACGCGGGCCTGGACGCCGCGCGAGCCGCCGTCACGGCCGAGGCGTTCACCGCGCTGATCTTCGGCACCGTACTGTTGCGGCCGGCTCGACAGACCACGTCACAGGCCGACCGGGACGAACTCGAATGGTTTCGGCACACGGTCACCGCAAACGACTTTCCGCACCTCCACAACGCTTTCGGCGCCGCCGGAACGGCAGCCGGCATCGGTTATCAGCTCGAGCTGCTGATCACCGGCATCCAGGTGCAGGCCAAGCGGCTGGCATGAGAGGCCTCCACGCGTTCAGCACATGCGTTGCCACAGGGGCCTGTGGGGCTCACGCCTCCGGTGCCGACCAGCCGTACTTGCGGATCAGGTCCTCGTCGAGCAACTGCATCTTCCCGCCACCGAGGGACCAGTCCTCCCGCTCGGACTCCCGCAGCAGGATCAGCACATCGTCCGGTCGTACGCCGACTTCGGACAGGTTGGCCACGATCGCCTGGTAGAGCGCGAGTTTCATCTCCCGGGTCCGGCCGCGGGTGAGCGTGATCTCCACCACCACCGGATCGCACCGATCACCGTCGAGATAGTGACGGTCTACGTGGAAGGCAGCAGCCGGCTGCGCATCGACGATCTGGAACCGATCGTCCGGTGGAACGCCGAGGGCGCTGACCAGCGCGCGGCGCACACCTTCGGCAACGGCTGCGCGCATCGGTTCGGGACGGTCCGTACTCAGCGTGATCCGGACGAACGGCATGCGAATCCCTTCGGTGGTTGAACTTCGCCGATTGTCGTACGCCCTCAGTGTCAGGCGATGATCCGCCTCTCGTCTACACGCCCACCGAGCGCCGTGTCGTTCACGAGACGCGACGACTCAGGTCGTGGCGAAGCAGCGTCGGCCGGCCCGGCCTGGGCTGATCAGGGCTGCTCGTCCTGGCGGTTGGGGGACGCACGTCCCTGCTCTGCGTCCGGCCTTCGTGCGACCGTCGAGCCAGGACACCAGGAGGAAGCCGTGGCGTACGACGGACCGGACGAGAAGACGCTGCTTTCGTTGCTGACGTTAGCCAGCCGAGCGCCGTCCATTCACAACAGCCAACCATGGATCTGGCGCATCGCCGAGCATTCCATTCATCTCTATCTGGATCGCGACCGGTGGCTGCCGGCCACCGACCCGGACGGCCGCGACGCGGTCATCAGCTGCGGCGCGATGCTGCACCACGTACGCGTGGCGCTCGCCGCTGCCGGTTGGTCGACCACCGTTCACCGGTTTCCCAACCCGGCGGAGGTCGACCACCTCGCCGCCGTCGAGTTCACCGCGAAATCTCCCACCGAAAAGGACATCGCTCTCGCCGGCGCGATCACCCGTCGACGTACCGACCGCCGCCGATACTCCTCCTGGCAGGTGCCGTCGGCATTTCTCAAGCTGCTGGCCGATCGAGCAGCCAAGCAAGGCGCGATCCTCACAGCGACAACGGACTCGCGCGGGCACTACGCACTCGTGTCCCTGTTCGCGGAGGCCGCGCGCTTGCAGGAAGGCGATCCCGCGTACGCGGACGAGCTCGCTGTCTGGACCGGACGCCATTTCGGCTCCACCGACGGCGTTCCGTCGGCAAACACGCCATCCGGCTATGGCGACTACTCCAGCGACCCGCGGCGTACGTTCGCGGACGGAACCCTTGCGCAGACCGAATCCGCCGACCCGGACGCCGGCGAACTGCTGATCATTGGTACGTCCTCGGACGATCCTGCCTCGCAACTGCGCGCCGGCGAGGCCACCAGCGCCGTCCTGCTCGGCGCGACCGACCTGGGTCTGGCCAGCTGCCCGCTCAGCCAGCCGCTCGAGGTCGCCGATACCCGCCGCCGGCTGCGCGACCAGGTCCTCGACGGTGCGCAATGTCCGCAGCTGGTAGTGCGAGTCGGCTGGGCCGCAGCGACACAGGAGCCCCTGCCGGTGACGCCTCGGCGGCCGGTCGGCAGTTTCGCCAACACACTTTCCGCGTACTGACAGGACGGTGATCTTCGGTTCGCTGGGTTGAATCGCGGTCGGCGCACTCACCGCAGTCGCAATGCGAGGCTCGGACAGTGATGGACGGCGGAACGAGCCTCACGGCGCAGGTGTCGCGGCACCGGCCCGGGACGCAGAATCGGATATCCCCATTCGTCGAGCTCGATGAGCTCGGGAAGCAACTCGGCGCACAGACCGTGGCCCTGGCAGCCGATCGGATCGACGGCCAGGTGGGATCGGTGACTGGTCATCGGCGTCCGCCATTCGGCACGCGCGCACGTCCGACCGCGTCGCCGCGGGCCGAGTGCGTCGCCGGAATCTCGTCGGCGAAAGTGGAGAGCGCGCTGGCTGCCAGCCTGACCGCACCATCGGGATGCGCACACGCACCACGGCGCGTCAGCGTCTGCAGACGACGATGCAGTGGCGTGTGCGCCGCTGGTACGCCGCGCGTCAATCTCGCGAAGTCGTCGGCGATGGCCGGCAATCCGAACCTGCACGGACCGCATTGGCCGGCCGACTCGTCCGCCAGATAGCGCAGCATCCGCGCGGTCGTACGCAGCCCGGACCGCTCGACAGGCAGGAAGTCCAGTGCGGCGATGCCGAGGCTCGCACCGGCCGCGCCGAGGTCCGCGTGGGTGAACGGCAGGCATTCGGCGATCGTGGCTGGCAGCCAGGAACCGGCGTACCCGCCGACGAGGACCGCGCGTATCGGTCCGGTCGGCCCGCCGGCGAGCGCGGCCAGGTCGCCGATGGTCGTGCCGAAGTCGGTCTCGTACACACCGGCGGCGGCGACGGCGCCGGACACCGTCACCAGTGTCGTGCCGGGCGAGTCGGCCGTGCCGCGTTCGCGGAACCAGCGTCCACCGTGACGGCTCAGCAGGGCCAGGTGCGCGAAGGTCTCGACATTGCAGACCAACGTCGGCCGGCCGTCGACGCCGCGCTCGTACGCGCGTGTCCCACCGCTGGTGGGGACGGCGCGGCCGGTGTTCAGGAAGTTGACCAGCGACGACTCGGCACTGGCGACATAGCGCGGCGGCAGGCCGGCGAGCTCGATCCGCAGCGGATCACGGCGCTGGGAAAGCGCGGCACGCACTGATCGGAGCCCTGGCGCGCGATCGTGCGTACACAGCACGACCCGTGAGGCACGAGTCGCCACAGCGGTCGCGATCAGGCCGTCCAGAACGAGGTGCGGTGCGACGGCGAGCAGCGCGGCGTCCTTGCTGCTGCCTGGATCGCCTTCACAGCCATTGGCCACGACGACCGGCCGGCGATGCTCACCGACGACGGCCTGGAGTTTGCGTCCGGTCGGAAATCCGGCGCCGCCGCGACCGCGCAGTCCCGATGCGGCGACCTCGGCGATCCACCGGCGGCCGCCGGCAGCGGTGTCGAGACCGGACAGCGGCAGTGGACCGTGCTCACGCAAATGTGCGCTCAGCTGGATCGGACCGGCGGCCGACCAGCCGGACAGCAGCCGAGGCGACGCCGCGATCACCGGCGATCCCGCGCCGCGGCCGGCCGGACCCGAGCGTCCTGACGGCGTACGACCAGCCGCCAGGACACCGCGACGGTGACCGCGACCGCGCATCCGGCGGTGACGAGCAGCACCCACCAGAGTCGGCTGTCGGCGCCACCGATGAGCAGTCCGTGAACGATCGCGACCGGCCAACAGACGTACGCCAGCCAATGCACGATCCGCCAGCCGCGAAGGCCGATCAGGGCCCGTGTCAGGCTCGTGACCAGCAATGCCAGCAGCAGGTCGAACGCAACCGCGCCCAGGCCGAGCGGCATCGGTTGATAGGCGGACGCGAACGGCACGACGGCGTCGACCCAGCGGATGCCGGCGTACGGATCCAGCACGGCGGAGCCGGCGTGGATCACCAGAAACACCAGGATCAGCAACGAGAGGTCGCTGTGCAGCGTCGACAACACGAGCCGGCCGCCGCGCGGGCCACGCAGCCGGCCGGTGTGCAGCGCACCGACCGTGACGGTCGCGGTCAGCAGCAGGAGCGCCACCAGTCCGGTGGCGCGGCTCGCGTACCAGAGCGCGTGGGTCACGACCGGCCGTCCGGCCAGTCGGCGACCGACAGGCAATGTCCAGCCAGGGATCGCAGCCGAGCCGGCAGGCCGCGCGTCTCCAGCCAACCTGGCGCGGCCTCGCCGAGGACGATCGCCGCCGTACTCGCCGCGTTGGCGTCGAGGCAGCTGTCCGCCGCGACGCTGACATTGCCCCACACCGGAGCGGGTAGGTCCCCGGTGCGGGGATCGACGATGTGGTGCAACTCGCGACCAGCCATTCGCCACCGGCGGCGCAGGACGCTGGAGGTCGCGAGTCCACCGGACCACATGGCGATGGTCGCACCGACACCGTGTGGTGGACCGTCGTCGACGCCGACCAGCCAGCCGCCAGCCGGCGCGTCACCGGCCACCGCGATGTCTCCGCCGAGGTCCACCAGGACGCCGCAACGGGCCTCGGCGGCGACGCGCGCGGCGATCCGATCGGCCGCGTACGCCTTGGCCGTCGCGCCGAGATCCACCTCGACTCCGGCCGGGATGACGACCTCGCGCCGGTCTGCGTCCAGCCGGATCTGCCACCAGCCAGGCGCTGGTCGCGGCCGGACCGTGGCCTGCGTACGGTCGGTTGGCACCGCGGCGAAGTCCCGGTCGTAACCGAGACCGCGGACGGCGGCCCCGACCGTCGGGTCGACGAGCCCGCCGGTGGCCCTGGCGACCCGGAGCGCGCCGCCGAGCAGGCCGGTGAGCAACGGGCTCAGTCCGCTGGCCCGGCCCGGCCTGGCGGACAGGACCCGGAGCTCCGAGTCGTCGCGAAAGCGGCTGCAGGCCTGGTCGATCGCCGCTGTCTCCACCCGCAGGATCTCCTCCGCCAACGTCTGCCGGGTCGGGTCGGTGACCACGATCGACGCGGTGGTGCCGAAAATCTCGATGCCGGCCGGTTGTGACACGGCCGTCATGACGCGCGTGAGGTCGCGTGCCGGTGCGGATGAGACGGACTCGGCGTGGGTGGCACGGCCGGCGGCTGGAGAGCCGGCGGGGCTGGTGGTACGGCTGCAGGTGCCGACGGCGTGGATGATCCACTGGAGACACTGTGCGGCACCGTCGCGGCGGCCTGCGTGGCCTGACCGAACGCGAAGCTCAGTCCCGCCGCCAGCGTGGCGCTGGCCAGTGCGGCCGCGCTGGTGGCCAGTGTGCGGACACGCCTGGCGTGGCGACGAGCGGACTGGTGGTCGCGCATACGCATCCGAGACTCCTTTCGACGGCTGGGATCAACCTTCGCCGCGAATCCTTGGAGCTTTTTTGGCCGGCGCGTCGTTACTGTGGCCGAGGTGAGTTCGTCGGCCGACTGGAGCGGGACATGGGTGAGCGGCCGCGGGTCCTCGTGGTCGAGGACAACGCCGAGCTGGTGCGGATCCTCACGACCGTGCTCGCCGACGAGGGCTACCAGGTCGAGGCCGCGGCCGACGGCCAGCGTGGCCTGCACGCCGGGCTCACGCGTGCGTACGACGTCATCGTCCTCGACCGCGGACTGCCGGCCATCGAAGGCGTCGACCTGTTGCAACGGTGGCGCGGCCGAGGCGTGACGACACCGGTGCTGATCCTGTCCGCGCTGGGTAATCCGGCGGACCGGATCGAGGGCCTGGACGCCGGGGCCGAGGACTACCTGTCCAAGCCGTTCGACTTCGGCGAGCTGCTGGCCCGGTTGCGCGCGCTGCGACGCCGTCACCTGGACGACGCTCGTACGCTGCCGGTCGGCGATCGGCTGCTCGACCTGGACACCAGGCAGTTGCGGCCACGCGGCGCGACCGCCGGTGTCCAGCTCTCCGAACGAGAGTGCGCGCTGCTGTCGGTCCTGGCCGGCCGGCCGGCGCGGGTCTTCAGTCGCCGCGAGCTGATCGGCCTGGTGTTCGCCGACGCCGACAGTGAGGTCGTGGTCGACACGTATGTGCACTATCTGCGCCGCAAGGCCGGGCGCGGACTGGTGCGCACGATCCGCGGCCGCGGCTTCCAGCTCGGACCGGGATGATCCGCCGGCAGGCTGGTGCGACGGAGGCCTCGCTGGTCCACCGAGCGGCTCGCCGGCTCGCTCTCCAGGTGGCCGGCACGGTCGCCGTGGTCGTGGTGCTGCTCACCGGCGTCGCGGTGTCGATCGTCGTACGCGAGCAACACACCGCGGCCGACTCGCTGTTGCAGCGCGCCGCGACGACCGCCGACGACGTTGGCGACCCACCCGCCGGCATGTATCTGGCGATCCGGTCTCCGCACGGACTGGCGCGTACGCCGGGGACGCCATCTGGTGCGTTCGACACGGCGGCGATCACGCGCGTGTCAGCGACCGGTGCCGCCGAGTTCGCCGATCGGCACGCCAGCGGGACAGAGTTTCGGATGTTCACCGTGCGCCGGCCTGGACGGACCGTCCAGGCCGTGCTGGACCTGACCGCCGACCACAAAGTGCGTACGCAGCTGGTCTCGGCTCTGGTCGGCGCAGGCGTCGCCGGTCTGCTGCTGGCCAGCCTGCTCGCGGCCTGGGTGAGCCGGCGGGTGGTCCAGCCGCTGTCGGACGCACTACACCTGCAGCGCCGTTTCGTCGCCGATGCGAGTCACGAGCTGCGTACGCCGTTGACGCTGCTCAGCGCTCGCGCGCAGCTGCTCGACCGGCTGTCCGGTGCGGACACCGGCAGCGCCTACCGCGCCGAGGTCGCCGGCCTGGTCGATGACGCGCGACAGCTGGCCGGAACACTCGACGACCTGCTGGCCGCCGCCGACCCACGCGGCGCCGGTCCACCGGCCAGGCTCGATCTGGCCCTGATCGCCGCGAGCGTCGTGGCGGCCAGCGCGGGATTCGCCGACGACCGGCGGATCTCACTCCGCGACGAGTCCGACGGTCCGGTGCCGGTCGTCGGCGGCCCGGTGGCGCTGCGCCGAGCGATCACGGCGCTGGTGCACAACGGCGTACGCCACGCCGACAGCAGTGTTGTCGTAAGAGTGAGCCGCGAGCGTACGAATGCGGTCGTCGAGGTCATAGACGACGGGCCGGGGATCGACCCAGCGGTGCTGCCGCGGCTGTTCGGCCGGTTCGTTTCCGGCGCCGGCGCCACCCGGCGGTCCGGGCTCGGCCTCGCGCTCGTCAGCGACATCGCGCACCGGCACGGCGGCGCCGTCTCCACCCGCAGCCGTCCCGGCCAGACCGTCTTCTCGCTCGTCCTGCCGCTCGCCGACCGGTCGTAGCGCGGTTCCAAGCAAACTCCAAAAATCACCCGGCAGTCTTGTCCGGTGGTATGCGCCTTAGGGCCTGTTTCGACCCTAGCTGCCACCTAAGAGCCATCTATCAACCTCTCGACAGCAAGGTGGGTCGATGCCGACTTTCATCAGCGGGTTGCCGTTGCATGTTCTCGTCGTCCACGCGGTCGTGGTCTTCGTACCACTGGCCGCGCTGAGCGCCGCTGTCTGTGCCGTCTGGCCGGCAGCGCGACGGCGGTACGGATGGCTCGCCGTCGCGGTCACGTTCGTTGCCACGGCGGCGATTCCGATCGCTACGAACAGCGGTGAGGCGCTGCGCGACCGGCTCCCCCGCGATCCGCTCATCGGTGCTCACGCCGAGCTCGGCGACCAGATGCTGGTGTACGTCGCACCGCTGTTGGTGTTGTTGGCCGGCCTGGTGACCGTCGAGCTGCTGCGTACACGTGCCATCACCGATGCCGGCGACGCGACGAACCGGGTCCAGGTCAGGTGGATGCGGCCAGCCACCATCGGATTGGCCGCACTCGTCGTCCTTTTCGCCGTACTGTCGTGCGTCCAGGTGGTCCGCGTTGGTGACTCCGGCGCTCGCGCGGCATGGAGCGACACGCAGTACACCGCACCGAGCGACCGGGGCCAACGAGACTGACCACCACGTCGCGCACTCGTCGCGTTCCGGTCAGTGGCTGGGATATTTGGCCAGGATGTCGTGGAGACGCTCGACGAAACGGAGCGACTCGTCGTGGTCTCGCTGCCAGACGTTGCGGCCGAAGATCAGTCCGGTCGCGCCGGCTTCCATCGACTGACGCGCTTTTTCCAGCATCGACACGTCATCGTTGCGCGCGCCACCCGAAACCAGCAGCAGCGTACGGTTTGCCGACCGGACAACCGAGTCGATCGCCTGCTGGCTGGTGAACTCGGTGTCGTACGCGCGTTGGACGCCGGTTCGCTTCTCCGGATGGGGAAAGTTCACCTTGACCAGATCGGCGCCGAGCTCGGCGGCCGTACGCGCGGCGTAGTCGACGGCATAAAACGAGTCCTTGCCGCCTTTCGCGTCGACGGCCGAGCCGCGCGGATAAGCCCAGACGATCAGCGGCATGCCGTAACGTTGAGCGTCCCGCCGGACCTGTTGGTACTGACCGAAATCCGCTTCCTGCGCCGGCGTGCCGACGTAAAGCGTGTAGCCGACCGCGTCGGCGCCGAGCCGTACCGCGTCGGCGACGGTCGCATGCAACGGCGACAGTGCGCGATCAGAAGACGGGATGTCGGTCTTGCCGTTCAGCTTGAGGATCAGCGGGATCTCGCCGGCGTAGTCCCAGTAGAACTTCTCGGCGAGGCCGATCTGGATCGCGATGCCGTTGAATCCGCCGGCGAGCGCGAGTCGCATGATGTATTTCGGGTCGCTCGCGGCCGGATTGGCGAAGAAGTCTCGCGGACCGTGTTCCAGCCCCTGGTCGTACGGCAGGAAAAGCGCGGTCCCGTTGCGAAGGCCGTGTTGGTGCAGGATGCGGTGCAGGCGGGCTTTCTTGCCGGCGCCGAGGCCGAGTTCGGCCAGATCCGCTCGTGTGCTCATCGACCGGCTCCCTAGAGCACCGGCGCCGGCGCGACCGACGGATTCGCGACCGCGTCGGGGACGGATTGCTTGAGCGGCGCGGGAATCACGACGACGGGACAGGCGGCGTGGCGGGTGCAGGCGGCGCTGACCGAGCCGAGCATCGCGCGCCGCAGCGGTCCGGCCCTGTGCTGTCCGACGACCAGCAAAGCGGCACGCTGCGAGGCCTCGCACAGCACGTGTGACGGCACGCCTTCGACCGCGACCTTCGCGATGACCGGTTCCCCGTCACGCATTTTCACCGCGCGGTTGACCTCATCGTCAAGCAGGTCGACCGCCGCGTCCTCCATCTCGTTGCGAGTCCTGGTGATGTAGGCACCTTCCGGCGCGTACGCCCACGCGTACACGACCTCCACGGCACAGCCGCGGATCGCCGCCTCCTCCAAGGCGAAAGCCAGCGCGCGGCGGCCCGTCTCCTCGCCGTCGATGCCAACCACGATCGGTTTACGGGTCGAGTTGTCGTTCATCTTCGGTCCTTTCTGGGTCGTCACCGCCGAGCGCGAGGCGGAACGGCGGATATTGGTCGGTCATCAGCGCCGCGTATGCGACAACGCGCAGAATCCACCTGTTGACGCCAAGCACCAGGTCGAAAATCCCTCGCGGATAACGTCCGGTGAACAGCAGCGCGATCGCGACGAATATCACCAGCAGTGGCAGGAGCCCGAACGTCACCGGGCCGGACGTGCGCGTGCCGTCGCCAGCCGTGCCGGAAAGCACCAGCCCACCTGTGAAAACCGCGAGGACGAGGTAATGCGGGATCGCCAGCAGCCACCATTTCACCAGTACCTGGCCGCGGGACAGCCGCTCCGGATAGTCGACGTGCAAACGCGCTGGATAGTCAGGGACGTCGGCGAGGGTGAACGGCGGATATCGGTCCGTCGCCAGCGCACCGTTGGCGTAGAACTGCACGCGCCAGTACCAGCGCAGCACACCGACGTTGAAATCGAAAAGCGGTCGAGGATAACGTCCCGTGAACAGTATCGCGAAGAGCGCGACCACGGTCAGTGCGACGAACGCGATCCCCAGGAAGAAAAGAATGACATAGTGCGGAACGGCGAGCAGCCATTTCACCAACCAGAGCCAACGCGACGGAGCGTGCTCCTGGCTGGCCTCGACGCGTACCGGATAGATGGCTGAAGAGGAAACCGTACTCATCGGGCCTCCTTGCTGTCGAAGAACGCTTCCATCCTGCGAAAATCTGGCTCGACGCGGGCAGAGCAACAGGTCCCGCGTTGGTGGGACCGATGACCCGAAAGTCCTGGCGGTGGGCCGAAAGTCCCGGCCTGGAGTGTCGTTTGCCGCTACCTGGCGTACGGACCGTCGAACACACTACGGAACATGACTGCACCCATTGTCGTAGGTGTGAACGGTCGCGACAGCAACGACGACGCGGTCCGCTGGGCCGCGCGGCAAGCGGTGGTGAGCGGACGCCGCCTGCGGTTGGTCGCCGCGATCTGGTCGCCGGAGGACGGTGACATCCAACTGTTGACCGACTCGCAGGCGACCACCGCCAGGATGGTCGACTCCGCGGCCCGGCTGGTACGCCAGATCGCGCCGGCCGTTGGCCTCAGTGCCGAACTCCGGATCGGCAACGCCGTAGACGTGCTCCTGGAACAAAGCCGCGATGCGTGGATCACCGTCATCGGCCGGGAGAACGGCTGGACGGCCGAACACATGGTGACCAACGTTGCCGCGGCGAATCTCATCGGACAACAGGGCTCACCGATCGCCGTCATCAACGCCGGGTTCGGCCTGTCACGGCCCGGGTCGCCGATTACCGTCGGCGTCGACGGATCGCCGGCCTCGTACGCCGCCGCCGAGTTCGCCGCGGACCTGGCGCGCATCCTCGCCGCGCCGATCGAGCTCCTGTCCGCGACACCGTCTGTGGATGGCGGTTCGGCCGACGCACACGCTCAGCATGTGGCCGCCGAACTGATGCTCGCCGACCTGGCCGGCCAATTGCTGCGGAGAGGGCCGTTGCCGCCGATCCACGCGACGGTCCGGCCGGCGTCGGCGGTCGCAGCGCTGCTCGAACGGTCCCGCCGATCACGCCTGCTGGTGCTTGGTACGCGTGGACATTCCACGGCGACCGCGGCCGGCCCGGTCTGCCAGTCCGTCGTCGATCTCGCGGACTGTCCGGTGGTTGTCGTCAACCCGGCGGTCGCGGAGGCTCGTACGCCTTGCCGCGGATCCGTCGTCGAGGCCGGCTCGGCCTGATTCCCATGGATCGGAGATTCGCATGCGGCACGTGAAAGTGCGTCACGTCATGACCGACAACGTCGTGTCCGTCGCGACGCGCACGAGTTACAAGGAGATCGTCCGTCTGCTTGCGGGCAACAGGATCAACGCCGTGCCGGTGACCGCGGACGACGGCCGGGTGGTCGGGATCGTCTCGGAAAGCGACCTGCTGCACAAGGAAGCCGCGCAGACGACGGATTCTCCGGCACATCACCTGCTGCGCCGACACAACCGGGCAACAACCGCGAAAGCGGCCGCCACCCGGGCCGACGAGCTGATGACGACGCCGGTCGTGACGATTTCCGCGGACGACCGCATCGCCAACGCCGCGCGGCTGATGACCGTACACGCGATCAAGCAGCTGCCTGTCGTGGGCGATGACGGCGTTTTGGTCGGGATCGTGGCTCGCCGGGATCTGTTGCGTCTTTTCCTTCGTCCGGACGAATCCGTCGCCGCCGACGTACGCCGTGAGGTCTTCCGGCGCGCTCTCTGCGTGGACACGGCCGGACTGCGTATCGACGTTCGCGACGGTGTCGTCACACTGCGCGGCTGCCTTGAGCGCAAGAGCCTGGTGCCTGACGCGGTCGCGTTGACGCGGCGCGTGGACGGAGTCGTCGACGTGGTGAACGAACTGAGCTACGCGGTCAACGACGCTCACACCAGCCGACGATGAACCGTCCGGTGTGGGCAGCGTTCGTCAGACAGGGTCGGAGTCGAGGCTGACGCCGCGCACTATCCAGACACACATCGAGCCGGCAATATGACGTCCTGTGTCGAGGCCGGACGATTTCAGCGAGAGCGCGCCGCCTCCAGCAACGCGCCGAGCAATCTCGCCGGACCAGCATCGGCAGCGGCCGATTCCGTGGTCCGCACGTTTTGTAGCGCACCTACGCAATGACCTCCCGGAGTCCAAACGCGGCCTGGTCGTGTTGTCGGCAGCCGTCTAGGTCAGAAATTCGTTGGTTAGCTCGGGGATCCAGGCGGTGACTGAGCGCGCCGGAAAAGCGCCCTCATACCGGGCGTATTCGGGCGCGATGGCGGGGATCCGCAGCCAACTGCTGCCGCGCCTGCGACAGCGCCTCGGCCTGTCGAACAGGGTAAGCGGCCAAGGGGCGAGGATCCACCGATCGGCGCTCCGGACCTTCCAGGCTCGACCTCTACACAAATGTCAGGTGAGGTGGCCCGCACGGATCTGGAAACGGGTGCCGAGCATCGAACCCCATTCACGTGCTCGCATGAGCTCGCCGTCCTCCAGCGGTCCCGGCGTACCTTTGACGAAGAAGGAGGTCGGCACGGCGATCGGCAGGATGCCGTGTCGTTCCAACCGCCGCGCGGCCGCGTTGGCGGCTGATCCGGGTACGTGTTGCACTCGGGTGTCGAAGGTCGCAGCAACCGTGTGCCCGCCGGAAAGCTCCAGCTTGGCGAGCCAGTCCCGCAGACCGATGCCGGCCGACACCAGCGGCCGGTCGGCCTGTCTGGCCGCGTCCCGGCGCGTACTGGCCCGGCTCAGTCCGAATGCGTGTGTCGGTCCGCCGACGACCAGCAGGTCGAGGTCGGACGGCAGCCGCGTCGGTGCCGCGCCAACCTCCACGGTGTCGACATCGAGATGCCGGGACAGGCCGGCGGCGATCGCCTTGGCGACAACCTGGGTGTTGCCGAACATGGACTCGTAAACGACGAGTGCGCGCATGGTCGTGTCCTTCCACTATCTGAAGATGTCGCGTAATTCGAGCGGAAACTGGTCAAGTGCCTTCGTCACCACACCTGATCCGGTGCGACTGGCGACGACCGTCCGTACGATGGCCGCGGCCTTCGGTACGTCGCCGGCGGAAATTCCGGCCTGGTCGGCGAAATCCTCGATATAGCCGAGGATGTCGTGGCTGACCGGAACCGTGTGGGGATTCCAGCCGTCGTAGTAGACCCCTCGCCAGAGTTCGGGAAGCTGTGCGGCGAAGTGTGCGGCCATGGTGACGGTCAACCGGTCCCGTAAGGTGTGCAACCAGGCACGCAGCACCCGATAGGCGAATTGTTCGTCGTGCGTGTCGTAGGCCTTCGCGACATCACGAAGCCATTCCGCGGCGATCTGGGTGGCTCGTCCGAACGGCGCCGCCGTCGTCCTCGACATGTTTGTCTCCTATTCTTCTGGCGGTGTCCAGCGCCGGCATCGTTCGGCGGCCTTGGCTATCCACAGGCCGAGATTGTCCGGTCCGCCGTCACGGACCCAGTCATAGGTCTGGCAGGACTCCGGCAACGGATTGTCGCCAGGCGGTTCGACCACACCCCACTGGTCCTTGATCCCGTGGATGTGGACGCCGATCAGGCTGTTGCCGCGTTCCAGGGTTTTGGCTATCTCATACGGCGTCCAGGGCCTGGCGCTGGTCCGGCTGCCGATCAACATGACGGTGACCACGGTGTCCAGGATCGCGTTGTACAACAGCCTGCGGATGGCACCGTCCCCCTGCTGTTTCTCATACTGCCAGGCCCACGGCTCCACGTACGTCGGCCTGATCGTGGCGTCCTCCAGCGCATAACGCAGGACCTGCGCCGCGCGGTCCGCGTCGTGGCCGTGGTGGTAGGAAAAGTACGCTCCCGTCGGCATCGCGACCGCCTCATCCACCGGCCGCGGCATCCCGGACGTACGTCTGCGGCTCGGTCGGCAGATGGTCCACGTATCGCTGGAAATACCGTTGCGTACGCTCAGGGCTGGTCGGCGCCGGCAACGCCACCGTACGGACCACTCGCGGATTCAGATATTCGGTGAGCCGTTTGATCGCGCTCCCTTTTCCAGCGCCATCACGGGCCTCGAAGACGATCACCAGTCGGGCCGGTTCGTACCGGATCCATCCCCGCAACGCCATCAGCTTGTTCCGCAACCGGTCGAGCTCGCGTTCGTACGCCTCACGCGACAACTGCGCGCCGCCGGTCTCCGACGTTCGCCTACCCATCCGGGATCACTCCTTGCCGCTGAGCTCGCGAGGCGTCGGCTGGTCGGCCGGGTTTGGGTGCGCCGGACGCTTTCCCAGCTGTACGAGTTGGACCGCGCGGGAAAGGTCGGCCGCCGTGAGAATGCCGACCAGCCTGCCGTCGTCGACCACCAATACCGCGTCCGCGGGATCACGCAGGACGCCGGATTGGGTCACGTCCGACAGCGCCTCCCCCGACGGCACGCTGTGTCCCGCGCCGAGCGGGCGCGCGATGTCGCGTACGCACAGATCCGGCCGGCGTACGCGTTGGCCGGCCACCAGGTCGCCGAGGCTGACCAGACCCACCGGTCGGCCGTCGAAGTCCACCACCGGAAACGTCCGGTGACCCAGTCCGCTGCCGGCGAGCCGGTCGACGAACGCGTCGACGGTCCACCAGGCGGGCACGACGACCGGCCGGCTCGACATCACGTCGTTCGCCGTTATGTCACGGAGTTTCCGTACGACCGGCAGGTTGCGCTCGGCGCTGGCGGCAACGACCAGGAACCAGCCGACCGCGGCCAGCCACAGACCGCCGAGCCATCCGGAAAGGAACGCGCCGGTCAGTCCGAACGCGATCATCGCGAGTCCGAGAATCCTGCCGGCGCCGGCCGCGACGGCCTCGGCTCGGTCGCGGTCACCGGTGACTTTCCAGACGATCGCTCGGAGAACACGTCCACCGTCCAGCGGAGCGCCTGGCAACAGGTTGAACACGGCCAAAATCAGGTTGGACGCGGCGAGCCAGAACAACGTGACCAACACGATCGCCGGAAGGTGTGCCGCCGCCGCGACGAACGCGGATGCCGCGAACACCACAGCGGCCGCCAGACTGGTGAGCGGACCGGCCGCGGCGATCAGCAGATCCGATCCTGGCGACGCCGGCTCGTCCCTGATCTCCGTCACGCCGCCGAGCAACCACAGCGTGATCGACCGTACCCGACCGCCGTGGTGTCGAGCGGTGGCAGCGTGCGCGATCTCGTGCGCCAGTAGGGAAAAGATGAATGCCGCCGCGGCCAGCAGACCGGCCGTCCAGTACGCCGTCACCGGATAGCCGGCGACCGCCGCCGGCAGTGCGCTACTCGCCAGGATCCAGGCCACCAGGACGGCGGTCACGAGTACGGTCCAATGAGCCCGCAGCGGAATCCCGGCCCATCTTCCGATGGATATCGTCGCCTTCATCCTCGGCCTTTCGACAGTGGAGGGATCGCGCTCTCCACGCGGATGTCACCGTCATCGACTCACGACGTGCTCAGATGAACAGCAGCTGCGCGCCGTCGGTCTTCTCGATGAAATCGGCGGCGCTGATGATGTCTTCGACGCCGTCGTACAGGTCCTCCAGGGACAGGTGCATCATGTCCGCCGACATCCGGCATCCCCAGAGGTGACCGCCGGAGGCCACGATCTGGTCGAGGAACTCCGGCACCTCGGGGACGCCGACGTCGGCGATCTGGTTTTTCATCATGTGAGTGGCCATCGCGGTCATCCCCGGCAGTCCGCCGAGGCCCTGTGGCAAATGCGTCGCGGTGTTCCCCAGCACGGTGAACTTCAGGCCGTCCATCCGCGCTTTGGTGATGATGTCGAAACCCCAGAAGGTGAAGAACAAATGGGTTTCGACGCCTTCGCCGAGGGCCGCGTTGGCGAGCACCAGGCCGGGATATGCCATGTCGAGGTTTCCCTTGGAACAGATGATCGCCAGCTTGCGGCCGATCGTCGACTCGTCGTCGAAACTGGGGACTCGCGCAGGCGCCGTCTCAGCGGTGGTGGTCATGTCGGCTCCTTTTCTCACACACAGCCGTGCGGCTTTGGCAGGCCGGCGATGTAGGCCATCTTCTTGGCCGGTTTTTTCGGAAAAAGCTGGAACAGTTCCTTGATCGGGATGCCGCAAAGCTGTGCGGCGCGGCGGAGCGTGGCGGTCTCACCCTGACTCCGGTAGTCGCGGCGCAGGAAACGGATCGCCGTCCAGTGGCGGTCGGTCAGATCGACACCGATCAGCGCCGCCAACTGTTTGGCCAGGTCCTCGTCCCATTCGTCGTACTGGGTGAGGAAACCTTCCTCGTCGACATGGACCTCGCGGCCGCCGATCATGGTCGTTGACATGGTCACTCCTCTGGGTGTTTTCCGGCCATCGTCAGATGCGACGGCAGCGGGACAGGCAGGCCGGGAAGCAGTACGTGCCAGTAGATCCACCGGAAGGCGAGCTTTCCCCAGTGGTTCACCGGCGACTCGGCCAGCAGGCGGCACGGACCCAGCCACGGCAGCGGATAGCGCCCCGGCAACGGCTCGGTGTCGTAGTTGAAGTCGATCAGCAGGCCCTTTCCGGCGCCGGACTCGACAAAGCAGTTGGCGTGGCCGTCGAACCGCCTCAGCATCGGCTTGCCGCCGACATACCGTACGAAGTTGTCGGCGAACACCTCCACCGAGAAGTGCGCGACCGAGCCGGCCTTGGAAGCCGGCAGGTCGTTGGCGTCGCCGATCGCGAAGATGTTGGGGAACTGCTTGGAAAGCATGGTGTGCTTGTCCACCGCGACGTAATTGAGCTCGTTTCCCAGGCCGGACTTCGCGACGTAGTCAGCTCCCATGTTCAGCGGCACGGTGACCAACAGATCGAACGGTATTTCGCGTTCGTCATAGGAAACCAGCGTCTTGGTGTCCGGGTCGACGCTCTCGACCATGAAGTCGGTTTCCAGCACGATCTTGCGTTCCTCCAGCATCGAACCGAGCCGGTGGGACGCGATCGGTTTGGTGAACGCTCCGGGCAACGGCGTGACGTAGACGAGCTCGACGTCGTCGCGAATGCCGCACTCGCGGAAGTACGCGTCCGCGAGAAAGGTGAATTCCAGCGGCGCCACCGGACATTTGATCGGCATGTCCACGACATGCACCACCATCCGGCCGCCGCGGAAGTCACCCAACGCCGATGCCAGCGCGACGGCGCCATCGTAGGTGTAGAAGTCGAAAACGCTGCTGCGCCACAGCCGCCCGTCGGCCATTCCAGGTGTCTGGTCCGGTCGCGGCGTCGTCCCGGTCGCGATGACCAGGTAGTCGTACGCCAACGCGCGGCCGTCGGTCAGCAGCACGCGGTTATGGTCCGGCTCGACCAACGCGATCTCGCCGTGGATCAGATCCACGTCGTCACGAAGCAGCCGGCGGCTCGGCCTGGAAACCTCGTCGGGCCGATACCGGCCGAATGGGATGAACAAATAACCCGGCTGGTAGAAGTGGGTCTCGCTCTGGTCGACGACCGACAGCCGCCACTCGTCCGGATGCAGACGCCGCCGGAGCTTGTTCGCGGCCATCGTGCCGGCCGTGCCGGCGCCGAGGATGAGCAGCCGTTTCATCGTCGTCTCCTCGCGCTCTGTCCTGTGTTTCCGACGCTATTGCGCGACGGACACGCCGCGCAGGGACGGAGGTCCCCGGCCGCCAAGGCCGACGGTCGGTGACGCTGGTCGCACGGCGCATCGTCAGCTGGCGGACGCCCGGCCGGACAGATAACGCAACTTGTTGCGTACGGCGACAACACCTGGAACGGCGGCCGTCAGCCGGCCGGCGATCTCGACCTCGCTTTCGCGGTCCAGGTGTC